>NZ_DAISZC010000102.1:0-4146 GCF_036824975.1 Tepidimonas sp.
TCTTCATGAAGAACTGGGAGGATGACGACGACAGCGCGTACTGCTCCAGCCGGCAGGACTGGCTGGACGCCGCCGCGGTGGCCGACGTGATCGGCATCGACATCGAGCACGTCAACTTTGCTGCCGAGTACAAGGACCGGGTGTTTGCCGAGTTTTTGCGCGAGTATGAGGCCGGTCGCACCCCAAACCCCGACATCCTGTGCAACGCCGAGATCAAGTTCAAGGCGTTCTTGGACCATGCGATGCGGCAGGGGGCGGACAAAATCGCCACCGGGCACTACGCGCGCGTGCGCTGCGTGGCGTCGGATGGGCAGCTGCGCGACGTGGCCACCGCCAGCGCCGCCGACGGGCGTTTCGAACTGCTCAAGGGCGTCGATCCGACCAAGGACCAAAGTTACTTCCTGCACCGGCTGACGCAGGCGCAGCTCAGCCGTACGCTGTTTCCGGTGGGGCATTTGCACAAGAGCGAGGTGCGCCGCCTCGCCGCGGACATCGGCC
This sequence comes from Tepidimonas sp., assembly GCF_036824975.1. Taxonomy (GTDB): domain Bacteria; phylum Pseudomonadota; class Gammaproteobacteria; order Burkholderiales; family Burkholderiaceae_C; genus Tepidimonas. The sequence continues at coordinate 499 of NZ_DAISZC010000102.1, forward strand.
TGCCCAACGCGCGCAAGAAGGACTCGACGGGCATTTGCTTCATCGGCGAGCGGCCGTTTCGCGAGTTTCTGCAGCGCTACCTCAGCGGCACGCCGGGGCCGATCGTCGATGAGCACGGGCGCCAGATTGGCCGCCACGTGGGCCTGAGCTTTTACACCCTGGGCCAACGCCAGGGGCTGGGCATCGGGGGCCTCAAGGGCGGGGATGCGGGGCGGGGTGCGGGCGAGCACGCGCCGTGGTTCGTGGCGCGCAAGGATCTGGCCACCAATACGCTGTGGGCGGTGCAGGGGCACGACCACCCGTGGCTGCAGTCGCCGCGTCTGCGGGCGGCGGACGCGAGCTGGATCGCGGGCACACCCCCCATGCCGGGCCGCTATACGGCCAAGACGCGCTACCGGCAGACGGACGCCGCCTGCGCGCTGGCGCTGACGCCCCAAGGCTTCGAGCTGGCGTTCGATGCGCCGCAGTGGGCCGTCACGCCTGGACAAAGCGCCGTGCTGTACGACGGCGAGGTGTGTTTGGGGGGGGGCGTGATTGTGTCCGCCAGCGCCACCGAGCGGCCGCTGCCAGCGCTGCAGCTGCCGGCTTCGGCGCGCGCGGCGCGGCGCCGCGTCGGGGCGCGTCTGAGGCGCCCACTGTCGTGAGCGGGCGCATCCCCGTGGATGCGGTGGCGCAGCGTTGGTCCGCGCCCTGACGATGGAGGGCCACCGACGATGACGCCGGGCCGCTGGAGCGAGTGGTTTCCGATCCTGCGCTGGGGGCGGACGTATGGACGCGCCCAGCTGCTGGCCGACACCACGGCGGCGCTGGTGGTGACGCTGTTGCTGATTCCCCAGGCGCTGGCGTATGCGGTGTTGGCGGGCATGCCGCCGGTCACCGGCCTGTACGCCAGCATGCTGCCGATGGTGGTGTATGCGCTGATGTGCAGCAGCACGGTGCTGGGGCCCGGGCCGACGGCGCTGCGCTCCATCATGTCGCTGGGTGCGGTGGGGTCGGTGGCGGCGGGCAGCGCCGAATTTGTTGCCGCCAGTGCGGTACTGGCGGTAATGGTGGGGGTGGCGCTGCTGCTGATGGGGGCGCTGCGTATGGGCTTTATGGCGGCGTTTCTGAGCCGTCCGGTGCTGGCCGGTTTTATGACCGCTGCCGGGGTGCTGATTGGGCTGGGGCAAGTGCCCCATCTGCTGGGGGTGCCGCTGCGCACCGACACCGTGGGCGCATTTGCGGCGAGCCTGGCCGGCGCGCTGCCGCAGCTGCACCCGCTGACGCTGGCGGTGGGCGCGGCGGCGCTGGTGCTGCTGTGGGGGGCGCGGCGCGTGGTGGCTGCCGCGCTGCGCGCACTGGGCGTGCCCGCTGCCGCGGCCGAGCTGGCGGCCAAAGTCTCGCCGCTGGCGGTGATGGCGCTGGCCATCGGGCTGACGCGGTCGTTGGGCTGGGCACAGCAGGGGCTGGCGGTGGTGGGTGACATTCCGGCCGGTCTGCCCGCGCTGTCGCTGCAGCCACTGGTGCAGGTGGGCCCCACGATGTGGCAGGCCTTGCTGGTGCCTGCGCTGCTGATTGCCGTCATGACCTTTATCGAGCAGATTTCGGTGGCGCAGAACTTGGCCGCACGGCGCGGCGAGCCGCTGGACGCCAACGCCGAGATGCGCGCGATGGGGGCGGCCAATGTGGCTGCGGGCCTTAGCGGCGCGTTTGCGGTGGGCGCCAGCTTTGGGCGCACCGCCGTGGTGGCCGACAGCGGGGGCCGCACCCCCGCCGTGGGGCTGATCGCCGCTGGGCTACTGGCTGTCGTGGCGCTGGCCTTCACACGTTGGCTGCACGACCTGCCGTTGGCGGTGCTGGCGGCCATCATCTGGGTGTCGCTGGGCACGCTGATGGACTGGCGCAGCTTCGTCGTCAACTGGCGCTACGCGCGTTCCGACTTTGCCGCGCAGGCGCTGACCTTCGTCGCGACGCTGACCACCGACCTGGTGACCGGGCTGACGGTGGGGGTGATTGCCTCGCTGGCGCTGCACCTCGCGCGCAGCAGCCGCCCGCACATCGCGGTGGTGGGCAACGTGCCGGGCACCGAGCACTACCGCAATGTGCGGCGGCACGCGGTGGTTACGCATCCGCATATCCTGGGCCTGCGCGTCGATGAGAGCCTGTTTTTTGCCAACGCGGGCTATCTGGAGGCGCGCGTTGCCGAAGAGCTGGCTACGCACCCCGGGGTGCGTCACGTGGTGCTGCAGTGCGCGGCCGTCAACGACATCGATGCCAGCGCGCTGCAGAGCCTGCAGCAAATCAACGAACGCCTGCAGCGCGCAGGGGTGCGGCTGCACTTGAGCGAGGTCAAGGGGCCGGTGATGGACCGGCTGCGGCGCAGCGACTTCCTGCAGCGCCTCAGCGGACAGGTGTTCCTGACGCACCACCAGGCGGTGCAGGCGCTACTGCACGACGGTGACGCGGCGCGTTGACGCCGTGGCCCACCGCCCGGCACCGAAACCCGGCATGTACTCCCGCCATTGACTGCCGACCCTCACACCCGGCGCAACAGGCGCACGTGCATGGGGCGCACGAAGGTAGCGCCATCGGGCCCCAGGTGCGGCTCGAAGGCGGCGCGCACACGCTCGGCCAGTTCGGGCGTGATGCGGTGGTCGGCGAAGGTCGGGTACAGCATGCGCTGCGCAAAATCGGCCCAGTCGCGGTAACGCACTGGCTGTGCGAAGCGCCGCTGGGCCAGCGCTTGCCAGGGGTGGCCACGCGCCACGGCCCGATCCAGCGCTGCCTGGGCCGCGGCGCGCACCTTACCCTCGTCGTTGTAGAGCCGCACGATCTCGTTGAGGGCGCCGCCATAGATGGGCTCGCTCACGTACAGCCAGCCCCCGGGTCGCACCACGCGCGCCACCTCCTGCAGCGCTGCGTCCATGGCGACCAACGGCACGTGGTGCAGGCTTTTGAGCATCAGCGCGCCGTCGAAGTGGGCGTCGGGAAAGGGGATGGCCTCGGCGCCGGCGGCGACGAACGTCAGCCCCGCCTGCGGCTGCGCGAGGTTGCGCGCGTGCTGCACCGCATCCACCTCCAGCCCCACCACGTGGCTGCCGGGGTAGCGCTGCACCAGTGTGCGCGCCAGTCGCGCCGGCCCGCAGCCCAGCTCGATCAACCGCGTCCCCGCCAACGGCACCAGGCTGGCCAGCACATCAAGCTCGTCGTCGATGAGCGGTAGCCGGTCGGGGTCGAGGGGGGCATCGACGGCTGTGCCGCTCGGGGTGCGCGCGTCGGTGGCGGCTGCGGCGCTGGTGCGTGTATTGATCATGTGCTCGGCCAGCGCGCCCAGGGCCTGCAGCAGTGCCTCGCGCAGACCGGTGTCGGCCACCTGTTCCGTCAGCGCGGTGCGCATGCACAGCATCCAGGCGTCGCGCTCGGCCGGTCCAATGGCGTACGGCAGATGCCGCATGCGCAGGCGCGGATGGCCCTTTTTCTGTTCGTACAGCGGGGGGCCGCCCAGCCAGCCCGACAGAAATTCGAACAGGCTCTGGCGCGCGCCACGCAGGTCGTCGGGGTGGATGCGGCGCGCGGCCCAGGCCTCGGGCAGCGTGTCCATCAGGTCGTAGAAGCGCTGCACCAGGCGCTGCACGCCGTCGGCACCGCCGAGGGCCTCATAGGGGGTCG
>NZ_DAISZC010000012.1:0-10883 GCF_036824975.1 Tepidimonas sp.
GCAGGCAGCCAGACTGCGCGGCATGTCGGCGCGCAGGATCAGCAACTCCGCCACCCGCTCTGGCGTGATGCCGCTGCGGTATACCTTGCGGTAGATCTCGAACGCACTGACACTGCGCAAGATGCTGCTCCAGTGGTAGAAGTCGCGGGTCGCCTCGGCGCTGTGGGTACCGGCCACCGCCTCACCGGCGGCGGGTGCGCCGTGAAATTTCACATCCAGCATCCGCGCCGTGTTGTCGGCCCGTTCCAAAAAGGTGCCCAAGCGCAAGAAGTGGAACGCCTCGTCCTGCAGCATGGTGCCGTAGGCCACACCGCGCGAGACGTGCGAGCGAAACTTCACCCACTCGAAAAAACCGCCCGGGTCGCGCTCGAACTCACCGGCTTTCAGCAGCCGCTGCAGCTCCAGCCAGGTCTGGTTGTGCGCCTCCCACAGTTCGGTGGTCAGCACGCCGCGAACCGCGCGGGCGTTTTCGCGCGCCGCGCGCAGGCAGCTGGCGATGCTGGAGGGGTTGAGCTCGTCGCGCACCATGAAGTGCAGCACGTCGCGCGCGCTGACCGCGCCGTATGCGGCGGTGTAAGCCGGCATCAGTTCGCTGATGCGCAGCAGTCCCTCCCAGTCGCGGCGGGCACCGTCGTCGGTCTGAGGCAGCAGCGCCGTCTGTACGTGCACATCCAGCATACGGGCGGTGTTTTCGGCGCGCTCGGTGTAGCGCGCCATCCAAAACAGGTGATCGGCGGTGCGGGACAGCATGCGGTTCTCCGGTGAATCGGCGCGGCGGGCGGGTCGGTCCATTCGCCGCCTCAGGGCTCCAGCACCCACGTATCCTTGGTGCCCCCACCCTGCGACGAGTTGACGACCAGCGAGCCCTCGCGCAAGGCCACCCGGGTCAGTCCACCGGGGACCACCTTCACCGTCCGACCCGACAGCACGAACGGCCGCAAGTCGATGTGCCGCGGCGCGACACCCTGTTCGACGTACGTTGGGCAGGTGGACAGCGACAGCGTCGGCTGGGCGATGTACTGCTCCGGTTGGGCGCGCAGGGCGGCCGCAAAGCGCTCGCGCTCGGCGCGTGAGGCCATGGGCCCAATCAGCATCCCGTAGCCGCCGGCGCCATGCACCTCCTTGACCACCAGTTCATCCAGATGGGCGATGATGTACGCCAAGTCGCGCGGATCGCGCCCGGCGTAGGTCGGCACATTGGACAGGATCGCCGTCTCGCCCAGGTAGAACTCGATCATCTTTGGCACGTAGGGGTAGATGGACTTATCGTCAGCCACCCCAGTACCAATGGCGTTGCACAGCGTCACGTGGCCGCGCCGGTAGGCATCCAGCAGTCCCGCACAACCCAGCACCGAGTCCGCCCGGAAGGCCAGGGGATCGAGGAAATCGTCGTCGATGCGCCGATAAATCACATCCACTCGCTGTGGCCCACGCGTGGTGCGCATGTACACGTAGCCGTCGCGGGTAAACAGATCCTGCCCTTCGACCAGCTCCACACCCATCTGCTGGGCCAAAAAAGCGTGTTCGAAGTATGCGCTGTTGTAGATACCGGGCGTCAGTACCACCACAGTCGGCTCGGCAGCATGGGGCGGCGCCACCGAGCGCAGCGTCTGCAGCAGCAGGTCCGGATAGTGTGCCACCGGCGCAACGCGGTGATCTCGGAACAGCTCTGGAAATAGCCGCATCATCATGCTGCGGTCTTCCAGCATGTAGCTCACGCCGGAGGGCACGCGCAGGTTGTCCTCCAGCACGTAAAACTCGCCCTCTTCTGGTGCGCCCGGCTTGGGTGCACGCACGATATCGATGCCGGCGACGTGGGCGTAAACATCCCCCGGCACCGCCAATCCCTGCATTTCGGCCCGGTACTGCGCGTTGTGCCGCACCGCCTCGGCCGGCACCACCCCGGCACGCAGGATCTCCTGTCCGTGGTAGATATCGTGAATGAAGCGGTTGAGCGCCGTCACCCGCTGCACCAGTCCGCGCTGCAGCAGCTGCCATTCGTGCGCCGGGATGATGCGCGGAATCACGTCGAACGGGATCAGGCGCTCGGTGCCAGCACCCTCCTCATCCTTGTCCCCGTAGACAGCAAAGGTGATACCGACACGGCGAAACAGCAGCTCCGCTTGGCTGCGCCGCGCAGCCATGTTTTCGGGGGGTTGTTCGGCCAGCCAGCGCGCGTACGCCGCATAGTGCGGGCGCACACGGCCATCGGCGGCCGTCATTTCATCGTATCCGGGGCGGGGCGTGACATCCATGCCGGCATCGTAGCAAGGCGCGGGCCAGCATGGGCCACCGCAGCGTCCGCACCGGCACCATGCGCCCGGCCCGTACGATCTGTCACACAGTGGTCATCACGCCGGTGCATCATGCAGCGTGATGTTGCTGCCGGAGCCCTTCATCCTCACCATGCCCAACACCGCCCGGGGAACCGATCCGCACAGCGTCCGCGGTTTGATCGCCGGTGACGGGCTGCGCATGCATCTGCAGCCCATCATCGAACTGGCGTCGCAGCGCGTCTTCGGCCACGAGGCGCTGGTGCGCACCCGGGCCGACTGTGCCTGGCGCACCCCCGAGCAGCTGTTTGCTGCCGCCGCGCGCGAGGGCTGCACGCTGGAGCTGGAGCTGGCGTGTGTGCGCACTGCGCTGGGCGTGCGCCAGCAGGAGACGGTGCATGGGTTGCTGTTCATCAACGTCAGCGCCACGGCCCTGGTGCAGCGCGCGCTGGACACAGCCTCCCAAGGTTGGCAGGGCGCGCGCCAGGCCCAAACGATGCCGCTGGCGGGGGTGGTGCTGGAGCTGACCGAGCATGAGCGGGTGCATGATTTGGACGCCCTGCAGCAGGCGTTGGCGCTGTGGCGCGGCGCCGGGGCGGCGCTGGCGCTGGATGATTTCGGCGACGGCCGCTCCAGCTTGCGTCTGTGGTCAGAGCTGCGCCCGGAGTATGTCAAGATCGACAAGTACTTCACCCAGCAGGTGCACGAAAACGGGCACAAACTGCAGACGCTGCGTGCCCTGCAGCACCTGGCCGACACGTTTGGTGCCCAGCTCGTCGCCGAAGGCGTGGAGCATGCCGATGAGTTGCGCGTACTGCGTGACATGGGCATACCGCTGGCGCAGGGCTACCTGTTCGGCCGCCCCGAACCGGCTGCCGTGCACGAATTGCCGCCGCCCGCGCTGGCCGTGCTGCGCGAGCGCGAGATCGCCGTGCTGCCCGAAGGACACCGGGTCGTCAACCGCTCGCTGACCGCGCGCACCCTGTTGATCACCGCGCCGGCCCTGACCCCGCGCCACACCAATGAAGATGCGCTAGAGCTGTTCCGCCGCCATCCCCACCTCAACGCCGTGGCCATCGTGGACGGCGAGCGGGCGGTGGGGCTGCTGGCGCGGCGCACATTGCAGGAACAGGCCATGCACCGCTACTTCCGCGAGCTGCGCGGCCGCAACCCCTGCCTGACGCTGGCCAACCGGCAACCACTGTGCGTGGAGGTGCATACCCCCATCGAGCACCTGACCGAGGTGCTGACCTCGGCCGACCAGACCTACCTGCGCGATGGCTTCATCCTCACCGACCACGGACGCTACGTGGGGCTGGGCACGGGCGAGCAACTGGTGCGTCGCGTGACGGAGGCGCGCATCGAGGCCGCGCGCCACGCCAATCCACTGACGTCGCTGCCGGGTAATGTGCCGCTCACGCTGCACATCGAGCGGCTGCTCCAAAACGGGGAGCCGTTTACCGCCTGCTATGCCGACCTGAACCACTTCAAGGCGTTCAACGACCACTACGGCTACTGGCGAGGCGATGAAATGATCCGACTGCAAGCGCGCTGCCTGAGCGCCGCCTGCGACCCACGGCGGGATTTCATCGGCCACGTCGGCGGCGACGACTTCGTGCTGCTGATGCAGTCGCCCGACTGGGAGCAGCGTTTGCTGACCGCCGTGCACAGCTTCAATGAGCAGGCCCGCGCGCTGTACGACGAAGCCGCGCGTGCCGCCGGTGGCATCATGGCCGAAGACCGGCATGGCACCCTGCGCTTTCATCCACTGACGACGGTCAGCATTGGCGTGCTGCGCGTGCAGCCCGGTCATTATCGGACCGCCGAACAGGTGGCCAGCGCCGCGGCCCATGCCAAGCACCAGGCCAAGCTGAACAGCTGTGGCCTTTACCGGCTCGACAGCACCCCGGCCTCGACCGTCCCGTCGGCGTCGGGCGCGGCCGACGACCCTGTACTCGATACGGCTGCCGGAGCGCGCCAGTAACGCCGCAACCGTGCGCGCTCGCAGGTCAGCGTAGCCGGGGCGTCGCTGCGCCAGCTGACGGCACCGCAGGCGGCCGTGTTGGCCCATGGAATATCGCGCGCCTGCACGCGCTCGATGACCTGCCGGTGCGGGTGCCCGTAGCGGTTGCGCCAGCCGGCCTGAAACACCACGGCCGCAGGCTGGGTGGCGTCCAGCCAGGCAGCGCTGGTGGAGGTGCGGCTGCCGTGGTGGCCAGCCACCAGCAGCCCGGCGCGAACGTTCGGCTGCGTCTGCAGGATCAGGTGCTCCTCCTCCTGCCGCGCATCACCCATCAGCCACACCGACTGCCGGCCCTTCCCCACCCCCAGTACGCACGAGCGGGCGTTATCGCCACCGCCATCCGGCGGCTCCCACTGTGGCGAGGGCGGATGGACGAAGGCAAAGCGCACGCCGTCCCACTCCCACTCGATGCCGGCCACGCAGCGCTGCACCGCCACGGGCACCCGGTCGCCGGGGTCGAACGAGGCCCACCACACGGCCCGCGGGGCCGCCCTTGCCAGCGTACCCATGCCACCGGCGTGGTCGATGTCGTCGTGACTGATCACCACCGCGTCGATGGTCGCGCCCAAAGCGCGCAACCACGGCAGCAGCACCCGCTCGGCAGCGTCAGAGCGCCCCTGCGGCGGTCCACTGTCGAACATCAGCACATGGCGCGCGGTGCGCACGATGACGGCGCTGCCCTGCCCCACATCGGGCAGCAGCACTTCGAAGACGCCGGGGGCCGGTGCCGGGGCTTGGTACGCCAGCGCCGGCCACAGCAGCACCACACCCCACAGCCGGGTGCGCCACGGCAGCCGCCACACCAGCAGCAGTGCGCCCACGCCCGCGGCCACCGCCAACAGCCAGGGAACGGCAGGGCGCGTCCACACGGCAGCGGGCCACGTCGCCATCGCCTGCAGCAGGCCCAGCAGCGGCTGCGCCAGCAGCGCTGCGGCCTCCCACAGCGGCGCCCACACCAGGCCCAACAGAGCCACTGGCGTCAGCACCCCGGTCACCCAGGGCACCGCGATCAGATTGGCCAGCAGCCCCACCAGCGACACCTGCCCGAACCACCACAGGGTCAACGGCGCCAGCGCCAATGTCACCATCCACTGCGTGCGCCACAGGTTCAAGACAGCCACGCGCAGCCGTGTCCCCACGCCGCCCTGCGCCAGCGATAACGCCTCGTGGTTGAACAGCACCGCCACCGCTACGAAGCTCAACCAGAATCCAGGCTGCAGTGGAGCCCACGGATCAATTAGCACAGCCGCCGCCAACGCCGCCAGCCACGTCACGCCCCACGGCCAGCGCCGGCCGCTAATCCCGGTGAAAACAAATAGCGCCAGCATCACCACCGTGCGCTGCGCGGGCAGGCCCCAGCCCGCGAACAGCGCGTAGGCGGTGGCCAGCAGCACCCCACCCGCCCCGGCGACCCATGGCCGCGGCCAGCGCAGCGCCAGCGTTGGCCAGCGCTGCGCAGCCCCGCGCCACCCCCATCCCACCAGGGCCACGGCCAGGTAGGCGAACAGCGTCACGTGCAGCCCGGAAATCGCCACCAGATGCGCCACGCCGGTGGCGCGAATCGCGTCCCAGTCCCGCGGGTCAATGGCCCCCTGTTCACCTGTGACCAGCGCGATCACCAACCCGGCCGCGCTGCCGTATTCATGCAGCCGTACACGCATCGCATCGCGCACGGCGGTGCGGGCCCGCTCCACGGGATGGCGCCACCACGCATCGTCCACCCGTTGCGGCGGCGCTGCGCGCGCCGTGATGACCACCTGCCCCAGCGCCACCACCCCCTCGCGCCACCACCACGCCTCGGCGTCAAAGCCATACGGATTGGCCGCACCGCGCGGAGGATGCAACCGCACCGTACTGCGCCACACCTGCCCGGGGCGCAGCTCCGGGGGTGCGGCGCCGGCACCGTTGCCCCCAAACCGCCAGCTCAACCGCACCGGCAGCGCCACCGCATGCTCGGCGCCGTCGGGTGTATACACATGCAGCAGCGTCGCGTCGAATACAGCGGCTCGGCCCTCGATGCGCGGCAGGCGAGTGATGCGCCAGTCGGCCTGCAGCGCCTGCCCGGTGGCCACCGGCAGCCGCCGCTCAGCCTGCAGCGCCACCGCCCGCAAGCCCACGCTGGCAAACGCCAGCACCGCCACGACGGGCACCAGACCCCACACCAGCCGCCCCGGCCAGCCACGCCGCTGCCCAGCCACCCAAAGCAGCAGCCCGACGCCGGCCGCCATCATGGCCAGCAGCGCGTAGACCCGCAGCGGCCACAGATGCGGCTGCACCAGCTGAACCGCACTACCCAGCACCCAGCCCAAGCACACGGGCACCACGGCCCGTCGTACCCCGGTGCTGAACGCCCCGCTGCCGTCGTTTTCGTGTCCTCCCCTAAGCATCACTGGTCCGTCTGATCCGTTGCCGTTGCTCGGCATTATGGACACCAATGCCGGGCAGCCGTTGGGCGATACTGCGCATCCGCGCGGGAGCGTGCCCATGCTGTTGTGCATTCGCCACCATACCCACTACCGCTATGAACATCCGGTGCGGCGTTCGCAGCACCTGGCGCGCCTGCGCCCGCGCCAGGGCGATGGTCAAACGCTGCGCAACTGGCACCTGACCATCGCGCCTGAGCCAGACTGGCGCAGCGACGACACCGATTGCTGGGGCAACCCCTGCACCCGCTTCGATTTCGAGCGGGCGCACGATACCCTGGACGTGTGGGCGGACGCGGTGGTACACACCACGCGCCCCATCGATGTCGGTGACGCGGACGTCCCTTGGACCGACGTGCGCGCCGCCATCCCCCACTTCCCGCAGGCCGCGCGTAGGGATCCATCGGTGCCGCGGCGCTCGTTGGCCGCCTGGGTGCAGGCTTCGCCACACATCCCGCTACAGGCGCTGCGGGATGCGGAGCTGCGCTCCCTGGCCCGCGAGTGCTTTGCCCCAGACGGTGGCTGGCTGCACGGTTGCCGTGCGCTGGCCCAGCGGCTGCATCGGGAGTGGATGTACGCGCCCGGCAGCACAAAGGTGGACACCCCGGTCCTGGACGTATTGGCGCGACGGCGCGGGGTTTGTCAGGATTTCGCGCACCTGATGATCGCGGCGCTGCGCGCGCTCGGCCTGCCCGCGCAGTACGTCAGCGGCTACCTGCTGACCCATCCCCCCGCCGGACAGCGGCGCGCCGTTGGTGCCGACGCCTCGCATGGCTGGGTGGCCGTGCCTTGGCAAGATGGCTGGTATCACCTCGACCCCACCAACGCATGCTGGGGGCTGCAGCGCCCCAGCGAAGGACACGTGATCCTGGCCGTCGGACGCGACTATGCGGATGTGGCGCCCCTGGGTGGCGTGCTCCATGGCGGAGGGCAGCACACGCCCGTGGTGCAGGTTACCGTGGCCGCGCCGGAGGAGTGGACGGCCCTCGGCCTGCCCCCGCTGCGGCCCGCCGATAGACCGCTGGCCGACTCGCCGTCCGCCGCCATGGCGCCCACTACAATGGCGCATATCCCCTTCTTCGATGGTCGCCCGTCATGAGCGTTTACGATCGTCTGCAGTCGCTTGGTATCACACTGCCACCCGTGGCCACCCCGGCCGCAGCCTATGTGCCCTTCGTGCGCAGTGGGTCTCTGGTCTTCCTCAGCGGCCACATTGCCAAACGCGACGGCCAGCCGTGGGTGGGACAGCTGGGCCTGACCATGACGACCGCCGAAGGACAGGCGGCGGCGCGCGCCGTTGCCGTCGATCTGCTGGGTACGCTGCAAGCCGCGTGCCGCGACGCAGGCACCAGTCTCGACGGCGTGCGGCGCATCGTCAAGGTGCTCAGTTTGGTCAATTCCACCCCCAGCTACACCGAACAGCACCTGGTCACCAACGGCTGTTCAGAGCTGCTGGTGCAGGTGTTCGGGCCCGCGGTGGGCGCCCACGCCCGCAGCGCCTTCGGTGTGGCCCAGCTGCCGCTGGGCGCCTGCGTCGAAATCGAGCTGATTGCCGAACTCGGCTAAGGCCCGGCCTCAGTCGCTGCGCAGCACGCGCACCGGCTTGAAGCCGAATGCGCCGTCGCGGCCCTTGCGGCCGCGTGCACCGGCCGCGCGCTCCAAGCTGCGCGCTTGCAACACCTCCGCACGCGGTTTGCCACCACGACCGGTACCCGTGATGAGCACACCGCGCGTGTAGGCGGCCGCCCCAGCCAGCGTATCCCCCGCCTCCAGCTTGAGCAGCATCACGCCACGCCCACCGTTGGGCAGCGTCTTCACCTCATCCAGCGCAAAGGTCAGGATGCGCCCGGCGCTGCTGACCGCGCACACCCGCCATGGCAAAGCCGCCTCGGATGTCACGGGCTCCAACGTCACCACACCATCTGCCGTCGCCAGCTGCAGGCGCCCAGCGCCATCGATCGGGCTGGGCAGGCATGGGGTCTCTCGGTCGTCCAACGTCAGAAACGACTTGCCGCCTTTGAGCCGCGTCACCATGTCGGCCACACTGGCCACGAACCCGTAGCCGCCACTGCCGCTGAGCAGCCAGCGCGACGCCGTCGGCCCGGCCAGGTAGTGCAGCAGCTGGGTGCCCGGCTCCAGTTCGATGAGGGCGGTAATGGGCTGCCCATCACCACGCGCCCCGGGCAGATTCGTCACCGGCACACTGTAGACACGCCCGTTGCTGCCCAGCACGATCAGCGTATCCACGGTGCGGCACTCGAACGCGCCATAGAGCCCATCGCCAGCCTTGAAGGTAAAGGCGCTGGCGTCGTGCCCGTGCCCGCTGCGCGCCCGCACCCAGCCCTTGGCCGACACCACCACCGTCACCGGCTCATCGATCACCCGGATCTCGGCCACGGCGCGTCGCTCCGCCTGGATCAGGGTGCGGCGCGCGTCGCCAAAGGTGTGCGCATCGGCCTCGATTTCGGCGATCATCAGCTGCCGCAGGCTGGCCGGGTTGCGTAGCACGTCCTCCAGCCGCCCCTGTTCGGCACGCAGCTCGGCGAGCTCCTGCTCGATGCGGATGGCCTCCAGCCGCGCCAGCTGCCGCAGGCGAATTTCCAGAATATCTTCGGCCTGCCGCTCGGTAAGACCGAAGCGCTGCATCAGCGCGGCCTTGGGCTCGTCGCTGGCGCGGATGATGGCGATCACCTCGTCGATGTGCAGCAGCACCAGCTGCCGCCCCTCCAACAGGTGGATGCGCTCGAGCGTGCGCTGCAAGCGCCGCTCGCAGCGGCGCAGCACGGTGCGGCGGCGAAACTCCACCCATTCCTCCAGGATCGTGCGCAGCGGCTTGCACACCGGCCGACCATCCAGCCCGACCACCGTCAGGTTGACCGGCACCGACGTCTCCAGGCTGGTGTGCGCCAGCAGCTGGGCCAGCAGTTCCTCGGGCTGCAGGCGGCTGCTGCGCGGCTCGAACACCAAACGCACCGGCGCGTCCTTGCTGGCTTCGTCGCGCACCCCATCCAGCACCGCCAGCACACTGGCCTTGAGCTGCAGCTGCTCTTGGGTCAGCGCCTTTTTGCCCGCCCGGACCTTGGGGTTGGTGAGTTCTTCGATCTCCTGCAACACCTGCTGCGCGCTGACCCCCGGCGGCAGTTCGGTAACCACCAGCTGCCACTGCCCGCGCGCCAGCTCCTCGATGGTCCAGCGCGCGCGCACCTTCAGGCTGCCGCGCCCACTGCGGTAGGCCTCGCGGATGTCGGCCGCCGAGCTGATGATCTGGCCTCCGCCCGGATAGTCGGGTCCGGGCAGCAGCGACCACAGCGTCTCGTCGTCCAGGGCGGGGTCGCGGATCAACGCCACGCACGCGGCCGCCACCTCGCGCAGGTTGTGGCTGGGAATCTCGGTGGCCATGCCGACCGCGATGCCACTGGCCCCATTGAGCAGCACGAAAGGCAAGCGCGCGGGCAGCTGCCGCGGCTCGACGGTGGAGCCATCATAGTTCGGCACATAGTCCACCGTGCCTTCGTCGATCTCATCCAGCAGCAAGGTGCTGATGCGCGCCAGCCGGGCCTCGGTGTAGCGCATGGCGGCGGCACCGTCGCCGTCGCGGCTGCCAAAGTTGCCTTGCCCGTCGATCAGCGGATAGCGCTGCGCAAAGTCCTGCGCCAGGCGCACCAGCGCATCGTAGGCGGCCTGATCGCCATGGGGATGAAAGCGGCCCAGCACGTCCCCCACCACGCGGGCACTCTTGACCGGCTTGGCCGGTGTGGTGCCCCCCGGGCCGCCGAAACCCAGCCCCATGCGTTGCATCGCATACACAATGCGCCGCTGCACCGGCTTGAGACCGTCGCAGACATCGGGCAGCGCCCGCCCCTTGACCACACTGAGCGCATACTCCAGATACGCGCGTTGCGCATACGCCGCCAGACCGTCATCTTCCGGCGCGGCCAGCCGGGGCCGTGCCCTATCCATCGTATCCGTGCTCATGACCCAATTGTCCCAGACTGGACGCGGTCGAGGCGCCGCGGCGACTGCATCTCGGGTGCTATCCTCAGCGCCACATCATGAACACACCCTTGCCGCCCGGCGACCAAGTCCCTCCCAAACGCCGCGGGCTGATCCGCCTGTGGCACGCCGCGCGCTACTCGCTGGCCGGCCTGCGCGCAGGGCTGGGTG
>NZ_DAISZC010000012.1:10983-24761 GCF_036824975.1 Tepidimonas sp.
CGCCTGTGGCACGCCGCGCGCTACTCGCTGGCCGGCCTGCGCGCAGGGCTGGGTGAGCCCGCGTTCCGCCAGGAGCTGCTGGCTGCCGTCGTGCTTCTGCCCACCGCCTTCTGGCTGGGGCGCACATGGCTCGAGGTCGCGGCGCTGGCCGGCGTGGTCGTGTTGGTGATGGTGGTCGAACTGCTCAACACCGCCGTCGAGTCGGTTACCGACCGCGTCGGTCCCCAGTGGCACCCGCTGGCCAAGCGGGCTAAGGATCTGGGCAGTGCGGCGGTGCTGCTGACGCTGCTGCTGGCCGCTGGTGTGTGGGGTGCGGCGCTGTGGACGCGTCTGTCGGGTTGACCCGGTCGTGTGTCACTCAGAACCCGACGACGGCGCACGCGCTCCCGCCGTACCCTGCAACTCCCGCCGGGTTCCCGGTTGGCCGGCACGCGAGGTGCAAGCGACGGCGCTTTTGCGCCCTGTTGCCACGCCCCCAGGCCCCCCACCGCTGGACTAGCGGCTGTCGCGACAGGCGCGCTGCAGATCGCGCCCCGGATCGACGACCGACGTGTGCAGTCCCAGCACGCCCGCGATGGTGTGGAAGACGTGATCGTGTGAGGCGGGGGCCTGCGCCTGCCGCTGCACGCACGCCCAGTCCAGCCGCAGGCGGTTGCGCATCTCGGTGTTGGTCCACAGCAGCATCGGCACGTGGATCTGCTCGCGCGGCGCGATGGCATACGGCACACCATGCAGATACAACCCGGACTCCCCCAGCGACTCGCCATGGTCGGAGACATACAGCAGCAACGTTGGCCCCCGGCGGCTGCGCAGCTGCGCGATCAGCTCGGCCAACACATGGTCGGTGTAGCGAATGGTATTGTCGTAGGCGTTGACCACCCACTCCACTGGGCACGCGGACAGTTGCGGGTTGATGCACTCCGGCTGGAACACCTTGAAAGCCGACGGCGTGCGCCGGAAGTAGGCCGGACCATGGCTGCCCATCTGGTGCAGCACCACCAGCGTCCCGTGCCGACGCGCCTCGGCGCTGAGCTGCGCCAGCTGCCGCGGCAGTTCACGCAGCAACACCTCGTCGTGGCACTCGTCGGCCGCGCACAGATCCGGCAGGCCCAGCCGGTCGGTGCGAACGGTGGGTACGCGGTCACACACGCCCTTGCAGCCGGACTGATTGTCCAGCCACAGCACGGCCGCCCCGGCCCGCTGCACGACGTCGAGCAGGTTTTCCTCGTGACGGCGCGCGTCGTAGCTCGCGCGCCCCCCGGGGGAAAAGAGGCACGGCACCGAGGTCTGGGTGTTGGTACCACAGGACTGCACCTGCGTGAAGTACACCAGCTCACCGGCATCGCGCAACGCCGCCAGGCGCGGGGTGGTCGCGCGCGGATAGCCGCCCAGCCCGAAGTTGGCCGCACGGGCCGTCTCTCCCACCACCAGGACCACCAGCGGAGCCTCCTCCGCAGAGGCTGCGACCGGCAGCGGCGCCACGTCGGTGCCGACCGGCTGCAGCGGCTGCTGTGCCCTGGCCGCCCGCCCGCCCACGCTGCGCGCCGCCGCGTAGAGCGTGTTGTAGGGATTGATCAGATAACGCAGTGACTTGTCGTTGCGCATCAGCGGCGCCAGATCGGTAAACGACCCCCACAGCAGCGCCAGCGCCGCCAGCAGCGCGGCAGCGGCCACCCCCAGCTGCTGCTTAAGCAGCGACGTCAGCGGCACCGCGCGCACGCGCTGGCGCCACCACCACCAGCCCGGCAGCGCCACACCCAACACGAGAGTGCCCATCAAACCCGGCGTCACCAGCTCACGCGCCTCCCGCGCGTCGGTGTGTAACACGTTGTCGAGCATCGTGCTGTCGATGACCACGCCGTAGTTGAGCATAAAGTAGCTGGGCACGGCCACCAACGCCAGCAGCACGACACCGGCCAAGCGGCGCCAGCGTGGCCAGACCAGCAGGGCCAGTACGGCCATATTGATCGCGGTCAACGCCAAGCCCCAGGCGAGCATGGGCACCAGCCAGACCTCGCGCTGGGCATACAGGCTGCGCCCCACGGACCACCACAGCGGCAAGTTGCCGGCCAGCGCCAGCCACAGCGCCAGCGCGAACAGCAGCGTCAGCGGGTGGCGACCGCAGCCCGTGGGAGGGCACGGCCGCGATGCGACACGGATTGCAGAAGGGTCGGGCGACAGCGTCATCAGGATCGGGCAAGCACGCGCAGACCTGCCATTGTCAGGCACACCCCCTGAACGCGAGCTGAACACGAAGGAACGCGATGCGGGAGGCCGCTTCCCCGCCCCCCGGCAGCACCGCAGTTCGCCCAGCCCGCGTTCAGCGTCCGTTCAGTTCGATCGGCTAGCATCTCCTGACCCCAACGCCGTTGCGCCCGCCATGATCGCCCCCCTTGTCCGCGCCAACCCGGCAGGCCACAGCCACACCCCCCACGCAGCCGGTGGCCCGACACCGGCCGACGCTCAGCCGGGCGGCGGGGGACAGACGCGGCGCGCGTGGACGATCTGGGCCCTGCTGCTGGGGACGGCCCTGCTGTGGGACGTGCTGGCGTACGACCTGGACGTGATGCGCGCGATAGGCGCCCCCACCGGCTTTCCCTGGCGCGATCATCCCCTACTGGTACGCTGGGGCCACGACTTGGCCAAACAGGCCAGCGCACTCGCCTACCTTGGCGTGCTGGCGGTGGCGGCACTGGCCTTGTGGCGACGCGGGCTGCGCGACGGCAGCACACGGCGCTGGCTGGAAGTGGCCACCGGGGTCACGCTGTGCGTGGGAGCCGTGGCGCTGCTGAAACGCATCAGCCTCACCAGTTGCCCGTGGGACCTCGAGATGTTTGGCGGGGTCGCGCACTACGTCACGCACTGGCGACCCGGCGTGGCCGACGGCGGCGGCGCCCACTGCTTTCCCGCTGGGCACGTCAGTGCTGCGTTGGCTTGGTGGCCGCTGGCGCTGGCCCGTGAGGCGCGCCCATGGCGCATCGACACGCGCTGGCTGCTGGCCGTAGCGGTGCTGGGGTCGGTATTCGGTGTCGTGCAAACCTTGCGCGGGGCACACTATCCCAGCCACACCCTGTGGACCGCGTGGCTGTGCTGGACGCTGACGCTGCTCAATCACGCGGCGTGGCGGGTGCGACCGGCACGCCGTCAAACATCCACCTCGACCGCGTCGCCGTAACGCTCCATCAGCTCGCGCCGTGCCGCGGCCTCGCCCTTGCCCATGAGTTGATGCAGACGCGCCTGGGTGGTGCGCCAATCGGATCCGCCCAACGACACCGGCAGCAGGCGCCGGGTATCGGGGTTGAGTGTGGTCTCCCACAGTTGCTCCGCGCTCATCTCGCCCAGCCCCTTGAAGCGGCTGATGGTGCAGCGCTCGCGCGGCACGCCGTCCTGGGCACACTTGTCCAAGATCGCCGCCAGCTCACCGTCATCGAGCGCGTAGAACTTGGCCGCCGGCTTTTTGCCGCGCGCAGGCACGTCCACCCGGTACAGCGGCGGCTGGGCCACGAACACGCGCCCGGCCTCGATCAGGCGCGGGAAGTGGCGAAAGAACAGCGTCAGCAGCAGCACCTGGATGTGCGCGCCATCGACATCCGCGTCGCTGAGGATACAGATCTTGCCGTAGCGCAACCCGTCAAGGTCCACCGCATCATCGGGGCCATGCGGATCGACGCCGATGGCCACCGCGATGTCGTGGATTTCGTTGTTGGCGAACAACCGGTCGCGCTCCACTTCCCACGCATTGAGCACCTTGCCACGCAGCGGCAGCACCGCCTGGAAGGTCTTGTCGCGCCCCATCTTGGCGCTGCCGCCGGCGCTGTCGCCCTCCACCAGAAAGAGCTCGTTGCGGGCCAGATCGCGGCTTTCGCAATCGGTGAGCTTGCCCGGCAGCACAGCCACCCCCGAGCCCTTGCGTTTTTCCACCTTCTGCGCCGCCTTCTGTCGGCTCTGGGCCGCACGGATAGCCAGCTCTGCCAGCCGACGGCCATACTCCACATGCTGGTGCAGCCACAGTTCCAGCGCCGGGCGCACGAAGCTGGCCACCAACCGCACGGCGTCACGCGAGGTCAGCCGCTCCTTGGTCTGCCCCTGGAACTGCGGGTCCAGCACCCGCGCCGACAGCACGTAGCTGGCGCGCGCGAACACATCCTCCGGCAACAGCCGCACACCCTTGGGGCACAGCGCGTGCAGCTCGATAAACCCCCGCACCGCCTGATACAACCCCTCGCGCAGGCCGCTGTCGTGGGTCCCGCCGGCCGTGGTGGGAATCAGGTTGACGTAGCTCTCACGCACCAGCGACCCGTCCTCGGTGAAGGCCACCGCCCAGGCCGCACCCTCGCCTTCGGCAAAGCTCTCGTGGCCGGCCTGCGCGTAACCTTCGCCCTCGAACACGGGGATCAGCGGCTCGGTGGCCAACGTCTGCAGCAGGTAGTCGCGCAGCCCCCCCTTGTACTGCCAGGACTGCGTCTCGCCCGTCTTTTCATTCACCAGCGTGACGCTAACACCTGGCAACAACACGGCTTTGCTGCGCAGCAGATGCACCAGCTCGCCCCAGGGCAGCACGGGGCTGTCGAAATAGCGCGCATCGGGCCACACGCGCACGGTCGTGCCCTGGCGGCGCTCGCCGGCCTGCAGCGGCCGCCGCGTCATCGGCTCGACCACCTCGCCGCCCGCGAAGGCCATGCGCGCCACGTGGCCATCGCGGTGGCTGGCCACCTCCAGCCGGCGAGAGAGCGCGTTGGTCACACTCACCCCCACGCCGTGCAGGCCGCCAGAGAAACTATACGCGCCCCCGCGCCCCTTGTCGAATTTGCCCCCTGCGTGCAGCC
The DNA here is from genome assembly GCF_036824975.1 of Tepidimonas sp. GTDB lineage: Bacteria > Pseudomonadota > Gammaproteobacteria > Burkholderiales > Burkholderiaceae_C > Tepidimonas. Next base: position 15,810 of record NZ_DAISZC010000012.1, read on the forward strand.
GGGTAAACACCAGCTCCAGCACTGGCGCCTGCTCCTCGGGATGCAGGCCGTGCGGAATGCCTCGCCCATCGTCCTCCACCGTCACCGAATCATCGGCGTGCAGCGTCACGCCGATGCGCTTGCCAAAACCAGCAAGCGCCTCGTCGGCGGCGTTGTCGATCACCTCTTGCACGATGTGCAGCGGGTGATCGGTGCGGGTGTACATGCCCGGGCGCTGCTTGACGGGCTCCAGCCCTTTGAGCACCCGGATGGCGTTTTCCGCGTACTCCGCTGACGGCATCGAACGTTCGCTGTGGGCAGCCATGGGGGCCGATTGTACGAAGCGGCCGCGGCGGGTTTTGCACACCGGTGCACCGCCGAGGTGCCTGCGCTCATGGCCGACGCCACCACCTGTGACGCGTCGCAACACCCTCGGACAATGACATAACCATTTGTTTTACAAGCAAGTTTTTGATTGCCTAAAAAATGGGCAATCTGTTCAAAGCCTTGAGCGATGAGACTTTGCCCACCAAGGTCACGGCTTGCCCACAAAGTTATCCACATAACCATGGGACAACGCCAAGCCGCCCTGTTTCATCAACCACTTGCGCCTCAAGGTGCGCATACGGCTGCAACGACGCATGGCAACCGCGCATACTCTGGACACCGCCATGGGGCCGCCGCAGGCGCCACTGCCCCGGGCGCAGCACTGCGCCGATAGACAGCGCCGAGCCGAGCGCCTCGACAGTCCCCGCCAGCAGCGGGTCAATACCCCGCACTCCGTCGGCGCGACACCCGACCCCCCATCGTGCGCTACAGTAGCGCCGATGCAGACCTCTCCCACGCTGTCGGCCCGCCAGGTGCTGCTGTGCAGCGCGCTGATCGTGACGCTGTCGATGGGCATACGGCACGGCTTCGGGCTGTGGCTGCTGCCATTGACGCAAGCGCGCGACTGGCCACGCAAGACCTTCGCATTGGCGATGGCGATACAGAACCTGGCGTAGGGCCTGCTGGGCATCTTCGCCCAGATGCTGCCCGACCGCTTCGGCGCCTGCCGGGTGCTGCAGGCCGGTGCCGTGCTGTACGCCCTGGGCCTGGTGGGGATGGCGCTGGCGCCCACGCCCATGCTCTTCGGCCTGACCGCCGGCGTGCTCATCGGGGCGGCCCAGGCCGGCACCACCTACGCCGTGATCTACGGCGTGATTGGGCGCCAGCTGCCGGCCGAACGCCGCTCGTGGGCTATGGGTGTGGCGGCGGCAGCCGGCTCCTTTGGACAGTTCCTGATGGTGCCGGTGGAGGGCTGGCTAATCGCGGTGCTCGACTGGCAGGGTTCGCTGCTGGCGCTGGCCACCGCCGTGCTGCTCATTGCGCCGCTGGCGCGCGGGCTGCGCGAGCCGCCGGCCGCGCCTGCGGTCCATGCGGCGCTGCCCCAGTCGGTGAGCGACGCACTGCGTGAGGCCTTCGGCCAGCGCAGCTTCCAGCTGCTGATGGCTGGCTACTTCGTCTGCGGCTTTCAGGTGGTGTTCATCGGGGTGCACATGCCCAGCTACCTCAAAGACCACGGGCTGGCACCCCAAGTGGCCAATACCGCATTGGCCCTGATCGGGCTGTTCAACGTAGTGGGCACGTACGCCGCTGGCGCGCTGGGCCAGCGACTGGCCAAACGCAAGATCCTGTCTGCTGTCTACCTGCTGCGCTCGGTGGCTATCGCGGCGTTTCTGGCCGCCCCGCACACGCCGCTGGCGGTGTACCTATTTGCGTCCGTCATGGGCCTGCTGTGGCTGTCTACGGTGCCGCCCACTAATGCCATCGTGGCCCAGCTGTTTGGCGCGGCGCACCTGTCGATGCTGGGTGGCTTCGTCTTCTTCAGCCACCAGGTGGGCAGCTTCCTGGGTGTCTGGCTCGGCGGCCGGCTGTACGGTCTGACCGGCAGCTACGACGTGGTCTGGTGGATTGCCATCGCGCTGGGCCTGTTCGCCGCCGCCGTCAACTGGCTGATCTGCGAGGCCCCGGTGGCGCGCGGACCGCGCCGCGTCGTCACTTCGGCCGCATGAGGTCGCTGCCGCCGATCGCAACCCGTCCCTAGCCGCTTCTGCCGCCCGCCACGATGTCCCCCACGCCCGAACCCGCCACACCCCGGCCATCGGTCGACCGCCGCCTCTGGCGCTGGCTGCCGCTGCTGGCGCTCGCGGGCGTTGGCGCACTGGTGTTCGCGGCCTACCGCCACCCGCTGCTGCTGCAGACCGTGGCCGACCAGCTGTGGGCCTGCTTTTGACCGCCGAGTCCATGTCGACCGCTGCCCCGACTGCCTCCCTGACCGCCCGCGCCGACCCCGCACCGGCACACAGCCGGCTGCCCCCATCGGACTGGATCACACGCTTTGCGCCGCTGCTGCAGGCGTGCGCCGCCAGCGTCGGCCAGCGGCGAGCGCTGGATGTGGCGTGCGGCTACGGGCGGCACACACGCTGGCTGCACGCGCGCGGCTGGCAGGTCACCGCCGTAGACCGCGACGGTGCGGCGCTGGCGGCGCTGGCTGACCTGGAGCCGGGTGTGTGCCGCCTGCAGGCCGATCTGGAGGGCGCAGCGTGGCCGTTGACCGGCGAGCGGTTCTCCGCCATCATCGTCACCCACTACCTGTGGCGTGCGCTGTGGCCGCACCTGCTTGCGGCGCTGGCCGACGGCGGCGTGCTGCTATACGAAACCTTCGCCGCCGGTCAGGAGACGGTCGGCCACCCGCGCCGGCCCGAGTTTCTACTCGCGCCGGGCGAGCTGCTGCGCGCCTGTGCCGAGCTGCGCGTGGTCGCGTACGAGGATGGTTTTCTGCACGACCCACCCCGTTTCATCCAGCGCATCGCCGCGGTGCGGCCGCTGCCCGGTGCGGGTGGTCCGGCGCGCTACCCGTTACCATGACAGCGACCGCCCGCGCCTCCTCACCCGTCGCAGCGCCCCGGGCAGCCTCCTTGCCCGAGCCGTCCGCGCGGCGTCCACTCCGCGCGGTCCGCGACACGATGAGGTATCCGGGCCGAACGGCATCGGCGCGCCCATTGCCGGCACGCATCGCCGTGTGCGCTGGTTAGAATGGCCGCTGATTACCCGAACTTGATCACCACCCTCCCATGAAGCCCATCACCGGCAGTATCGTCGCCCTCGTCACGCCCATGCACGAGGACGGCCGCGTCGACTACGACACCCTGCGCAAGCTCATCGACTGGCACATCGAGCAAGGCACCGACTGCATCGGTGTCGTCGGCACCACTGGCGAGTCGCCCACGGTCAGCGTCGAAGAACACTGCGAGATCATCCGCGTCGCGGTGGAGCAGGCGGCCGGGCGCCGCCCCATCATGGCGGGCTGCGGCGGCAATTCCACGCGCGAGGCCATCGCTCTGGCCGAATACGCGCGCCGCGTGGGGGCCGACTGCCAACTGCAAGTCGTGCCCTACTACAACAAGCCCACCCAGGAGGGGCTATATCAGCATTTCAAGGCGATTGCCGAGGCCACGGGCGACCTGCCCATCATCCTGTACAACGTGCCCGGGCGCACGGTGGCCGACCTGCTGCCGGAAACCGCATTGCGTCTGGCCGAAATTCCGGGCATCGTCGGCATCAAGGAAGCCACCGGCAACATCGAGCGCGCGCAGTGGCTGATCCGCGAAAAGCCGGCGCACTTTGCGGTCTACTCGGGTGACGACGCCACCGCCGTGGCCCTGATGCTGTGCGGCGGCCAGGGCAATGTCAGCGTCACCGCCAACGTGGCCCCCCGCCTGATGCACGAGCTGTGCCGCGCCGCTATTGCCGGCGATGTCCGCACCGCGATGCAGCTGCAAATGCAGCTGTTGCCGCTGCACAAACAGCTGTTCGTCGAGGCCAATCCGATTCCGGTCAAATGGGCCATGGCCCGCTTGGGTTTGTGCGGCGGCGCGCTGCGACTGCCGCTGACGCCGCTGTCGCCAGCGCATCATGCCAGCGTCGAGGCGGCCTTACGCACCGCTGGCCTGCTGGCCTAAGCCCTGTCCGTCCCCTTCGATCAAGGCCACAACATGCCCACCCGTCCGACCCCGTTCCGCTTTGCGCCCCTGGCTTTGGCCGCGCTGCTCGCCGGCGGCTGCTCGGTGCTGGAGGAAACCCGCATCGACTACAAAAGCGCTAAGCCCATCAACACGCTGGAAGTGCCGCCCGACCTGACGCAGCTGGCCCGTGAGAGCCGCTACGCGCTACCCGGCAGTACCGTCACCGCCTCCGGCTACCAGGCTGCGGCGGCAGCACGCCCCACGGCCGGGGTGACGGCCCCGCAGCAGATCGGCGACGTGCGGATCGAGCGCGCCGGCAACCAGCGCTGGTTGGTGGTCGATCGCGCCCCCGACGTCCTGTGGCCCGCGCTGCGTGACTTCTGGCAGGAAAACGGGTTTCTGCTGACCATTGACCAGCCCCAGCTAGGCCTGATGGAGACCGACTGGGCCGAAAACCGCGCCAAGATTCCGCAGGACATCATCCGCGCCACCATCGGCAAACTGTTCGACAACCTGTACTCCACCGGCGAGCGCGACAAGTTCCGCACCCGCGTCGAGCGCGGCGCCAGCGGCGGCAGCGAGATCTACATCAGCCACCGCGGCATGGTCGAGGTGTATTCGAACGAGCGCAAGGACAACACGGTCTGGCAGCCACGCCCGGCCGACCCCGAGCTGGAAGCCGAATTTTTGCGCCGCCTCATGGTCAAGCTGGGCGTCACGCAGGAGCAGGCCAAGGCGGTGCTGGCCGCAGGGGCCCGTCCGGCGGTGGCGCGGGTCGAGACGCTCGACGGCCAGCCCACGGTCGTCATCGACGAGAACTTCGACCGCGCCTGGCGGCGGGTGGGCCTGGCGCTGGACCGCAGCGGCTTCACCGTCGAAGACCGCAACCGCAGCGAGGGCCTGTATTTCGTGCGCTATGTGCCGCCGGACACCCAGGGCAGCGCGCGCAACCCCGGCTTTTTCGGCCGCATCACCGGGTTCTTCAGCCGCAGCGAAGCGGCCGCGGCCCAGCCGGCCCGCTACCAGATCCGCGTTGCCGGCAACGCAGAGCGCACCACCGTGCGCATCCTCAACGCCAGCGGCCAGGCGGAAGCATCGGCCACCGCGCAGCGCATTGCGCAGCTGCTGGCCGATGACCTGAAATAAGGCAAACGGCCGCCGACGGTGCGGCCGCTGAGGCGTGGGGGCGGTATAGCGAGGTGCGGTCTTGGGTACCGGCTACCTCACCCTGCGGCAATGCGCCGCCATAAACTCCCGTCAGCCGCCGTCGCGCCGATCCCGAAGTCCGGTGTACCCCGTTGTAGCAACGCACCAGTCGGGTCAGGCGGACACGGCCTCTGTCGGCTGCGCCATGGGCGTACGAATCAGGTAATCGAACGCCGACAGCGCCGCCTTCGCCCCTTCACCGGCGGCGATCACGATCTGTTTGTACGGTGTCGTGGTGCAGTCTCCGGCCGCAAAAACGCCTGGCACATTGGTCTGCCCCTTGGCATCGACGACGATTTCACCGTAGCGGTTGCGATCGACAACACCATCGAGCCACTCAGTGTTCGGCACCAGGCCGATCTGCACAAAGACCCCCTCCAGCGCGATGGTCTGCTCGGTGCCGCTGGCACGGTCACGCCAACGCAAACCCGTGACACGCTGCCCGTCGCCTTCAATCGCCAGCGTCTGCGCCTGCGTCAACACCGTCACGTTAGGCAGGCTCTTGAGCTTGCTGACCAGCACCGCGTCGGCCTTAAGCTGATCGGCAAACTCCAGCAGCGTCACGTGGGCCACGATGCCCGCCAGGTCGATAGCCGCCTCGACCCCCGAGTTCCCCCCGCCGATCACCGCCACCCGCTTGCCCTTGAACAGTGGGCCGTCGCAGTGCGGACAGTAGGCCACGCCGCGGTTCTTGTACTCCGCCTCGCCCGGCACATTCAGATTGCGCCAGCGCGCTCCCGTAGCCAACACCACGCTGCGCGCGCGCAGGGTGGCTCCACCTTCCAGCTCAACCCCAATGTAGTCGCCAGCCTGCGCCGTTGGGTGCAGGGCGCGCACGCTCTGACCGTCGATCAGATCGACCTCATAGTGCCGCACGTGCGCCAGCAGCGCCGCGGCAAACCGCGGCCCGTCGGTCTCCAGCACCGAGATGTAGTTTTCGATGGCCAGCGTATCGTTGACCTGGCCACCGAAGCGCTGCGCCACCACACCGGTACGAATACCCTTGCGCGCCGCGTACACCGCCGCGGCAGCCCCGGCTGGTCCGCCACCGACCACCAGCACGTCAAACGGCTCGCGCGCCGCCAGCGCCTGTGCCGCGCGGGCTTGAGCGCCGGCGTCCAGTTTGGCCAGCAGCTCGGGCAGCGTCTGTCGGCCCGACGCAAACACCTCGCCGTTGCGCAGCACCAGCGGCACCGCCATCACACCGCGCTGCTCCACCTCCTGGGGGAATAGTGCGCCGTCGATCACCGTGGTGCGCACGCCTGGGTTGAACAGCGCCATCAGGCTGAGCGCCTGCACCACATCCGGGCAGTTGTGGCACGACAGCGACATAAAGACCTCGAACTCGTGGCTGCCGCCCAGCGCGCGCACCTGGGCCAGCTGCTCTGCCTCGACCTTGGGCGGATGGCCGCCGGCCCACAGCAGGGCCAGCACCAGCGAGGTGAACTCGTGGCCGAGTGGAATAGCAGCAAACGTTAGGTTTTCGCGGCCGTCGGGGGTGCGGATGGCAAACGACGGCCGCCGCGACGCCTGTCCGTCACGACGCACACGGATGCGCCCATCGGAGAGGTCGGCCAGTGTTTGCAGCAGCGCATCGAGCTCGCGGGCGCTGGCCGAGTCATCCAGCGTGGCCACCAGCTCGATCGGCTGGCGCACGTGGGCCAGATAGCCTTGCAGTTGGGATTTCAGGTTGTCGTCGAGCATGGATACACCTAGGGGGAAGATGACTGGGGCAGCACCGCCCCACGGTACCTCACCGCCAGGGTGAGGCACCGGGGACGCGAATCAGCAGCAAAGATGTCGAGGCGTCGCCCGGGCAACTCAAGCGCGCTGGCGAGCGCGCTTCAGGCTCGGGCGCCAGCGCCGGACCGCGACTGTGCGCCGCAGCAGATCAGATCTTGCCGACCAGTTCCAGCGACGGGGTGATGGTCTTGGCTCCCTCGTTCCACTTGGCCGGGCAGACTTCACCCGGGTGCTCGGCCACGTACTTGGCAGCCTTGAGCTTGCGCAGCGTCTCCTTGACATCGCGCGCGATCGCGTTGTCGTGGATTTCGGCCGTCTTGATCACCCCTTCCGGATTGACGATGAAGGTGCCGCGCAGCGCCAGGCCCTCTTCCTCGATGTGCACGCCAAAAGCGCGGGTGAGCTGGTGCGTCGGGTCGCCCACCAGCGGGAAACGCGCCTTGCCCACCGCGGGCGACGTCTCGTGCCACACCTTGTGCGAGAAGTGCGTGTCGGTGGTGATGACATAGACCTCGGCGCCCAGTTTCTGGAACTCGGCGTAGTTGTCGGCTGCATCTTCGACCTCGGTCGGGCAGTTGAAGGTAAACGCGGCCGGCATGAAGATCAGCACCGACCACTTGCCCTTGAGGGACCCCTCGGTGATCTCGACGAACTTGCCGTTGTGGAAAGCCTGAGCCTTGAAGGCAGGAACTTGGGTGTTGATCAGCGACATGTTGCTTCCTTTCAGGTTGGAAATGAATAGCCGAACGGGACGGCCGTGTCAGCGTACGGCGCGATGCCCTTGCTGAACCGCCGCGATTATAGCCATTATTTATCCTATGACGCCATTGATAGCATCTATGCAAGCGATTGACTGGGTCACGCCAGCGCCATCGATCCATTCGTGTTGCAAGTTAGTCTCATTTATGTTTATACTCGCACTACGATACGGCGTCAACGACACTACGCGCTCGTCACCGCCGTTCGACGTTGTCCCTTCCGCCACACCACAGTCTTCCGACCCAATGGACGCCAACCCAGTCATCCGTTTAGCCATGCCCATCGCCAACACCACACCGAATCTGCCCGTACCGTCGCTTTCAGGCCAGCCTTTCATGCTGTCTTTCGGGACGCCGCCAACCGCTGCCCGGTGCGCCGACGCCTCCGCCGACGTGCCGCCGACGACACACCGCGCAACACCAGGGGCCAGCCTACCGCTGGGCGCCATGCTGCTGGCAGCCAGCCTGCAGGCTGTCGCCCAGACCGTCGGCACGGCTGGCACCTTGGACACGGTCACCGTCACCGGGCAGTCCGAACCCGCCGAAATACGCTCCAAGAGCACCCTCAAACCCGCTACAACCCGTCTAGGCAAGGGTGAACAGTCCCTGCGCGACATCCCGCAGAATGTCACCGTCATGACCGAGCGGCTGCTGGACGACCGCAACCTCGACGACTTCCGCGAGGTGCTCAAAACCACGGCCGGCGTTACCTTCCAGGCCGGGGAAACCGGCGAAGAAGACGTGCGTCTGCGTGGTTTCTCGCTGGGGCAGGCGGGTGACATCTTCCGCGACGGCATGCGCGAAGCGCAGCTGATCACACGTGACACCTTTGCCACCGAGCGCGTCGAGGTGATGAAGGGCTCAGCCTCCATGCTCTTTGGCAAGGGCTCCACCGGCGGCGTGGTCAACCAAGTGACCAAGCAGCCCTTCCTGATGGACCGCTACGAGGCCGAGCTAACCCTGGGCAACGGCAACCACCGCCGGGTACAGGCCGATTTGAACAAGCAGCTGGACAGCAACAGCGCGGTGCGGCTCAACGCCATGGTGCAACGCGCCGACAACTGGGGGGCGCAGGACGACCGCCAGGGGCTGGCTGCCAGCTGGCGCACCGGCATCGGCGAGCGCAACGAATTCCAAGTGGACCTGTATCACCTCAAAACCGACCAACGCCCGATCTACAACCACCCGTGGCTCTTGACTGGCAGCAGTGGTCAGCCGCAAACCATCGTACCCACTCTGCCGGCGAAAAACTTCTATGG
>NZ_DAISZC010000012.1:24861-36071 GCF_036824975.1 Tepidimonas sp.
GCAGTGGTCAGCCGCAAACCATCGTACCCACTCTGCCGGCGAAAAACTTCTATGGGTTTGCCAGTGACTACTCCGACACGGAACAAAACGTGCTGACGCTGTCGCACATCCATCGTTTCAGCCCAAACGAATCGCTCAAGACCACGCTGCGCCACGGCCGCTATGAGCGTGACCTGTGGGCTACCGTGGTCAGGTTTGCCGCGGCCAGCGCCCAACCCGGTGGGCAAGCCGTCAGCCTCACCAATCCCCCCACCGATCGTACGGTGTTGACCCGCAACTCGAAAAAAGGGCGACGTGGCATCAGCGATATCACCCAATTACAGTCCGACTACAACAACCGTTTCGAGCTCGGCCGCCTCAAGCACGAGCTGATGGCGGGCCTGGATATCACTGTGGAGGACGCGCGTCGCAACCAAAACAACCCCGGCTCTGTACCATCGGCGCTCGCCACCACGACGGTAGGACGCCCCAACGACGGTGCCAGCCTTGGCGACAACCGCACTTGGACGTATAACAGCTTTGACAGCAAGAGTGTCGGCGTCTATGTGCAGGACGTCGCGCAAATCACGCCCACCGTCAAGCTGGTGGGTGGCTTGCGCTTTGACCGTTTCGAAGCCGACTACCGCGACACCTCAGGCAACCGCGGCTCCAGGAGCGACAACCTCTGGAGCCCGCGCGTGGGCGCTATCTGGCAGCCGGATGACATCTCGTCGTACTACGTGTCCTACGGTCAGTCGTACAACACCTCGGGAGACACCTACCAGTTCGAGTTGGGCAACTTCGCCGCGCGCTCCAACAACGCCAAGCTGGCCAACACACCGCCGGAGAAAAGCCGCAACATCGAAGTCGGCGGCAAGTGGGAGCTGTTTGACAAACGCGCCTTGGTGGGTGTGGCGCTGTTTCGCAGCGAAAAATACAACGAACGCAACACCGATCCCGACAGCGCGGCGCAGCAAATGCTGCTGTCGGGCAAGCGGCATGCCAGCGGTGTGGAGATCAACGCAGCCGGCCGCATCACCCCGAAATGGGAGGTGTTCTACAACCATACCTGGATTCCGAGCGCCAAAATCGACCGCAGCAACGTTGCCCTGTCGGCCACGGGTACGGGGGCACAGGTGCAAGGCGACCGCCCGGGCCTGACGCCCAAGCACAGCGCCAGTTTCTGGACGACCTACCGCGTGGCACCGCAATGGCGTCTCGGGCTTGGCTTCACCCACCGGGGCAAGCAAAATCCGGAAGGCCAGCGCACCCTCACCGCGCCGTCGTTTACCGTTTGGGATGGCATGGTGGAATACACCGTGGATGAGCGCACCACGGTCAAGTTCACGGTCACCAACCTCACCGACAAACGCTACGCCGACGCGCTGTACCGCGGTTTCTACACGCCCGGCGCGCCACGGCATGCGTACCTCAGCGTCAAAACCGTGTTCTGACGGGTGAAAGGCCGTAAGCGATGCTGGTGCACCTGAAGGGGTTGCTGACGCCGGATGAGCTGCGGCGCATCCGCGCCACGCTGCAGGCGCCCGATGCCCCCTGGATCGACGGGCGCGCCAGCGCGGGCGCGCAGGCCGCGCTTGTCAAGCGCAACGAGCAGCTGGCGCAGGACAGCGCGCAGGCCGCCACGTTACGCGACATCGTGTTGGGTGCGTTGCGGCGCGATGCGCTGTTTTTCTCGGCTGCGCTGCCGCGCCGCATCTACAACCCGCTGTTCAACCGCTACCGGCCCGAGGCGCCCACCTATGGCGCCCATATCGACGGCGCAGTGCTGCACTCGCACAGCGACGGGCAGTGGGTGCGCACCGACGTGTCGTGCACGGTGTTCCTGACCGATCCCGACGAATACGACGGGGGTGAGCTCATTATTCACGACACATTTGGCGTGCAACGCGTCAAGCTGCCGGCGGGCGATGCGGTGCTCTACCCCGGCACCAGTCTGCATGCGGTGTCACCCGTCACGCGCGGCGCACGGCTGGCCAGCTTTCTGTGGATCGAAAGCATGGTTCGGCACGATGAGCAGCGTCGGCTGCTGTTCGAGCTGGACATGAATCTGCTGAAACTACGCCAGCAGCTGGGGGAGACGCCCGAGACCACGGCGCTGACGGGTGTCTACCACAATCTGTTGCGCCAATGGGCCACGCCATGAGCGCATCCGGCACCGCTTCGGGCTTGCGTCTGCCAGAGCACCTGCCCGCAGCCACACGCGCGTATTTCGCGGGCGGCGCTGGCGATGAGGTCACGCTGAACGCCAACGTCGCGGCCTGGCGCTCGATCGGTCTGCGCCCGCGCGTGCTGGCGACGCCGCGCAGTGTCGACACCAGTGTGACGCTGCTAGGACGGCGCTGGCCGACGCCATGGCTGGCCGCGCCGATGGCGCATCTGGCGCTGGCGCACCCAGACGCCGAGCTGGGTCTGGCGCTGGCCAGCGCGGCTCAGGGCGCGGGGATGGTGTTGTCCACCCAGGCGACCACGCCGCTGGAGCAGGTGGCGCGCGCCGTGCTGCCCGAGGCCGCGCGCGGCCCCCTGTGGTTTCAGCTCTACCCCTACGGTGAGCGTGACGACTGGTTGCGGCTGGCCGAGCGGGCTCGATGCGCCGGATTTGAGGCGATCGTGCTGACGGTGGACGCCCCGCTGCAGTGGCCCAGCGACCGGGAGCGCACCCACGGGTTCGCCCTGCCTGCCGATTGGCCACAACCCAATCTGCCCGCTGCGCCGGGTCGCGGCGCGCTCGAGACCCTGCTCGCGCGGGCGCTGTGCTGGGACGATGTCGCCTGGCTGTGCGAACGCAGTCCGCTGCCAGTACTGCTCAAGGGCATCACCCACCCGGCCGATGCGGCTCAGGCCGCCACCATTGCGCAGGGCGTCGTCGTCTCCAATCACGGGGGGCGCGTGCTCGATGGCCTGCCTGCCACCGCCACCGTGCTGCCCGCCATCGTGCAGGCCGTCGGTGGCCGGGTGCCAGTTCTGGTAGACGGTGGCCTACGACGTGGCCTAGACGCGCTCAAGGCCCTGGCGCTGGGGGCCAACGCCGTGCTGGTCGGTCGGCCGTTGATCGGTGCGCTGTCCCAAGGGGGTGTGCAGGCGGTTGCCGCGCTGTGGCGGCACTGGCTGGATGAACTACGCGGTGCCATGGCCTTGTGTGGTGCCGCGACCACGGGGGAGCTGCTGTCCAACCTCCTGTTACCCGTGTCTGCTCGTGTTTCTGGCTGTGTTTCTGATTTGAAGGACCTCGATCTATGATCCCAAGTCTCGCCCTGTTGCTGAGTCTGGGGTTGGTCTTGCTGGCGGCTCGTTGGGTGTTCCGGCCATGATGCGCACCACTTTCCTGGCCCACGACGCCAAGCTCGCCGTTGATGGTCACGCGCCGCAGCAGCCCACCTTCGTGCGCTCGCGGCTGCGTACCACGCTCGTTGTCGCGACCGTTGTGGCTGCGCACGGCGCCGCGGCGTGGGCATTGCATGACGTGCTCGCACCCAACGCCACCGTCCCCCCTCGCCCCACGGTGGTTAGCGTGGTATTCGTCCCCCAACCCACGACCCCACTGCCACCCTCACCCGAGGTTCGCCCCTCGCGCCAACCCACACGCACCGCTCCCGTTCAGCGGTCATCACCGCCGATGCCGGCCGTGGCGCAGACAACGTCCACGGCAACCGAAACCCCGGTCACCCCAACCACGCCGGAACCCGAGGTCGTTGCCACGCCAGCCAATACGGTTCCAGCACCCGTGGCCGCAGCGCCCGCCCCCGTGGCCCCGGCTCCACCAGTGCCGGCAGCACCAGCGCCGCCGCGCATCGAGCTGCCTTCGGCCAGCGCGGCCTACCTCAGCAACCCGCCACCACCCTATCCGCCGCTCAGCCGTCGGCTGGGCGAGCAGGGCAAGGTGGTGCTGCGGGTGCGCATCGAACCCGATGGCACCGCCTCAGCAGCCGAAATCCGCACCTCCAGCGGTTATGAACGGCTCGATCAAGCGGCGCTGCAGACCGTCCTGCGCTGGCGCTATGTGCCCGGCACCCGCAACGGTGTTCCGGAAGCCATGTGGTTTCTTATCCCCATTCAATTTGTTCTGGAGTGAGACTGTGGAAAGCTCTATCACCCCCAATACATTTGGTTTGGCGCACTTGTGGGCACAGGGTGACGTCGTCATCCGCACCATCGCGGTGCTGCTGCTGCTGATGTCGGTCGCCTCCTGGGTCGTCATCGTGCTCAAGACGCTGGATCTGCGCCGCTATCGCGCGCAGGCGCGTCACGTCGAGGCGTTCTGGCACAGCCGCGACTTCGCCGATGGCCTGGCCCGCCTGGGCGATCAAGCCGACAATCCGTTCTATCTGCTGGCAACCCAGGGCCGCGAAGCCGCCGCGCACATTCGCGGCCTCGACGGCGAGCGCACCCCGCAGTTGCACGACGGCTTCGACGTCAGTGACTGGGTCACGCGCGCGCTGCGGCACGCCATCGACGATTGCGTCGCGCGACTGCAGTCGGGTTTGTGGATTCTGGCCTCGGTCGGCTCAACGGCGCCGTTCGTCGGGCTGTTCGGCACCGTCTGGGGCATCTACCATGCGCTGATCGGCATCGGGATCAGTGGCTCGGCGGGGCTCGACCAGGTAGCCGGCCCCATTGGCGAGGCGCTAATCATGACCGCACTCGGGCTGGCGGTGGCAATTCCGGCGGTATTGGGCTACAACGCGTTGGTGCGCGGGCACAAGGCGCTGGTGCACCGCCTCAACCGCTTCGCGCACGAGCTGCATGCGTACTTTGTCACGGGAGCGCGTGTCGGCGCTGCCACGGCAGACGACACCAAGGTGCGCGCGCTGCGCACCGATGCCCGCTGAGCCTGCCCCACGGGAGCGCAGACCATGGCTTTTTCAATCTCTGACGACGACAATAGTGAGTTGCTCAGCGAGATCAACATGATCCCGCTGATTGACGTGATGCTGGTATTGCTGATCGTGTTTATGATCACCATTCCGGTCATGAAGCACGCGGTGACCGTCGAATTGCCTCAGGCTAACGCTCAACGGCAAGCGCCTCCCCCTGGAGCGGTTCGCCTGACCGTGGAGTCCGACGGCAGTTATCGGTGGAACGATACCTCACTCACCGACGATGAGCTGTCCACGCGGTTGCAGGAGCTGGCCGCGCAGGATCCGCAGCCTCCTTTGCACCTGTACGGTGACCGGGCCGTACGCTACGAGCGCGTCGCGCAGGCGCTGGCAGCAGCGCAACAGGCTGGTGTTCGGGGTATCGGTTTCATTACCGAGAAACCCTAAGCGCCGAGCCCGTGTGACGCTGTGGGTCGCGCTGCAGTCCTGCCCACGTCCCGAAACTTCTGCGCGGCAAAACAGTCTGAGTGGTGGCAAGCTTTACTCTTGCTTGATTGGCTTTGCACAGGAGTGAACAACGATGAGCCTGATGACCACCTCTGCGCGCGTGCCGGCTACCGTTGCCAGCACGGAGCGGCAACGCGTGCTGCGCAATACCTACTGGCTGCTGGCACTGAGTCTGGTGCCCACGGTGCTGGGCGCCTGGATTGGGGTGAGCACCGGCATCACCGCGGCGCTGTCCGGCGGCGTGGGTCTACTGGTATTTCTGGGCGGCGCCTTTGGCTTTATGTTCGCCATCGAGCGCACCAAGCACTCGGCCACTGGCGTGGCGGTGCTGCTGGCATTCACCTTCTTCATGGGGCTGATGCTGTCGCGGCTGCTGGCCGTCGTGCTGGGTTTTGCCAATGGTGCCCAGCTCGTCATGACCGCCTTCGGCGGCACTGCGGCGGTGTTTTTCGTGATGGCCAACCTGGCTGCCGTCGTCAAGCGTGACCTGGACGGGCTGGCCAAGTGGCTGTTTTTCGGAGCCATCGTGCTGCTGATCGGCGGCCTCATCAACGTGTTTGTCGGCAGCACGGCGTTCATGGCGGCGCTGTCGGTGATGGCGATCGGCATCTTCAGCGCCTTCCTGCTCGTCGACCTCAAGCGCATCATCGACGGCGGCGAGACCAACTACATCAGCGCCACGCTGACGTTATACCTAAGCCTGTTCAACGTATTCCAGAGCCTGCTGGCGCTGCTGGGCCTGTTTGGCGGCGAACGCGAGTAACAACGGCGGACGGCGACACGGGCGCGGCACGCCGCCGGTGAATGAGCGTGCCCGCTTCGTACCTGAAAGCGGGCCATAACCCGAGTCGTGGCCCGCTTTTCTATGGTTCAGGCGGATGGTCAAGCCGCGCCGACTCGCGCACAATGTCTGTATGAGATTCGCCGCGATCCGTCCCACGCCCACGACCGCACGCGCGTGTGGTGCGACGGTATTGCTGGCGACAATGACGCTGCTGACCGGGTGCGACCAGTTGGGCATCGACACACCGGCCAAGCAGGCCGCGCGGCGCGAGGCCGACGGCAAAGCCATCGGTGCAGGCTGCCGCCACACCCAGCGTAGCTTGGAGGACTGCTACGCCGCCCATCCGAAGGCCTCCAAGGCCGCCATCTTTGCCGGTTGGCGCGAGATGGATGAGTACATGCGCGAAAACGACATCGCGCCAGTGCCGGCCAGCCGTCGCGCCCCTGAGCCCGGGGAGCCGCGCGAGGAAGTGGTGGAGACCACCACGCCTGCCCCGGCAGCCGTCGGCGCGCCCGCTGCCGCCCCGGCAGGCACAACCTCCGCAGCCCCCGCCGGCGCCCCTGCCCCCTCTGCGGCCGGCGCCACCGTGGCCCGTCCGGCAGGGGCTGTGCCCGCGGGGGTACCCCCTGGTGCGCCCCCGAGCACGCCCCCCAGTGGCAGCATCGTGCCCCCGCTGGGCCCCGTCACGGCGCCGTCGAACGCGCGCTAAGCGCGGCGTCTATGCCGCGCCGCCGCTGGCGCGAAGGTGGTCACCCAACAGTCAGGCCGCCCAAGCGCGGTCGAACACCGCCAGGCTCTCGACGTGCGCCGTGTGCGGAAACATGTTGACCACGCCCGCAGCCACGCAGCGGTAGCCGGCTTGATGCACCAGCAGCCCGGCGTCACGCGCCAGCGTCGCTGGATTGCAGCTGACGTAGACGATGCGTTGCGGGGGACGCCATGGCTGCCCCTGTGGCGTCAGCGCTGGCGCTGCCCCACCCCGCTGCATCTGATGCAGCTCGGCCAGCGCCTTGACCAGGGCGAACGCGCCCTCGCGCGGCGGATCGACCAGCCACCGATCGGCCACATCGTCGCACACCAGCTGCTGCGGTGTCATCTCGAACAGATTGCGCACCTCGAAGGCGGTTGGCGCCAGCGGCGCGCCACGGTCGCGGTTCGCGCGCCAGTTGGCACGCGCCCGCTGCACCAGCGCTTCACTGCCCTCGACACCCAGCACCACCCCCGCTTGGGTGGCGATGGGCAGGGTGAAGTTGCCCAGCCCGCAGAACCAGTCGATGACGCGTTCGTGGCGCTGCGCCTGTAGCCACTGCAGCGCTCGCTGCACCAGCACCCGGTTGATGTAGGGATTGACCTGGGTGAAGTCGGTGGGCCGGAACGGCAGCCGCACCCCGAACTCCGGCAGACTGTAGGCCAGCTCAGGGGTGCCGTCATCGGCATCCAGCCGGTGCACGCTGTCGGGGCCTTGCGGCTGCAGCCACCATTGCAGACCCACGGCGGCGTGCTCGCGGGCGAAGGCGCGCAGGCGGTCGACATCGGTGTCGCTCAGCGGGGCCAGGTGCCGCAGCACCAGCGCCGTCACCCCCTCGCCACAGGCCAGCTCGATCTGCGGGCAGGTGTCGCGCGCCTGCAACGATCCGATGAGTGCGCGCAACGGCCTCAGCAGGGCACTTACCGCTGGCGGCAGCACCGCGCATTCGGTCATGTCGGCGATGTAGCGGCTCTTGCGCTCATGAAAGCCGATCAGCACCGTGCCCTTCTTCGGCACATGGCGCACCGCCAGCCGGGCACGCCAGCGATAGCCCCACGCCGGTCCGACGATCGGACGCAGGATGCGCTCGGGCCGCACTTTGCCCAGCCGCCACAGGTTGTCTTCCAGCGCGCGCTGCTTGACCGCCACCTGGGCCTCGAGCTGCAGGTGCTGCATCTTGCAGCCTCCGCACGCCCCTGGCCGCAGACCAAAATGGGGACAGCGCGGCAACACACGCAGCGCCGACGGCAGCAGCACGTCGGCGACTTCGGCCGCCTCCCACTGCGCCTTGCGCCGCGTCACGTGCGCCAGCACCCACTCGCCGGGCAGTGCGCCGTCGATGAACACCACCTTGCCGTCGGGTCGCCGCGCCACGCCGTGCGCCTCCATGTCCAGCGCCTGCACGACCAGCGCCTCGGGCGGCACTCCGGCGGGGCGGGTCGCCACGGGCATCGGGGCGCCGGGCACGGCAGCGCCGTCATTGAGACTCTCGTCCATCAGCGGCGCGGCAGCAATGTCAGCGGGTCGACCGGCTTGCCCTGGCGCCGGACCTCGAAATGCAGCTTGACGCGGTCGGCGTCGCTGCTGCCCATCTCGGCGATTTTCTGGCCCTGCCGCACGGTCTGGTCCTCGCGCACCAGCAGAGTCTGGTTGTGCGCGTAGGCGGTCAGGTAGGTGTTGTTGTGCTTGAGAATAATCAGGTTGCCATAGCCGCGCAGGTCCGAACCGGCATAGACCACGCGACCATCGGCGGCAGCCAGCACCGGGTCGCCGGCGCGCCCGCCGATGCCGATGCCCTTGTTGCGGGTCTCATCGAACGGGTACAGCAACGGCCCACGTGCGGGCCAGATCAGCGCCACCGCGTCGGGCGGCAGCGGTGCCGCCGCCGGCGCCGGAGCAGACGGCGCCGATGCTGCGGCGCGCGCAGGCTGACCATTGCTGACAGCGGCGCCTGCCGGGCGCGGCGCGGTGGCGGGCGCATCTAGCGGCCGCGGCTGAGCGCTACCACTGGTGACGGGCTGGGTCGAAACCACGCCGTCGTCAGTAGCCGCCGCGGGGCCGGGGGCCGAAGCGGCAGCCGACACCGCCCCCACTGGCGCCGCTGCGGGCTCCGCCGTGGGGGGCACCACCCGCAGCACCTGACCCACCTCAATCAGATTGGGATTCGTCAGCCCATTCCACGCTGCCAGGTCGCGCCAGCTCTGCCCGTGCTCCAGGCCGATGCGGTACAGCGTATCCCCGGGGCGCACGGTGTAGTACCCCGGCTTGCCGGCGTTTTCGCTGCCGGGGGGCGCCACAACGGCGGGGGCTGCGCTGCCCGCAGGCGCTGCAACGGGCGAGCGATCCTGCACCGGTGCCTGGCGCGCGGGCTTTTTAGGTGCCGCGCACCCGCCCACCAGCAGCGCGAGCCCCAGCGTCCACACCCCGGCCATCCGCGCGCGGGCGGCGGCGCGACCATTGCTTCGGCCTGTCGTCATTGGCACCGTGTCCTCTATCATGCAAGCCCGGATTTTAGAGGGACGAAGCACACGTCCTCGAGTACTCGCCGCTGCCAGCCCGCTGCCGTGCGGTCCACCACCACCAGCGACTGCCGCCCCGGCTGCAACTGGGCCGGAGCCACCAGGCGGCCGCCCACCGCCAGCTGCTGCACCCACGCCTGGGGTACGTCATCGCCCCCAGCGGCGGCGATGATGCCGGCGTAGGGCGCGCCGCGCGCGAACCCGGGCATCCCGTCTCCCAAAATCAGGTGAACGTTGGGGATACGTAGCGGCCGCAGGTGTTCCCGCGCCTTGTCGTGCAACGCCCGCACGCGCTCGATGCTGTAGACCTCGCGGCACAGGCTCGATAGCAGCGCGGCTTGATAGCCGCAGCCCGTGCCGATTTCCAGCACCCGCCCCAGCGGCAGCACCTGGCCTTCCACCAGCAACTCCAGCATACGCGCCACGACGCTGGGTTTGGAGATCGTCTGTCCCCATCCAATGGGCAGGCTGGTGTCCTCATAGGCCTGGGCCGCCAGCGCGCTGTCGACGAAGCGGTGGCGCTCAACCCGCCCGAACGCCTGCAACACCGCCGGATGCGTCACGCCCATGGCCTGCAAGCGTCGCACCATGGCCTGTCGCACAGCGCTGGAATCGAGGCCGACGCCGACCGCCGCTGCGGGCGTCGACCGGGCCGCCCGCGTACGCGCGGGTACGCCTCCCCCCAGCGCCGTGGGGGCGACGTGATGCAGCGGCACGGGAAAGCGCGGTGTCGGCGGCTGCCCCCCCGATGGCACGCCGGCATGCCGCTTCACCACGGGCGCGCGGCCTCCGATGCGGTGGGCGCCGTGCCGTCTGCCGCCGCCGGCACGGCCAGCGCCGCCGACAGCGCCGCTGCCGTCTGCGCCCAGTAGCCCAGCCGGGCATGATCGGTCAGGTCGATCTGCAGCGGCGTGATCGACGCGTAGCCCAGCCGCGTGGCGTGGAAGTCCGTGCCCTCGGCGTCGTCCTTCGCTGGGCCAGCCGCGCCAATCCAGTACATCGTCTCGCCTCGCGGGTTGACCTGCGTGATGACCGGCTCGGCCGCGTGGCGCCGACCTAGGCGCGCTACCTTGAAGCCGCGCACCTGCTCGCGCGGCAGGTTCGGAATGTTGACGTTGAGCAGCCACGGCCCGGGGTGGGCCGCGTCGTGCGGCGCATCGGCGCTGGCGCGTCGGTGCGCCTCGACCGCGGACCGCAACGTGCGCACCAGCTCGGCCGCCAGCGCCACCGCCGTCTCTAGGTGCGCCCAGCCCTTTTCGGTCAGCGAAAATGCGATGCCGGGGATGCCGAACAGGTAGCCCTCCATGGCCGCCCCCACGGTGCCCGAGTAGATGGTGTCGTCCCCCATGTTGGCGCCGTTGTTGATGCCGGAGACAACCAGATCGGGCCGGTAGTCCAGCAGCCCGGTGAGCGCGATGTGCACGCAATCCGCCGGTGTGCCATTGACGTAGCGCACACCCGGACCAGCCCGGTGCACGTACAGCGGCGCATTCAGCGTCAGCGCGTTGGACTTGGCGCTGTTGTTGTGCTCGGGCGCCACCACCTCCACTTCGGCAAACTCGGCCAGCGCGCGCGCCAGCGCCACCAGGCCCGGGGCCTGATATCCGTCGTCGTTGCTGAGCAAAATGCGCATGCGCTGATTGTAGAGGCGCGGGCCCCGGCTAGCCGTAGTCGGTGGCCGCAGTAACCTGCGCGACGGCGTGCCGTCGGCACCGCCGGCATCATCGCGCGACGTTCCCCCGGCACACGACGCGTCGCTGGCGCCGGATGTGCCCTCACGATCCCCCCAAACGCAGGAGAGCACCGATGCATGCCTGGATCTGTGAACAGCCCACTGG
>NZ_DAISZC010000103.1:0-3924 GCF_036824975.1 Tepidimonas sp.
TCGCCAAACACCATCATCGTTTTGTCCATGTAGAACAGCTCGTTGTCCAATCCGGCGTAGCCGGTGGCCATGGAGCGCTTGTTGACGATAACGGTGCGCGCTTTGTATGCCTCCAGAATCGGCATGCCGTAGATGGGGCTGCCCTTTTGCAGCGCAGCGGGGTTGACCACGTCGTTGGCACCCAGAATGATGGCGACATCCGTCTGGCCGAACTCGGGGTTGATGTCTTCCATCTCGAACACCTGGTCGTAGGGCACTTCGGCTTCGGCCAGCAGCACGTTCATGTGGCCGGGCATGCGGCCCGCCACCGGGTGGATGGCGTAGCGCACGCTGACGCCCTTGGCGGTGAGCTTGTCGGCCAGTTCCTTGACGGCGTGTTGCGCGCGCGCCACCGCCAGCCCGTAGCCGGGCACGATGATCACACTTTCGGCGTTGGACAGGATGAAGGCCGCATCATCAGCGCTGCCGCTGCGCACCGTGCGCTGCTGCTGCGCGCCCTGGGCGGCGGCGCTTGCCTCGCCACCAAAGCCGCCCAGGATGACGTTGATGAACGAGCGGTTCATCGCTTTGCACATGATGTAGCTGAGGATGGCGCCCGAGGAGCCCACCAGCGAGCCAGCGATGATCAGCATGGGGTTGTTGAGCGAAAAGCCAATGCCCGCCGCGGCCCAGCCCGAGTAACTGTTGAGCATCGACACCACCACCGGCATGTCAGCACCGCCGATGGGGATGATGATGAGCACACCCAGCACGAAGCTCAGCGCCGTCAGCAGCGCAAACGCCACCCAGTTGCCGGTGGCGGCAAACACCACGCCCAGCGCGATCACCACCAGCCCCAGTACCAAGTTGAGCGCGTGCTGGCCACGAAACACCACCGGTGCCCCCTGAAACAGCCGGAACTTGTACTTGCCCGACAGCTTGCCAAAGGCGATGACGGAGCCGCTGAAGGTGATGGCACCGATGGCCGAGCCCAGGAACAGCTCGACTTTGTTGCCAAACGGAATCTCGCCGCCCTTGGGGGCAAGGTCAAACGCCCACGGCTCCACCACCACGGCAATGGCAATACAGACCGCTGCCAGGCCGATCATGCTGTGCATGAAGGCCACCAACTCGGGCATCTTGGTCATTTCCACGCGCTTGGCCATGATGGCGCCCACGGTGCCACCGGCCACCAGACCCAGCGCCACCCAGCCCAGGCCGCTGACTGCATCGAGCGCCATGCGGTCGGCCTGCGTGGTGATGAGGCCGACGGTGGTGACGATGGCGATGGCCATGCCGACCATGCCAAAGACGTTGCCGCGGATGGAGGTGGTGGGGTGGCTGAGCCCTTTGAGCGCCTGGATGAAACAGACGCTGGCCACCAGGTACAGCAGGACGACGACGTTCATGCTCATCGCTCGGCTCCTTCACCGGCAGCGCTGGCCTTGCGCTCTTTCTTCTTGAACATGTCCAACATGCGGCGCGTGACCAAAAAGCCGCCGAACACGTTGACCGCGGCCAGCGCCACGGCCAGCACGCCCATGGCCTTGGCCAAGCCGGTTTCGGTCAGCGCCGCCGCCAGCATGGCGCCGACGATGACGATGGCGGAGATGGCGTTGGTCACCGCCATCAACGGCGTGTGCAGCGCGGGGGTGACGTTCCACACCACGTGGTAGCCCACGTAGATGGCCAGCACGAAGATGATGAGATTCACAATCAAGGGCGAGACGGCTTCCATGATGGCATGAGGTGATCAACAATCCATGAAGACGAGCGATTGGAGGCGGGCTCGGAGTGGACGAGACGTCGTGCCGCCGCCCGCGCCGCGGTGTTGCGCTAGGCGCGGCGCTTGACTTCCCCGTTGTGCGTCATCAGGCAGGCGGCGACGATGTCGTCCTCCAGCGGTACCTGTACGCTGTCGCAGCCCTTGGGACAGATGAGCTTGAGGAAGTCCAGCACGTTGCGCGCGTACAGGGCCGAGGCATCGGCAGCCACCATAGCAGGCAGGTTGGTGTAGCCCACGATGGTGACGCCATGTACCTGCACGACGTGGTCGGGCACGGTCAGCGGGCAGTTGCCGCCCGGCTGACCGTGCGGGCCCACCGGCCCGCGGCCAGCGGCAATATCCACGATCACCGAGCCGGGCTTCATGCTGCGCACCATGTCTTCGGTGACGAGCGTGGGGGCCGGCCGCCCCGGGATGAGGGCGGTGGAGATGACGACGTCGGCCTGCGCCACGCGTTTGGCCACTTCGGCCTGCTGGCGCTGCAGCCAGCTGGCCGGCATGGGCCTGGCGTAGCCACCTACGCCTTGTGCGCATTCGCGCTCTTCGTCGGTCTCATAGGGCACGTCGATGAACTTGGCGCCCAGCGACTCGACTTGCTCCTTGACGGCGGGGCGCACGTCGGAGGCCTCGATGACGGCTCCCAGCCGCTTGGCGGTGGCAATGGCCTGCAGGCCGGCCACGCCCACCCCCAGCACCACGACGCGCGCGGCCTTGATGGTGCCCGCCGCGGTCATCAGCATCGGAAAGAGCCGAGGGTAGTGATGCGCCGCCAGCATCACGGCCTTGTAGCCGGCGATGTTGGCCTGGCTAGACAGCACGTCCATGCTTTGCGCGCGCGTGGTGCGCGGCGCCGCTTCCAGTGCAAAGGCGGTCACGCCGGCTGAGGCCAAGCGCTGCAGTCCATCGGCGTCGAAGGGGTTGAGCATGCCCACCAGCGTGGCCCCTGGCCGCAGCAGCGCTACCTCCTCTGGCGCCGGCGCGCGCACTTTCAGCACCAGGTCGGCCCCCCAGGCGGTGGCAGCATCGACGATGTCGGCACCCACGGCCCGGTAGGCGTCGTCGGAGGCCCCGGCGGCGGCCCCCGCGCCGGTTTGCACCTGCACGGTGTGGCCCTGCGCCAGCAGTTTTTTGGCCGTCTCCGGGGTCACTGCGACCCGGGTTTCCAGTGCCGCCGTTTCGGCGGGCACGCCTATGCGCATGGTGTGTTCTCCTCGCTTGTCTGTCCTGTGCGGCCCGGTGGGCATCCGCGACGTGCGCCGCCCGTCTGCGCGCGGCCCCGCTGCGCTAGCCAACAGCGACGGGGCCGCACGGCTATCTTAATGAGGGTATCGGATCTTGTGCGAATGCGCCATCGTCTGCCCGACATTTTGGCGTTCGGGTTTTCCGGGGGACACGTTCGGGGTAGCCGCAGGATGCCCCCGTGTAAATATAAGCGATAGTCGATAAACCGTCGGGGCCGGACCGCCCACGAAACAACGCAGAGCCAACCATGGATGCCGACTGGCCTTTCGGGTGACCGCCATGAAGGAAGACGCTGGCACCCCTACAGCGTGGCAGGAACCACTGGAGCCCGCATCCTATGCGCTGTGTGGGCAACAGTCGGCACCTGGCGTGCCCTGCCTATACTGCAGCGCGTGAACACACGTTGGAAGCCGAATGTCACCGTTGCCGCCATCATCGAGCGCGACGGCCGCTACCTGTTGGTGGAAGAGCACACCCCGGAGGGACTGCGCCTGAACAACCCGGCCGGCCATCTGGACCCCGGCGAGGGGCCCATCGAGGCATGCGTGCGCGAGGTGCTGGAGGAGACGGCGCACCACTTCACGCCGACCGCGCTGCTGGGAGTATACCTGTCGCGCCTTCAGCGGCCCACCACCGGCGAGGACGTGACGTACTTGCGGCTGGCGTTTACCGGCGAGTTGGGCGAAGCGGTGGCCGGGCGCGCGCTGGATCACGGTATCGAACGGCTGCTGTGGCTGACGCCACAGGAAGTGGCGGCCAGCCGCGCGCGCCACCGCAGCCCGCTGGTGGCGCGTTGCATCGCCGACCACGCCGCCGGCCAGCGCCTACCGTTGTCTGGTGTTTATTGCGATCCCTCTGTGTGGGGCAGTCTTGGGCGTGCGCGGCACGGGAAACTCCTCTTTAGGGAACCTCTGCAC
>NZ_DAISZC010000013.1:0-35502 GCF_036824975.1 Tepidimonas sp.
GCGTGTGGTAGGCCGTGCAGGATTCGAACCTGCGACCAAGGGATTATGAGTCCCCTGCTCTGACCGACTGAGCTAACGGCCCGCCAGCCGCGATTGTACGGACCGCGCCGACAAGACCAGCGCCTATTTGGCGCGGTTTTGGCTGAGCACTCCACAGCGCACGACACCTGCGCCGACTGACCCTACTCGCCGCGCGTCTGGCTAAGCGCGTTGCCCACCAGCTTGGCGGTGATGTCGACAATCTGGATCATGCGGTCGTACGGCATGCGCTGCGGGCCGATGACACCGAGGGTGCCGACCACCTCCCCGTCCACTTCGTAGGGCGCACTGACGACCGACAGCGCCTCGTAGGGCACGACCTGGCTTTCGCCACCAATGAAAATGCTCACCCCCTCGGCCTGCGCCGAGATGTCGAGCAGCCGCATCACGTGGGTCTTTTGCTCGAACAGGTCGAACAGGCGCCGCAGGTTGCCCATGTCGCGGGCGAAATCATCCACTTCCAGCAAGTTGCGCTCACCGGCGATGACGACTTCGTCCTGCTGCGCGGCCTCATGCCCCGCTTCCACCGCCTTGACCATCAGGGTGGCGATTTCGCCGCGCAACGCGTCGACCTCGTGGCGCAGCCGCTGCCGCACCGCCTCCAGTGTCAGGCCGGCGTAGTGGGTGTTGAGGTAATTGGCAGCCGCCTGCAGCTGGTCCTGGGTAAATTCATTGCCGGGGTGCAGGATGTGGTTCTGCACATCACCGTCGGGCGAGACGAGGATCACCAGCACGCGCCGCTCCGACAGGCGCAAAAACTCGATGTGCCGAAACACCGCCGGGCGGCGTGGCACGCGCACCACACCCACGAAGTGCGACAGCTGCGACAGCAGCTGCGCCGCCTGATTGAGGACCTGGCGCGGCTGTTCGGCCGCCAACGCCGGCGCTGGCAACGCCTGCAGCGCAACTTGCTCGGCACGCCGCACCGTCAGCATGGTATCGACGAAGTAGCGGTAGCCGCGCGGCGTCGGCACGCGCCCGGCCGAGGTGTGCGGACTGGCCACCAACCCCAGCTCCTCCAGGTCGCTCATCACGTTACGGATCGTGGCGGGCGACAGATCGAGCCCTGCCGCCTTGGACAGCGTGCGCGAACCCACCGGCTGCCCGTCGGCGATGTAGCGCTCGACCAACGCCTTCAGCAACAACCGGGATCGCTCATCTAACATCGTGACCTGGTCATGACCCATGGTGTAATTTGAGCATGAATCCGTCGGCTGTGCAGCCCCCCTGCCCCCTCGCGTCGGCAACGGCGGCGCTGCGTTTTCGGCGGGTGGCGCTGGTGGGCAAATACCACGCCGGCGGCAGCCGCGCCGCGCTGCAGCAGGTGGTGCACTTTCTGCACGAGCAAGGCTGCGAGGTGACGCTGGAGCGCGACACCGCGCTGCATCTGGGGCCGCTGGGCGACGCCACGCGCGACGTCGCCAGCATCGGTGCACACTGCGAGCTGGCGCTGGTGGTGGGTGGCGACGGCACAATGTTGGGCATCGGTCGGCAGCTCGCGCCACACGGAGTGCCCCTGATCGGCATCAACCAAGGGCGGCTGGGTTTCATCACCGACATCCCGTTCGAGCGCTTTGCCGACGCGCTGCGGCCAATGTTGCACGGTGCTTATGAGGAAGAGCGGCGCGCGCTGATGCAGGCCAGCGTCTGGCGTGACGGCGAGTGCATCTTTCAGACCATCGCCATGAACGACGTGGTGGTCAACCGCGGTGGCGCGCCGAGCATGGTGGAGCTGCGGGTGGAAGTGGATGGCCACTTCGTGGCCAACCAACGCGCCGATGGCCTGATCATCGCCTCGCCCACCGGCTCCACGGCCTATGCGCTGTCGGCCGGCGGCCCGCTGCTGCACCCCGCGATTGCAGGGTGGGTAATGGTGCCCATTGCGCCGCACACGCTGTCCAACCGCCCGATCGTGCTGCCCAGCGACGGTGAAATCGCCATTGAAGTGGTGGCCGGGCGTGAGCCCAGCGCGCACTTCGACATGCAGACCTTTACCAGCTTGCTTCCGCAAGACCGCATCGTGGTGCGGCGCTCGGCACACACGCTGCGCCTGCTGCACCCACAGGGCTGGAGTTATTTTGATACGCTGCGGCGCAAACTGCACTGGAACGAGGGGGTGGTGGCATGAGCTGGCTGCGGCTTGCGGTGCGTGACTTCGTCATCGTCGAGCAGCTGGAACTGGAGCCGGGCAGCGGCTTCACGGCGCTGACGGGTGAGACCGGCGCTGGCAAGTCGATCCTGATCGACGCCTTGCAGCTGCTGCTGGGCGGCCGCGCCGAGGCGCAGGTGGTGCGCGAGGGCGCGGCGCGCGCCGAGGTGGCGGGGGAGTTCGATCCGCCAGCGGCCGCACTGCCCTGGCTGCAGGAGCAGGGGTTTGATGCCGCGCCGCAGGCGCCGCTGCTGCTGCGGCGTGTGGTCGATGCCCAGGGCCGCAGTCGTGCCTGGATCAACGGCAGCCCGGCCACCGCAGCGCAGCTGCGCGAACTCGGCGCTTGGCTGGTGGATATCCATGGACAGCATGCGTGGCAAAGCCTGACGCGAGCCGACGCCATGCGCGCTCTGCTCGACCGCTACGGCCGCATCGACACCAGCGCGCTGCAGGCCGCGTGGGCCAACTGGCGCGCGGCACAGGACGCTTTGCACGCTGCCGAAACCCAGCAAAGCACGCGCGAGCAAGAGTGCGAGCGCCTGCAGTGGCAGATCGACGAAGTGGCCCGGCTTGCCCCCGGCGATGATGAGTGGGACGAGCTCAACCGCCAGCACGCCCGGCTGGCGCATGCGCAGGCGCTCATCGATGGCGCGCGCGACGCGCTGGCCGCGCTGGATGCGGGCGAGCCCGACGTGCGCTCGCTGCTGACGCGCGCCATCGGCCGGCTGCGCGAACACCAGCACATCGACCCCCGCCACGGCCAGTGGGCCGATATGCTGCAGCAGGCGCTGGACCAGATCGGCGACGTCTGCCGCGACCTGGCGCACGCTGCCGATGCGATCGACGTGCAGCCCGAAGCGCTGGCGGCCCTGGACGAGCGGCTGGGACGCTGGCTGGCGCTGGCGCGGCGCTACCGCTGCACGCCGCCGCAGCTGCCGCAGCGCTGGCGTGAGTGGCAGCAACGCCTGCAGACCCTGCAGGGACAAGCCGATCTGGAGGGGCTGCGCCGCGCCGTCGAGCGCGCCGAGGCGGCGTTCATGCAGCAGGCGCAGCAGGTGGCGCGGCAGCGCGAGCCCGCCGCCGTGCGCCTGGCAGCCGCCGTCACCGAAGCCATGCAGGGTCTGGGCATGGCCGGTGGGCGTTTCGAAGTGCGGTTGGAACCCTTGCCCCAGCCGCAAGCCAGCGGGCTGGAGCGTGTGGAATTTCTGGTGGCCGGACACGCGGGGGCCACGCCGCGCCCGGTGGCCAAAGTGGCCTCGGGCGGCGAGCTGTCTCGGCTGGCGCTGGCCATCGCGGTGGCCACCAGCGCGCTGGGTGAAGCGCCCACGCTGATTTTCGACGAAATCGACAGCGGCATCGGCGGCGCGGTGGCGCACACCGTGGGCCGGTTGATGCGGCAGCTGGGTCAAGCGCGGCAGGTGTTGGCCGTCACCCACCTGCCGCAGGTGGCGGCGTGTGCCCACCACCACTGGCATGTCCGCAAACAGACCCAGGGCGATGTGACGATCAGCGACGTCACCCCCTTGCAGGGCGAAGCGCGCGTGCGCGAGCTGGCCCGCATGCTGGGGGGCCCGGGCACAGCCACGTCACTGGCCCACGCACGCGAGCTGCTGCAGTCATGACGGACATTTCTGCTGCGCCGCTGCAGCTGGTGCTGATCACCGGCATGTCCGGCTCGGGCAAGTCGGTGGCGCTGCACGCGCTGGAAGACGCCGGCTATTACTGCGTGGACAACCTGCCACCCGAGTTGCTGGAGGCGTTTATTGAGGTCGAACGCACGCACCGGGTCGAGCGGGTAGCGGTGGCGATGGACGTGCGCAGCGCCTCCTCCCTGCCCAGCTTGCCCCAGCGCCTGTCCGCGCTGCGGGCACGTGGCATCGATCTGGCCGTGCTCTACCTCGACGCCAGCGACGAAGTGCTCGTGCGGCGCTACTCCGAGACGCGCCGCATGCACCCGCTGTCGGCTCGCGACAGCCGCGACACGCATCGCGCGCTGTTGGAGGCGCTGAACCTGGAACGTGACCTGCTGGCCCCCTTGCGCGAGGGGGCGCTGGTCATCGACACCAGCCAGTTGAAGGCGGCACAACTGCGCACCGAGGTCAAAACCCTATTGGTGCGGCGCGGCGCGCCGCTGGCACTGGTGTTTGAGTCGTTCGCCTTCAAACGCGGGGTGCCGATGGACGCGGACTTCGTATTTGACGTGCGCATGCTGCCCAACCCACACTACGAGCCGGCGCTGCGCGCGCTGACCGGACTGGACGATCCCGTGGCATCCTATCTGGACGCCGAGCCCGAGGTCGCGACGATGCGGGCGCACATCACTGGTTTTTTGGAACAGTGGCTGCCGGCCATGGTGCGCGACCACCGCAGCTACGTGACCGTGGCGGTGGGGTGCACCGGTGGGCAGCACCGCTCGGTCTATCTGGTCGAGCGGCTGGCCGCGCATTTTGCCCAGCGTTGGTCGGTGCAGCGCCGTCACCGCGAACTCGACCTGCGGCTGTCCGACCCCCACTTCTGGAGCCAGCGCCGCACCGGCGCGGGCAGCCCCAATGACAGCGCCTCGGACGGCGACCACCAGGCACCCTGAGCGCACGGATGGGCTGGCAGCGGTGGCGCCCCGCCACTGGCGCCACCCCAGTGGGGCGGCAAGCGGCACCACCACGGGTGCAGCGTCAGCTCACGATGGGTCAGGGCGTGCTGCTGCGGCGGCTCGCACACCACCTCGACGCCGGCCGCCTGCCAGGCAGCCAGCGGGGGCGGATTGGCGCACAACGGTGGCGCCCACAGGCCGGCCCAGATGCCGCGCGCCGGGCGGCGCTGCAGCCACCAGCGACCATCGGCGGCGACGAACAACGGCAACCACCAACTCTCGTGCCGGCGCACCGGCGCGGCGCGCCGCCGTGGCCACGCCTCGGGTGCGCCGCTGGCCCGCGCGGCGCATCCGTCGGCCAACGGACAGTCGGCACAGCGCGGACGGCGGCGCGTGCACACTGTGGCGCCCAGGTCCATCAGCCCCTGGGTGTAGGCTGCCATCTCATCCGCACTGGCCTGCGGCGGTATCAGGTGCTGCGCGATGGCCCACAGCGTGCGCTGCCCCGCAGCGCTCGTGTCGTCGAAGGCCAGCAGCCGTGTCAGCACCCGCCGCACATTGCCGTCTAGGATCGAGCAGCGCTGACCAAAACAGAAAGCCGCCAGCGCGGCCGCGGTCGAGCGCCCAATGCCGGGCAAGGCCGCCAGCGCCTGCGCGTCAGCCGGAAACTGCCCACCGTACTGCGCCACCACCTGCCGAGCACAGGCGTGCAGATGGCGCGCGCGGCTGTAGTACCCGAGTCCGCTCCACAACGCCAGCACCTCGTCAAGCTCGGCGGCTGCCAGCGCATAAACATCAGGAAAACGCTGCAGGAAGCGCTCGTAGTAGCCCAGCACGGTGCGCACCTGCGTCTGCTGCAGCATGATCTCGGACAGCCAGATGCGGTAGGGGTCGCGCGTGTGCTGCCACGGCAGGTCGTGACGGCCGCAGCGGCGCTGCCAGGCCACCACGCGGCTAAACACCACGCACTGGTCCAGTGCCTGCGACGGTGGCTGCGTCAATGCACAGCCGTCCAAGAGACACCGTGCAGGCCGTCTCAACGTGCCTGACATCGCGGACAGTAAAAGGTAGAACGCTGCCCCTGCCGGATGACGCGGATCGGCGTGCCACAGACCCGGCACGGCTCGCCCGCGCGGCCGTACACCCACAGCTCGAGCTGGAAATGCCCATGCTGCCCGTTGACGCGAAAATCGCGCAGTGTGCTGCCACCCGCCTGCAGCGCGCGCTGCAGCACCTCGCGAATGGCGGCGTGCAGCCGCTCAACGCGCACACGGCCTAAGCGATGGGCAGGCGTGGTTGGCCGGATACCGGCCCGAAACAGCGCCTCGCTGGCGTAGATATTGCCCACCCCCACCACCACGTCACCGGCCAGCAGCACCGACTTGATGGCCGCACGCCGCCGGCGCAGCGCCGCATGGAACGTCTGCGGCTCGAACGCCGGCTCCAGCGGCTCCACGCCCAGGCCGGCAAGCAGCCGGCGTGCGCGCTCGTCTTCGGCCCCGTCCGCATACAGCACGGCGCCAAACCGGCGCGGATCGTGCAGCCGCAACGTACCACGATCGGTGATCAGATCGAAATGGTCGTGCCGGTCGGCGGGCGGTGCCTGTTCCCACCAGCCCAGACTGCCCGACATGCCCAGGTGCAGCAGCAGCCAGCCGCGATCCAGCTCCAGCCGCAGGTACTTCCCCCGACGGCCGACCCGTTCGATCCGGCGCCCCACCAGCGCCTCGGGCTCGATGCCCAACGGCCAGCGCAGCGGCGCGCCCAGACGCGCCCCGGTGATGCGCGCCCCCAGCAGCGACGGGGCGATGCGGCGACACGTGACCTCGACTTCGGGCAACTCGGGCATGGACGTCCCTGTGGCATGCAGCGCGATGGTGAGTCGATTATCATCGACAGTCCCACTCCCCGTCGGGACTCCGACCGATGCCGCCCCTGCGCTCCCTGATCCTCTGTGCCAGCCTGTGTCTGCCCTTGGTGCCGGCCGCCGCGCAAGAGGCGGCTGGCCGGGCGGGTGGCGGTGGTGCCGAAACGGCTACGCCCTCTGCCCTGGACGCCGAACTCTTCTACCAGCTGCTGCTGGCGGAGCTGCAGCGACGCGACGACCCGGGCGCGGCTTACTCGCTGATCCTGGATGCCGCACGGCGCACTGGCGACCCCGCCCTGTACCGACGCGCAGTGGAAATCGCTGTGCAGGCGCGCGCCGGCAATGCCGCACTGGAGGCGGCACAGGCATGGGCACGCGCGCGGCCTGCCGACGACGAGGCCCGGCGCACGCAGCTGCAGCTGCTGCTGAGCCTGCAGCGGGTGGGCGAATCCGGCCCCGTGCTGCGCGACTGGATCCGAGCCACCCCCCCCGAGCGCCGCCCCGAGGTCATCGCGCTCGTACCCGCCGTGTTGGGGCGAAGTAGCGACGCCGAGCAGGCGCTGGCGACGGCACGCACCGCGCTGGAGCCGTGGCTGCGTGGCAGCGGGCCAGTGGCTGCCGCCGCCTGGGCGGCGCTTGGGCGGTTGCAGGCTCAGGCCGGACGCAGCGCCGATGCCCTGCACTCCGGCGAGCGGGCGCTGCAGGCCGACCCCTCATCCAGTGCCGTTGGCGCGCTGGCACTCGGACTGCTGGAAGCGCTGCCGCAACAAGCCGAAGGTCTGCTGCAGCGCCATCTGGCCGCAGCTGGCGACAAAGCCGAAACGGCAGTGCGCATCGCCTACGCCAGCGCGCTGGCCGAACGCGGGCGCCTGAACGAGGCCTTGGCGCTGCTGCGCCTGCCGGACGGACGCACGGCCGACGAACGCGCGCGTCTGCGCCTGGCCGAGGCGCGGCTGCTGCGTGACAACGACCAGATCCAGGCTGCCTACGATGTGCTGAGCGCCGCCTGGACCGCGGATCCGCAGCACGCCGACCTGCAGTACGACCTGGCCATGCTGGCCGAGCGGCTGCAGCGCCTGGACGAAATGGAGCGCCTGCTGCGCGACCTCATCGCCCGCCGCCCCGACGACCCGCACCCGTACAACGCGCTCGGCTATGCGCTGGCCGACCGGGGACAGCGCCTGCCGGAGGCCAAGGCGCTGATCGAGGAGGCACTGCGCCGCGCCCCCGACGACGCCTACATCATCGACAGCCTGGGCTGGGTGGAATTTCGGCTGGGCAACCTGGCCGAGGCGCGACGCCTACTGACCGACGCCATGCACCGCCGTCCGGATCCCGAAATCGCCGCCCACCTGGGCGAGGTGCTGTGGGTGCTGAACGAACGCGAGCAAGCCCGCGCCGTGTGGCGCCAGGGCCTGGAACTGGATGCGCGCAACCGCACGCTACGCGAGACGCTGCGGCGGTTCGGTGTCGAGCCCTGACATGCGCAGCCGCCTCGACCGCGCATTGCTGGCCGCTGCGGCCGCGCTGCTGACCGCCTGCGCCAGCCCGCCCGCCCCCCCGCCCGGCGGCAGTTGGAGCGGGCGGCTCGCATTGACGGTCGCCGTCGATCCTCCGCAGCGCTGGAGCGCCGCCTTCGAACTGGAGGGGGACGCCGAGCGCGGTGTGCTGCGCCTGTTTGGCCCGCTAGGCAACCTGGCCGCCGAGGTGCGCTGGAGTCCGCAAGGCGCCTGGCTCGAGCGCGGTGACGGCCCCGCCCAGTACTACCCCGATCTGGCCACGCTGACCACCGACCTGACCGGTACCGCCTTGCCGGTGGCCACCCTGTTCGACTGGCTGGCGGGCCGCCCCACCCCCCTGTCCGGCTGGGAGGTGGACCTTGGCAACCATGCCAGCGGACGCCTGCATGCCCGCCGTCTGACGCCCGCACCGCCGGCCGATCTGCGCCTGCTCTGGCAACCGTGACTCATGCGCAGCCTGCTCGACGTTCCCGCTCCGGCCAAGCTTAACCTGTTCCTGCACGTGACGGCGCGCCGCGCCGACGGCTACCACGAACTGCAGTCCGTCTTCTGCCTGATCGACTGGGCCGACACGCTGCACTTTGAGTGTCGCTGCGACGGACAGATCACGCGTGAGGACTTGCACGACACCGACGCCCCGCTGCCAGCCGACGACCTGTGCGTGCGCGCCGCGCGTGCGCTGCAAGCCGCCAGCGGTTGCACTTATGGCGCGCACATCGTGCTTGACAAAAGCATTCCGCAGCAGGCGGGCCTGGGGGGCGGCTCCAGCGACGCGGCCAGCACCCTGTTGGCCCTCAACCGGCTGTGGGGGCTGCGCTGGCCCACGGCGCGCCTGCTCGAACTGGCCGCGGGGCTCGGTGCTGACGTGCCGTTTTTTGTGGCCGGCCGCACGGCTTGGGTGGAGGGTATTGGCGATCGCGTGCAGCCGATTGCGCTGCCCACCCAGCGCTGGGCGGTGGTCAAGCCGCCCCAGGGTACCCCGACTGCGGCCATTTTTCGGTCGCCCGACCTCAAACGCAACACCCCGGCGGTTACAATGTCGTCCGTCGTCGCCGATCCCGCCAACCGCGAAGCGCTGGCCCGCGGTTGTTGGGGGGGCAACGACTTGCAGGCCGTCGCCGTGCGTCTTTGTCCCGACACAGAACTCGCACTTCGACACCTGCAGTCGCTCGGACTGCAGGCCCGCATGACCGGATCGGGCAGCGCCGTGTTCGCGGCTGTGCCCACAGCCGAAGCCGAAGCGGCGTTCCGTTCGCTATCGTGGCCAACCGGTTGGCAGACTCGTGTTTGCGAGGGACTGAGCGAACACCCGCTGCTGTGGTGGCAAAAAGATGCTATAATCTAGGTCTTGCTGCAGTAAACGACTGCACGAGGCAAGCCGCGCCAGCGGTTGGCCTGTGTAGGGGAGTCGCCAAGTTGGTTAAGGCATCGGATTTTGATTCCGACATGCGAGGGTTCGAATCCTTCCTCCCCTGCCAAATCTTCCCCCGTGCCGGTAAATTCCATGGAACGCTCGACGCCAGCGCACAGCCCCGATTTCATGCTGTTTACCGGCAACGCCAACCCGGTATTGGCAGCTGACATCGCGCGCCATCTGGGCACCACGCTGGGGCTGGCGCACGTTGGCCGTTTCTCTGACGGCGAAGTCACGGTCGAAATCGGCCAAAATGTTCGCGCACGCGACGTCTTCGTCATCCAGCCCACCTGCGCGCCGACCAACGAAAACCTGATGGAGCTCGTCATCATGGTCGATGCGCTCAGGCGCGCCTCGGCCGCGCGCATCTCGGCCGTCATCCCCTACTTCGGCTACGCCCGCCAGGACCGGCGCCCGCGCTCCAGCCGCGTGCCCATCAGCGCCAAGGTGGTGGCCAACATGCTGCAGGTGGTGGGCGTGGAGCGGGTGCTCACCATGGATCTGCATTCCGACCAGATCCAGGGCTTTTTCGATATTCCCGTCGACAATATCTACGCCTCGCCGGTTCTGCTGGGTGATCTGCGGCGCAAGCAGTACCCGAATCTGCTGGTGGTCTCGCCTGATGTCGGCGGGGTGGTGCGCGCGCGCGCTCTGGCCAAGCAGCTCGACTGCGACATGGCCATCATCGACAAGCGCCGCCCCAAGCCCAATGTGTCCGAGGTGATGCACGTCATTGGCGACATCGAGGGCCGCCACTGCGTCATCATGGACGACATGGTGGACACCGCCGGCACGCTGGTCAAGGCCGCCGAGGTGCTGAAGGCCCGCGGCGCCACCAAGGTGTTTGCCTACGTCACCCATCCCATCCTGTCCGGACCGGCGGTGGAGCGGGTGGCCAAGGGCGACGCGCTCGACGAACTGGTCGTCACCAACACCATTCCGCTCAGCGAAGCCGCGCGCGCTTGCCCCAAGATCCGTCAGCTCGACGTCGCGCCGCTGTTTGCCGAGACGATCGCGCGTATCGCCTCGGGCGAGTCGGTGATGAACCTATTTGCCGAGATGGAAAACGCGGCCTGAAGCCGACTGCTACCGTGCGTGCCACGCACAACAGCGGTCACTTTACCGCTGCCCGCTGTGCCTCAACAGGTGCCAGCAGGCGTTGCCGAATGAGGGCCGCTGGCCGGCAGGCCGGCAGACCTCATCCCTGCCGCGCTCCCTGTACTCACAGGGAAGCGGTGTTTGTGTAACCCCGGGGCGCGTTGGTCGCGACCGCCCCGACCATGGAGTCAGTGCAATGAAATTCGTCGCTTTTGAGCGCCAGACGCAGGGCACGGGTGCGAGCCGCCGCCTGCGCAAGAGTGGCCGCACCCCCGGTGTGGTCTACGGCGGCAATGCCGCGCCGCAAAACATCGAGCTGGATCACAACGCGCTGTGGCAGGCCATCCAGAAAGAAGCCTTCCACACCTCGATCCTGGAGATGGAACTCAACGGGCAAGTCACCAAGGTCGTGCTGCGCGACGTGCAGTACCACCCGTACAAGCCGCAGGTATTGCATGTGGACTTCCAGCGCGTGGACGACAACACCCGTCTGCGCAAGAAGGTGCCGCTGCACTTCGTCAACGCCGAGCAGTCGCCCGCCGTCAAGGCCGACAAGTGCCTGATCAATCACGTGGTCACCGAGCTGGAAATCGAGTGCTTGGCCACTCAGCTGCCGGACTTTATCGAGGTCGATCTGGGGCACCTGCACAAGGGTCAAAGCCTGCATGTGAGCGACTTGAAGCTGGCTGCGGGCATCAAGGTCGTCACGCACGGCAAGCCCAACCCGACCATCGCCACGGTGGTGGAGCCAGTGGAAGAAGTGGTGGCCGCGCCCACCGCCGCCGCAGCGGACGACAAGAAGGGCAAGAAGGGCAAGAAGTAAGCCCAGCCGTGGCGGTGCGGTTTGGCGTGTACCGCCTACCTCGCTCGGGCGGCCTGTCTGCGGCGCACCCCGAATGGGAACCAGGCGCGCGATACGCCCCGCATCGGGATCGGTTTTTCTGCACCAAGGCCCGCGGCACGCGGGCCTTTGTCATGGTCGGGTGCGGCAACGGTTCCGCACACGCCCCGTCCGGCAACACATCGGCCTGTCTCACCGAGCGCGCAGACGACCGACAATGCCGGTAAACATCGTCGCTCCCCTGCGCAGCACGGTCAGGTTGATATGTTGAAGCTGTTGGTTGGCCTGGGCAACCCCGGGCCGGAATATGAGGACACCCGCCACAACGCGGGGTGGTGGTGGATCGACCGGGTGGCGTCCGACCTGGGGGTGACGCTGCGCCCGGAGCGTGCCTACTTCGGTTTGCTGGGCCGCACCAGCGTCGGCGGGCAACCGCTGTGGCTGCTCAAACCGACCACCTTCATGAACCGTTCCGGACAAGCGGTGGCGACGCTGGCGCGTTTTTTCAAAATTGCACCTGCCGAGATGCTGGTGGCGCATGACGAGCTCGATTTGCCGCCGGGCGATGCGCGCCTCAAACGCGGCGGCGGCCACGCCGGCCACAACGGATTGCGTGACATCCACGCCCAGCTAGGCAGCGCCGACTACTGGCGCCTGCGCTTGGGGATCGGCCACCCCGGGGTCAAGCACGAGGTGGTGCACTGGGTCCTGCGCTCGCCACCGGCCAGCGAACGCGCCGCCATCGAAGCCGCCATCGACCGCAGCGCGCGCGCCCTGCCGCTGCTGCTGGCAGGCGACGTGGCCAGGGCTACCGCCGCCATTCACACCACCCAGCCGGCACGGCCCAAACCGCCGCGACCGGCCGCTGCCGCCAGCACGTCCGCTTCCCCGAGCCCCCCGGCGCCTGAAAGCGAATAAGCGCCTAGACCGCGGCTGCTCTGGCTCGACCCAACACGGCCCGCGCGGCCAACGGGCTACGGCTGCCGCGCGTCCGCGCCGACCGCAGCCGCCTTGGCCGCCTGCAGACGGCGATACTTCTGCCACAGCGTCTCGCGGCTTTCCACATGTACCGGGTTGACCGGAATACAGCTCACCGGGCACACCTGCACGCACTGCGGCCCGTCAAAGTGCCCCACGCATTCGGTACAGCGCCCGGGGTCGATGACGTAGTGCTCCTCGCCCATCGAGATGGCCTGGTTCGGGCACTCGGGCTCGCACACGTCGCAGTTGATGCATTCGTCGGTGATCATCAAAGCCATGGTCGGCTCTCACGGTAACGCCGAAGTTCGGAGAGGCTGCGCCACCTCGTCACGCGGCAGGCGGCGCACAGACCGCGCGCAGCCGCTGCGCCACGCCCGGGCTGACCATCTGGGTCACGTCCCCGCCAAGCTTGGCGATCTCGCGCACCAGAGTACTCGAAATGCACTGCCACTGCGGCTGCGGCAACAGAAACACCGTCTGCACCGTGGGCAAGAGCTTGGCGTTCATGGCCGCCATCTGCGCCT
The DNA here is from genome assembly GCF_036824975.1 of Tepidimonas sp. Lineage (GTDB taxonomy): Bacteria > Pseudomonadota > Gammaproteobacteria > Burkholderiales > Burkholderiaceae_C > Tepidimonas. The sequence continues at coordinate 13,024 of NZ_DAISZC010000013.1, forward strand.
CGTAGTCGAAGTCGGTGACGTTGCGGATGCCGCGTACCACCGCCTGCGCGCCATGGGCGCGGCAGAAGTCCATGATCAGCCCATCGAACGGCAGCACGTCAACCCCGGGGCAGTCAGCCAGCGCCTCGGCCACCATGTCCAGGCGCTGCGGCAGATCGAACAGCGTGCGCTTGTGGTGTGCCACCGCCACCGCCACGATCAGGCGGTCGAACAACGTGGCGGCGCGCCGGATCACATCTTCGTGGCCCAGGGTGATGGGGTCGAACGTGCCGCTGTAGACCCCAATGCGCGGCGTCGCAGAAGGAGCGCTCATGGCTGCGGATTATCGGCCCGCCACAGCAGATGGGCATGCACCTGGCCTGCGCGCAGATGACGGTGCAGACGCCAGCCCAGCGCGTGCAGCTGCTCCGCGCTCCAAACGTGCGGCGCCTCCAGGTAGACCCAGCCCAAGGGGCGCAGCAGCCGCTGCGCGGCCTGCAACGCGGCCCGGGTGAGGTGGCCATCGCAGGCGCGCGCATCGTCGAACGGCGGATCCAAAAACACCCCATCCCATACCGCTGCGGGCAGCGTGTGCAGCGTGGCCAGTGCGTCGCCGGCCAGCACCCGCACGCCCTCGGCCCGCAGCCGCTCGACGTTGGCCTGCAGTACGTGCACCAGTGCCGGGTGGCGCTCGCACAACACCACCTCGACCGCCCCGCGCGAAGCGGCCTCCAAACCCAGCGCGCCACTGCCCGCGAACACGTCCACGCAGCGGCAACCGCTCAAGTCCTGGCCCAGCCAGTTGAACAGCGTCTCGCGCACACGGTCGGGCGTGGGGCGCAACCCGGGCGCCTGCCCCACCGGCAGTCTCGCGCGCCGCCAGCGCCCGCCGATGATGCGCACCTCGCCCGGGGGGCGCTCTGCAGACGCGTGCCCGCTGGGAGCCGACGGCACGCGGCGCGGAGCCGCCGGGGGCCGCGCGGGCGTCACGGCACCGCCCCCACCACCACCGTCACCAGCCGCTGGGGGTCGATGACGCGCCGCCACGCACGCCAGACGGTGTCGCGGTCCAGCGCCGCCACGCGCGCAGGCCAGGTGTCGAGTTCGTCCAAGGGCAAGTCGGACCACGCCACCGCCGCCACCTGGTCGGCGATCTTGCGGTTGCTGTCCAGCCGCAGCGCATGGCTTTGGATCAACGCGGTCTTGGCCTGTTGCAGCTCGGCGTCGGTGGGACCGCGCTCGGTGAAGTCGCGCAGCACTTGGTGCACCAGCGCCACCGCCTGCGCCGCCTGGTCGGGGCTGGTCTGCAGCGTCACCGTGTACGCCCCCGCGTGACGCCCTGCCAGGAAGTAGCTGTACACACCATAGGTCAGCCCCCGCCGCTCGCGAATCTCGTGCATCAGGCGCGAGGTAAAGCCGCCGCCGCCCACGATGTGATTGGCCACCTGTAGCGCCAGGTAATCCGGATCGCGCCGCGGTACACCGGGCTGCCCGATGAGGACGTGCGCCTGGGCCGCCCCCGCAAACGGTTCCTGTACCGCAACGCCCTGGGCCAGTGGCGCCACCTCGGGGAGGGCCGGCAGCGGCGCGCAGCCGTGGTCGGCCCACCCGGCCAGCAGGCGCTGCACCAGCGCCTGCGCCTCGGCGCGCCCGATGCGCCCAACCAGCGTCACGCGCGCGTCGCACGCGCGCGCATGGCGCCGGTAAAACTCGCGCATCGCCTGCGGCGTGATCGCCGCCCACGTCTGGGGCGTGGCCTCCCATCCGTAGGGGTGCCCCCGGTACACCGCATCAGCGTACAGACGCGCGGCGCGCGTTTCGGGCTGCAGCTGCGCCTGCTGCCAGGCCGCCACCAGGCGCTCGCGTTCGCGCGCCCACACGGCAGCGTCGAACGCGGGCGCCGCCAGCTGCCGCGCCGCCAGCGCCACTGCAGCATCCAGAATGTCGGGCGTAGTGAGGGTGCGCAGCGACACACTCAAGCGATCGAGCGTGGCCACCGCCGACCACTGCGCCCCCAGGTCCGCCCACGCTTCGGACACGGCGTTGTCATCCAGTGCCGGCCCGGCGGCGCTGGCGGCCACACCCTTGCTCAGCATCAGAGCCACCGCCGCCGCCAACCCGGCCTGATCGGGCGGGTCACGTCGGCTGCCACCATCGACTTCGATGCGCACGTCTAGCATGGGCAACGCAGGGCTGTACACCCAATACACCCGCGCGCCATCAGGCTGCACCCACTGCTCGATGGGCGGCGCCGCCTGGGCCAGCGTCGCCCCCCACAGCAGGCCCCATGCGAACGTCAGGCGCCGCAACCACGACAGCAGCCTCATCGGGCATCCTCCTGCGGGAGCAGCACCGCCACCGTCAGCGTCGCATCGCCAAAGTAGCGTGCCGCCACGCGCTGGATATCGGCCGCCGTGATGGTCTGCAGCCGCTGCAGCAGCCGCTCGTTGGCATCCAGCGGCCACTCCAGCGCCCAGTGCTGGCCCAGCTCACGCGCCTGGGCAAACAGCGAATCGCGTTGAAAAACCTCGGAGGCCGCCCACTGGTTGCGCACGCGGCGCAACTCGGCGTCGCTGACGCCCTCGCGCGCAATGCGCTCGATCTGCGCGCGCAGCGCCGCCTCCACGCGCTCAACGGGCACGCCCGGCCGCACCGTAGCCTCCAACACAAACTGCTGCGGCCCGCGGCCAGCCAGTCCATAGGCCGCCGATGCGGCATCGGCCAGCCGCTCGCCGCCCTGCCCCTGCACCAACCCGCGCTGCAGGCGCGCCGCCGCGTGGCCGTCCAACACGCCGGCCAACAGCAGCAGCGCCAGGGCATCGCGCGCCTCGGGGTGATCGTCGTCTGGGTGCTTCAGGCCGGGCACCGGCCACCCCATCAGCAGGCTGGGCTGCGGCACGCGGCTGTGCCACTGCACCCGGCGCAGACCGCGCTGGGGCGGCTCCACCAGCGGGGTGCGTGTCGGCACCACGCGTGCCGGGATGGTGCCAAACGTCGCCTCGGCCCACCGCCGTACCTGCTGAGGATCGACATCGCCCACCACCACCAGCGCGGCATTACCCGGCACGTACCAGCGCTGGCGAAACTCCCGCACCGTCTGCGCCTGCATACCCTGCAGACTGCTCATCCACCCGATCACCGGACGCCGGTAGGGGTGCACCTGCCACGCCGCCGCCTGAAATTGCTCGAACAGCTGCGCCTGCGGCACGTCTTCGATGCGCTGGCGCCGCTCTTCCCGAATGACATCGAGTTCGCGCGCCAACGCCTCCACGCTCCAGGCGTTGTGGGCAAACCGTTCGGCCTCCAGCGCCATGGCCTCACGCAGCCGCGCTGCGGGCAGCTGCACGTGGTAGACCGTGACGTCACGGCTGGTAAACGCGTTGTCGCGTCCGCCCAAGGCGGCGATGCGGCGTGAGTACTCGCCCTCAGCCAGTGTCGGGGTACCCTTGAACATCATGTGCTCCAGCACATGCGCCACGCCCGCTTCGGCGTCGGTCTCATCCATCGCGCCCACACGCAGCCACAGCATCTGCACCGCCGTAGGTGCGCGCCGGTCGGGCTGTACGATCACCGTCAGCCCGTTGGCTAGCGTAAAGCGCTCGACCGTGGTCGCAGGGGAACTGGCCGCAGTTGGGGCAGTGCCCTGCAGCGGCGCGCCGCCGGTCTGGCCGCCGGCTGCCGACGCCACCAGAAGCGCGCCGACAGCTACGCAGCGCCGCAGCCACGGATGCCCCCGCCGCGCGTCGGCATCACCGCACCGACGCATCGGCATCGGCCCTCGCACAACATCGGGTTTCATAGAATGCGCAGATTCTAGAGTCCTCCCATATGTTCAGTTTTCTGAAGAAAAAGTTCTTTGGCGAGCGTGCTGAGCCCGCGCCCGCGCCACAGGACCGTGCCCCGTCTGCGGCGGCATCCGAAGCCACCGCTCCCGCCCCGCCCCCGGCCAGCGCCGCTGCGGGACCGCACGCGGCGCTGCCGCCCGCCACGCCAGCCGCCCCGGTCTGCGGTCCCCTCACGGTAACGCCCACTCCAGCGCCCGCCGCAGCCGCGGCACCGGGGGCACCCGGATCCTCTACTGAAGCGGTGACACCGCAGGTACCCGGGCTCTGCGCCGACGCCACCGCGTCCGACGCGCACGCCAGCGCCGCTACCCGCCAGGGCTGGTTGGGTCGGTTGGCGGCGGGGCTGCGCAAGACCGGCCAGAGCCTGACGTCAGTGTTCGTCGGTGCCCGCATCGACGACGCGCTGTACGAGGAACTGGAGGCAGCGCTGCTGATGGCCGACACCGGCACCCAAGCCACTGCCCACCTGCTGCAGGATTTGCGGCAGCGAGTCAAGGCCACGCGCGCCACCGATGCGCAACAGGTGCGTGCGCTGCTGGTCGACGTGCTGACCGACTGGCTGCAGCCGCTACAAAAACCGCTGGCGGTGGGCGCGCAAACCAATGGCCCCACGGTCTGGATGGTTGCTGGGGTCAACGGTGCCGGCAAGACAACGACTATCGGTAAGCTCAGCTGGCATTTGGCGCAGCATGGCGCCACGGTGCTGCTGGCCGCGGCCGACACCTTCCGCGCCGCGGCGCGCGAGCAACTGGGGGTGTGGGCGCAGCGCAATGGGGTGGACATCGTCAGCCAGGACAGGGGCGACCCGGCGGCAGTGGCGTTCGATGCCGTCAGTGCGGGCCGCGCGCGCGGCAAAGACGTGGTGATCGTCGACACCGCCGGACGGCTGCCGACCCAGCTGCACCTGATGGAGGAGCTGCGCAAGGTCAAGCGTGTGCTGCAGAAGGCCGAAGCCAGCGCCCCGCACGAGGTGCTGCTGGTCATCGACGGCAACACCGGCCAAAATGCGCTCGCCCAGGTCAAAGCATTCGATGCCGCCCTGCAGCTCACCGGGCTCATCGTCACCAAACTCGACGGGACCGCCAAGGGTGGCGTGCTGGCCGCCATCGCCATGTGGGCGCGCGAGTGTCGGCGCAACGTCCCCGTCTATTTCATCGGCGTCGGTGAAAAGCTCGAAGACCTGCAGCCCTTCGACGCGCGCGAGTTCGCCACGGCGCTGCTGAGCTGACAACGCCCATGCGTGACATGCGGGTTGACCCGATGGTGCCGACGGATTGGTCGCTGTACCCTCGGTATCTAGGCGGAGCGCTCCGACGGAGCAAACACCCCGCAACCCGCCGTCAGTTCACTGTCGGTTTGAGCCCTTAGGATTGTCACCCATTGCTTATATCAGCACAACGTGATGCACATCGTTTCCGTTGCGGCGCTGTTGCCGCATCACCCCAGAGGAGATCGCCAACGATGAAAAGTAAAACCGGAGTCGTCGCTGCCGCCCTGCTCAGCATCGCGGGCCTGGCGCATGCCCAGGTGGACCAGGTCAAGGTGTGGGCAGCAGCTTGCGCCAACTGCCACGGCACCAATGGGCATGCCCAGCCCGGCATGGAGGCCCTGGCCGGCAAGGACAGGGACGACATGGTGCAAAAGCTGCTCGATTTTAAGAACGGGCGCAAGCCAGCCACCATCATGCACCAGCTCGCCAAAGGCTACACCGATGACGAGCTCAAGGCCATCGCAGCCTACTTTGCGGCGCAAAAGAAGTAAGGCACCGACCCGACAGGAGACCCCCACCATGATGCAACGTCGTCACTTCGTTCACTCCGTCGCGGTCGGCTCCGCGCTCGGCTCCTTGGGCCTGCTCGGCGGCTGCGCCTCGGTGGCCAGCGGCAGCGGCCCGCACGTCGTCGTCATCGGCGGCGGCTACGGCGGCGCCACCGCCGCCAAGTACACGCGCCTGTTCTCCGAGGGCAAGGTGCGCGTCACGCTCATCGAGCCCAACCCGGCCTTCGTCTCGTGTCCGATCTCCAACCTCGTCATCGGCGGCCTCAAAAAAATCGAGGACGTCACCATCCCATACGAGAATCTGGAGAAGCGCCACGGTGTCAAGATCGTGCGCGACCGCGCCACGGCCATCGACCCGGACAAGCGTATCGTCAAGCTTGCCGGTGGTGGTGAAATCGGCTATGACCGCCTGATCGTGTCGCCTGGCATCGACTTCATGTGGGAAACGCTGCCCGGCATGACCAAGCCCGGCGCGCAAGACAAGGTGCTGCACGCCTGGAAGGCAGGCCCGCAGACGGTGGCGCTGCGCCGCCAGCTCGAGGCGATGCCGGACGGCGGCGTGTACGCGCTGTCTATCCCGCTGGCCCCCTACCGCTGCCCGCCCGGGCCATACGAACGCGCCTGTATGGTCGCGCACTACTTCAAGAAAGCCAAGCCCAAGAGCAAGGTCATCGTCTTCGACGCCAACGACGACGTTACCTCCAAGCCGGCGCTGTTCAAAAAGGCCTGGAACGAACATTACCAGGGCATTCTCGAGTACCGGCCCAAGCAGCGCGTGGTGGATGTGGATGCCGCGACCAACACCCTGAAATTCGAGTTTGGCGACGATGTGCGTGCCGATGTGCTCAACGTCGTGCCCGAGATGCGCGCCGGCGACATCGCTGTGCAGGCAGGGTTGGCCACAGCCAACAAACGCTGGTGCGAGGTGGACTTCCTCACCTTCGAGTCTAAGGCGGCGAAGAATGTGCATGTGCTGGGCGACGCGATCCAGATCGCACCGGCGATGCCCAAGTCGGGCCACATGGCCAACCAACACGGCAAGACCTGTGCGGCGGCCGTCGTCAGCCTGCTCATGGGCAAAGAGCCACCCAAGATGCCACTGTACGCCAACACCTGCTACAGCTTCGTCACCGACGAGGACGTGGTGCACGTGGCCAGCGTGCACCGCTACGACGCTGAGAAGAAGACGATGCTGACCGTGCCCGGATCTGGCGGCGTGTCGGCCCGCGCCAGCGAGCTGGAGGGCCGCTACGCGCTGGCCTGGGCCCGCAACATCTGGGCAGATACCCTCGCGTAAGACGCCGTGCTGTTGGTGCCCATGGCGGGAAAGTCGGTCGAGATGAGCATGGGGTCAGTTCTCCTTGACGGGAAACGCCCCGGGCTGTGATCGCAACGTGCTTTCCTCGCCATGGGAGCTGCCCACGTCGGCTTTTGACCCCACCGCTGCGACGGTGGGGTTTTTCGACGACAAATATCATCGTATTCGAAACCGATTATCGTTGATGAGGCCATGAACCCTCGAGCCCGCTTCCTGACCACCATCGGTGCCGCTGCGTTGGGTGTGGCGGCGCTGGTGCCACCCGCGCACGCCCAAGCCGACGAAGCTCGGGCGCGCAAAATCGCCAACGGCGTCTGCGCCATGTGCCACGGCGACAACGGTGAATCGACCAGTGAGGTCTTTCCGCGTCTGGCTGGGCAAAACGCCGAGTACATCAGCAAGCAGCTCAAAGCCTTCAAGAGTGGCGCGCGCAAGAGCACCGCGATGGCTGAAATGGTCGCCAAACTGACCGAAGATGAGATGCTCGCGCTGGGCCGTTATTACGAAAAGATGGCTCCCACCCGCGAGAATGTGAAAGACACCGGTTTGGCGGCGATCGGCGCATACCTGTACCAAAACGGCAACCGGTTCAGCGGGGTGCCGGCCTGCGCCTCTTGCCACGGTCCGGACGGACATGGCGCTGCCAACCTGCCGCGACTGGCGGGACAGTTCTCCGGTTACCTGTTCACGCAGCTCAAACAGTTCAGCAAGCGCGAGCGCACCAATGACAACGTGGTGATGCACACGGTCGCCGAAAAAATGACCGAGCTGGAAATGGCGGCGGTGGCCGAATATCTGAGCACCAAGTAAGTTCGTGCGCGGCGGACCGCGCTGGCGCCAACCCAGCCGGCAAGCGGTGATCTCGCGCTCTGCCGCACGAGCATTGCGGGTATCCGGCCCGGCTGGAGCCACGCGTTGCGGTAACGCGGCCCGTCACCTGCCAGCCGACGGCTGCGACGACGGGCAGGAGCGCGGTGTGATCAGGCTGCGCAATCCCCTTTGTCTGTGCTGCACAACCGTCCGCAGCCGGATCGGATGCGGCCGCCAAACCCCTCCCGTGCCGCCCGAGCGCCCCGGCGGAGTCAGCGCGGGGACACTTATGTCTGCCCCTCGTGCAGCCGGGCGTGGATGCGGCGTGTCAGCCGCCACACTCCCCACAGCACCAACGGCATCAGGGCGCCTGCCGTGAGTTCTGGATGCAGCGGCACCCCAGCGGACTTCAGCGCCTTGGCCCCGTACAGCACCAGGCTGATGACGTAGTACGAGATGGCGGCGATCGACAGGCCCTCGACCGTGCTTTGCAGGCGCAGCTGCAGCGCCTGCCCGCGCGTGAGCTTTTCCAGCAGCTGGCGGTTTTGTTCCTCGCGCGCGATGTCTACCTGGGTGCGCAGCAGGGCACCGGTGCGTGCAATACGCTCGGACAACGCCTCTAGCCGCTGCTCGGTCGCGGCCACCGTCGCCATCGCCGGCGACAGGCGCCGCTGCATAAACTCACTAATCGTTTGCGTGCCGGCGATGGCCTGCTCGCGCAGTTCGGCGATGCGCTGCTGCACGATCCGGTCGTAGGCCCGGGTGGCTGAGAAGCGGTAACCGTGCTCGGCCACCGCGCGCTCAATGCGCGCCGCCAATGCCACCAGATCATCCAACAGCAATTGGTCAGAGGTGGCCTTGGCTTCCATCTGCGCCGTCAGCTCCGCCAGCCGGGCTTCGGCGGCCGCGATGGGGCCGGAGAGCGCTTTGGCCACCGGCAAACCCAACAAGGCCATCATGCGGTAGGTCTCCAGCTCCAGCAGCCGCGCCGATACCCGACCGGCGCGCGTCTCGCTGGTGTGGGGCGCGGCCACGAACAGCATGCGCTCGAAGCCGTTGTCGCGCAGCGCAAAATCCGTGACCACCAATCCGTAGGCCTGCCGCCCCACCAACGACGCGACCACCGGCCGCTGGCCAAACCACGGGCGCGCCTGCGCCAGAACGGCCGCCGGATCGGACAGATCGCCGCCGACCAGCGCCAGCTGAATGGCGCAGATGGTGCGCCCCGGGATGCCGGCCCACCAGTCCGGCGGCAGGCGCAGATCGGCCAGCAGGTCGGGCTCCTGGGTACCCAGACCGGCCTCCCCGGACAGCGGTTGCACCAGCGAATAGCGCGAAAACTCGGTGTGCCGCTCCCACTTCAGGGTGTAGCCCGGCGCACAGCGCAGCCGCAAAAAATTCCCTTGCAGATCGGCCAGCGTCAGCCCGCCCTGCCCAGGCAGGCGTTGCAGATGCGCCAGCTCCTGCTCGCGCGTCACCCCGTCGTTGAGCACCGCCACGTACACCACCAGCGCCGGCAGCCGGATGCGCGCCGGCGGCCGGGCATGTACCTCCTGGTGCAGCGGGAAGCGGCGTGGGTCATCGGGGGGTAGCACGGCCGCCGCAGCGTGCTCAGCGTGGTTGGTGACACCGTCCATGGTGCGGCAACCTTAGCACACCTCTGAACTCATCCCCCACGCCATGTGACATTTTGGGCACGTCCCTGTCGCGCTGGCCTTTTTCATACCGCCCCTGGGCGCTATCATGGCAGCCCGATTCGCCCGCTTCATCATGCCTCCCGCCCACGACACCGCGCCTGCGTCCCGGTTTCGGCCGGCAGGGGCTCATCGCCCAGCGATTGGGCAGTGGCGGCTGGCAAGCCCGACCTCGCCGGGGGCTGTGGCGCGGGGTCGATATCCGACGATGTTGAGGTGGTGCCTGCGATGGCTGCTGGGGTGGCTGGGTGGGGTCGCGCTGGGGTGGTCGGCAGCCGCCGCGCCAGCGGTCGCCAACACACCCGTGCTGCCCGCGCCGCTGCAGCAGCATGCCCTGCCCATGTGGCTCATCGATCCCGACTCGGGCCTCATCATCAGCGCCAATGCGGCGGCGCAGCGCTTCTACGGCTACCCGGAGCTGGCCCAGGGCACGCTCAACATCCAGCGCATCAATCAACTCAACGCTGACGAAATTCGCGCCGAAATGGCGCGGGCGCGGGAACAGGGACGGCAGTTTTTCGTCTTTCCGCACCGCCTGGCCTCGGGCGATGTGGTGACGGTGGAGGTGCACAGCTCGCCGGTGGAAATCGACGGGCGCCGACTGCTGCTGTCGGTGTTGCTGCCCGAGAGCCGCTCGGCCTCGCTACAGGCCGAATTGCAGCGCTACCAGAACCGGCTCGAGTCGCTGGTGGCGCAGCGCACCGCAGCGGCGGTGCATGCCGAACGCGCCCGCACCACCATAGCGATGGGAGCCGGTGCAGCGCTTGCGCTGGCCACGGTCGTGCTGGGCATCATCAGCTTGCAGCTGCGCCGCCTGGCGCGCCAGCGGCAGCAGCTGGCCACCGAACTGGAAGACACCCTGCGTGGCGCCCGGCTGGCGCGCATCCGCTGGGACGTCAGCGCCGGCACCGTGACGCTGTGTGCCCGTGCTTTGGCCTGGTTGGGGCACTCCCAGCACGCTGGCCAGCCGATACCGCTGTCCGTCTGGACGGACTGGCTGCACCCAGATGACCGCGAGCGACTGCAGCAGCTGCTGCGTGAGTACCTGCGCCGCCAGCTGCCCGACGCCGATGTGCGCCTGCGGCTGCGGCACGCCGATGGCTCCTGGAAATGGGTCGAGATTTGGGCCCGGGTGACCGCGCGCGATCCCGTCAGCGGACGGGCGCTGACGGTGTCGGGCCTGGCCCGCGACGTCACCGAAGCGGTGGCGCTGGAGGAGGCGCGCACCATCGCCGCCAGCGTGTTCGAGGACGCTGGTGAGGCGATCGTCGTCCTCGACGAGCGGGGCGTGGTGCAGCAGGTCAACGCGGCCATGGAGCGCCTGAGCGGTTACGACCGCCAGGCCCTCATCGGCGCCGCCAACCTGCCGTGGCGTGTCGATGCGGGCAGTGGCGTGCGCGGTTGGCGCCGCCTGCTGCAGCAGTTGCGGCGCGAGGGGCGCTGGCACGGGGAATCGACATGGCGCCGTGCCGACGGCAGCGAGCTGCCGGTAATCGAGACGATTACGGTCGTGCGCGATGCCAACAACCGCATCCTGCGTTACCTCATCATCGCCCAAGACATCAGCGAACTGAAGGCACAGCAGCAGGCGCTGCTGCACCAGGCGCATTACGACCTGTTGACCGGGCTGCCCAACCGCAACCTGCTGGCCGACCGTCTGGAGCTGGCGCTGGCCATGGCGCGCCGGCACCACCGGCAGGTGGTGGTGGCATACCTGGACTTGGACGACTTCAAGTCGATCAACGAACGCTGGGGACACGAACACGCCGACCGACTGTTGCGCCAGCTGGCCGAGGCGCTGCGCGCCAGCTTGCGCGAAGGCGATACCCTGGCGCGGCTTGGGGGCGACGAGTTCGTCGCCGTGCTGGTCGATCTGGACGCCAGCGACGACTGGACGTCCATCGTCAACCGGCTGTTGCAGACCTGCGTCGACGCCGGCCAGCGCTTGGGGCTTACGTTGGGTGCCAGTGCGGGCGTGACCGTTTTTCCACACGACGACGCCGACGCCGAAGTGCTGCTGCGCCACGCCGATCAGGCGCTGTATCGCGCCAAACGGGACGGACGCGGACGTTGGGTGGCCTACGATCCGCGCGAAGACCAGGCCGCCGCAGCCCACGCGGAGCTGGTGGCTGAGGTACGGCGCGCACTCGCGCAGCAGGAGTTCACGCTGTTTCTGCAACCACGGGTGCGGTTGACCGACGGCAAAGTCGAGGGGGCGGAAGCGCTGCTGCGCTGGCAGCATCCCAGCCGCGGCCTGCTGGCGCCCGGGGCGTTCCTGCCCATGATCGAAGACGACGCCGTCATGGTCGACGTCGGTCAGTGGGTGCTCGAGCGCGCCCTCGATATCCTCGAGCAATGGCGCGATGGCCCGTGCAGCGGTGCGCTGCTGTCGATCAACGTGGCCGCGCGCCAACTGCGCGATCCGGCATTCACCGAGCGGCTGGAGCGGACCTTGGCCAACCACCCGCGGGTCGATCCGCGCTGTCTGGAGCTCGAAATCACCGAAAGCGGCGCCCTCGACGGCATCGACCAGCTGGAGCGCATCTTGCAGCGTTGCGACCAGTTGGGTGTGCGCATCGCCATCGACGATTTCGGCACCGGCTACTCGTCACTGTCGTATCTGAAGCGGCTGCCGGCCCACGTCGTCAAAATCGACCAAAGCTTCGTGCGCGACGTCTTCGAGGATCCGGACGACCTGCGCATCATCGACGGCATCATCGCACTGGGACGGGCGTTTGGGCTGCACATCGTGGCCGAAGGGGTCGAGACGCTGGAGCAGGCAACGCTGCTGCTGCGGCTGGGTGCGGCCACCGCGCAGGGCTACGGTATCGCCCGCCCCATGCCCGTATCGGAGTGGCCAGAATGGGTGCGGCGCTGGGCTGCCCCGGCCCAGTGGCACACTTGGGCGCGATTGCTCGGCTCGCCTTGGATCAACCTGATGGCGCGGATAGAGGTGGAACACCGCGCCGCGTTTTTGCACCTGCAGGCCCGAACCGCCCCGCTGCCGCCCGCACACGACTGCGCAGTACAGCGGATGCTGCTCGAGGCGCTGCCGGCCAGCGCCCAGGACTGGCCTGAATACGCGGCCTTCGTCGCTGCCCATCAACGCCTGCACGATGCGGCCGAGCGCTGGTGGCAGTCCAGCGACCCAGCGGACGCCGACAGCGATGCGCAGCTGCAGGCGGCGCAGCAGCAGCTGATCGAGGCGTTGCAGCAACTGGCGCTGCGTCTGGCGGGTGCAAATGGACACGAGCCAGCGCCGCCATCGGTCAGCGCCGTCGAGGCGGTGCATTGAGTGGAGGCGCGCCCTCCGTCCACCCTTCGGCACCCGCACCAGCACGGGAAGCGGACGCCTGCGCGTCCAGCTTCTCTGGGCAAACGCGGTACCGCAGGCTGCCGTGCGCCCTTCGGGCACCACTGGGCGGCTCCGTGCCACTTTCAGACGCTCACCCGCGGCCCGAATGGTCTATTGGGGCTGCCGAGCACGGTTTGCGTCCAGCATTGGGTGACAGCCGGGCGCTGGACAAGCCCAGTTTTTGACAAAAGTTGGGCGCTTAAGCACCCAACTTTTCTTTGATGCGGGCGGACTTGCCGGAGCGGCCGCGCAGGTAGTACAGCTTGGCGCGGCGCACGTCGCCGCGGCGCTTGACCTGGATGCTGGCAATCAGCGGGCTGTACAGCGGAAACGTGCGCTCGACGCCTTCGCCGTTGGAGATCTTGCGCACGATGAAGCTGGAGTTCAGGCCCCGGTTGCGCTTGGCGATCACCACGCCTTCGTAGGCCTGCACGCGCTTTTTGTTGCCTTCGATGACGTTGACGTTGACGACCACCGTGTCGCCGGGGCCAAACTCGGGGATTTCTTTGTTGAGACGAGCGATTTCTTCCTGCTCGAGAATCTGGATCAGGTTCATGATGACACCGTGATCATGACCGCGCTGCACTGTTGCACGAAACCGCGCCCTTGCGCGGCTCCGCCCGGAGCTGCCAGCCTCCGAAGCCGGACAGAGGATCAAAGCCTTTAATTATAACCCAAGGGTCTGGGCCAACCAACGTTCGTCGGTCTCGCTCAGCCGCCCCGCCTGGCGGGCCTGCGCCAGCAGGTCAGGGCGCGCACGTGCCGTCGCCAGCAGGCGCTGCTGTCGGCGCCAAGCCTCGATGTGGGCGTGGTGTCCTGACAACAGCACCGACGGTACCGCCATCGGCCCGGCAGGCCCCGGCCAGACTTCTGGCCGCGTGTAGTGCGGGCAGTCCAGAAGCCCGTCCAAAGCCGGATGGAAACTGTCCTGCGAGGCGCTGTCGGCGTCCCCCAGCACGCCGGGCTGCAAGCGCGCAACCGCATCCAGCAGGGCCACCGCCGCGATCTCTCCGCCGGAGAGCACGAAATCCCCAAGGCTGATGAGCTCGTCCACGCAAGCGTCAACGAAGCGCTGGTCCACCCCCTCGTAGCGCCCACACACCAAAATGGCGCCGGGCTGCGACGGTCGCGCCCAGCGCGCCACCGTGGCGTGCGACAGCACCGCGCCCGCCGGGGCGAACAGTACGGTGGGCACATCCACCGCCGCCCCCGGCGCGCGCCGCGGCGGCAGCCCACGGTCGGCCCGCACCGCCTGCCAGCAGCGGTACAACGGCTCGGGCAGCATCACCATGCCCGGGCCGCCACCAAACGGGCGGTCATCGACACGCCGGTAGTTGCCGTCGGCGTATGCACGCAACGGCCACACCCGCACCTCCACCGCGCCACTGTCGAACGCGCGGCGGGTCACGCCGGTGCGCAGGAACGGCTCGATGAGTTCCGGAAACAGCGTGATGACGTCAAAGCGCATGCTCGGTTCGCGGCCCCGCCGCCGTGCGCGAACGGACTCAGTAATCGGGCTGCCAATCGACGGCGATGCGGCGCGCCGCCAGATCGACCGCATCGACGTAGGCGCGCACAAACGGAATCAGGCGCTGCACCGCGTCGCCACCTTGCCCGTGGCGCACACACAGCACCGCATGTGGGCCGGTGGACAGCAGGTCGTCCACGACGCCCAGGACCACCCCTTCGCGGTTGACCACGGACAGGCCGATTAAGTCGACCCAGTAAAACTCGTCGGGATCGTGCGTGGGCGGAAAATCGGCCCGCGCGATGTGGATGCGGGCGCCCCGCAGGCGCTCGGCCTGGGTTCGCTCTCCCACCCCTTCGAGCCGGGCCACCAAACCATCCCCGTGCCAGCGCACCTGCGCCACCGTGACTTCAACAGCGCCATCGAAGGCATCGAAGGCGCGGGCCCGCGGCGTTGCCGCATCGGGCGGGGTGAGAAACCAGCGCCGCGCATGGCGCAGCGCATCGGCACTGGCGCTGAGACTGTGCACGCGCACCCAGCCGTGCACGCCCCAGGCGTCCTGCACATGACCGACCGCCACCGCATCGGCCGGCAGCACCACAGCTTGCCAAGGCTGTGCGTCGGTCATCGCGCCGCTGTCGTCAGGCTGCGGCCGCCTCGGCGGCAACCGGCTTGGGCGCCTGCTTGATGAGGCGCTGCACCGTCTCGGACGGCTGCGCCCCCACGCCCAGCCAGTAGGCCAGACGGTCCTGCGCGATGTTCAGCGGCACGTCGTTGCCACGGGCAATGGGGTTGTAAAAGCCAATGCGCTCGATGAAGCGGCCGTCGCGACGGCAGCGTTTGTCGGCAACGACGATATGGTAGAACGGGCGGGCCTTGGAGCCGCCACGGGCGAGTCGGATCACGACCATAGGTTATCCTTGCGAACTGTTCGACGAGACGGAAAGGCAACGCCTAAGACACGGCAACTGGCCACCCGGCCAGAGAAACGTTGCAAACCGGCTATTATATCCCGCACCCCGTGAATCCCCTGCTGATCCGCCCCAGCCGCGACGACGACCTGCCCGCCATCGCGGCCCTGTACGGCCACCATGTGCTGCACGGCACCGGCACCTTCGAAACCACCCCGCCCAGCGTCGCCGAGATGGCAGTGCGCCGCGCCGACGTGCTGGACAAGCACCTGCCATGGCTGGTGGCCGAGCGCGCGGGGCAGGTCCTGGGTTTTGCCTACGGCAACTGGTTCAAGCCGCGGCCGGCCTACCGCTACTCAGTGGAAGATTCGATTTACGTGGCCCCCGACGCCGCCGGCCAGGGCATTGGCCGCGCCCTGCTGGCCGAGCTGCTGGGGCAGCTGGAGCAGCGCGGCATCCGCAAGGTGATGGCGGTCATCGGCGACTCGGCCAACGTCGGCTCGATCGGGCTGCACACGGCGCTAGGCTTTGAGCGGGTTGGCGTGGTACGCGCCTGCGGCTGGAAATTCGGCCGCTGGCTGGATATCGTGCTGATGGAAAAATCCCTCGGCTGGGGCGATCGCGCCCCGCCAGCCGACCCCTGATGTGCCCATCGGGAACCCGCGCCATAGCTGCCACTCCCAAGCGATGGCAGGGATGACGTGGCCACCCACCCACCAGAGCACGGCGCCGGGCACGCGCCCACCCCGCCCACGTGGCACGTTCCCTGGCACCGCCCCCTCACAACCACCCTCCGCCACCCGCTGCTGACGCTTGCCCATGTCACGCCCCTGCGAACACCCCTGTCGCCCGCGCAACAAAACCGTCGCGGCTTGGCTCGCCTTCCTCGGGGGAGGCTTGGGTTGGCACCGTTTTTATCTGTACGGCATGGGCGATGTCTGGGGCTGGGCGCACGCCATCCCTACCGCGCTGGGCCTATGGGGGGTGGACCGGGTGCTGACCTACGGGCAGGACGACAAACTGTCGTGGGTGCTGCTGCCGCTGCTGGGCGCCAGCCTGGTGGCCGCCTGCCTGGCGGCCATCGTCTATGCGCTGATGCCCGCCGAACGCTGGAATGCCCGCCACAACCCGGGACTGTCGCCGGATGCCCCGGCTGGCGCGACGCAGTGGCTCACCGTGATCGCGGTGGTGCTGGCGCTGATGGTCGGAGCCACCGCTTTCATGGCGTCACTGGCTTTTAGCTTTCAGCGCTACTTCGAGTACCAGATCGAGGAAGGGCTGCGCATCAGCCAGTGAGCCGCCTGCCACGGCCACCTGTGCAGCGGTAAGCGCTGGGTGTTGCGCATCAGCCAGTAAGCCGCCAGCGATCACGCAGTCAATGCCCCCATCACCAGCATCGCCACGCTCAGCGTCACCACCGACAACGCCGTCGATACTGCCGTGGCAGCGGTCACTTCGGCCTGCGCCACGTGGTAGCGCTGTGCAAACAGAAACACGTTGGCCCCTACCGGCACCGCGGCGGCCACCACCAGCACAGTCAGCGGCAGGCCGCGCAGACCCCATGCCCACGCCGACAGGCCCACCAGCACCGGCACGGCCACGTTTTTGGCCAGCGCCACCCCCAGCGCCTCGCGCCAGCGGCCGCGCAGCGGCGTGTGCGCCAGACTGATGCCGACCAGCACCAACGCCAGCGGCCCAAACGCCTGCCCCAGCAGATGCAGCGGCCGATCCACCACCGAGGGCAGCGCCAGCCCCGAGGCACCCCACAGCAGCCCGCAGGCAATCGGCAGCGGAATCGGGTGGATGACCGAACTGCGCACCGCCGACCACGTGGCGCGCCACAGACGCCGACAGTCCAGCGCCTGCGTACCAGCGCGCTGCCGGGCATCGGCCAGCTCCAGCGCCACCGACGCCGCCGTCAGCAGAATCAGCGCGTGCACCGCAATCAGGGTCAGCAGCGTCACCAGCCCCGGCTGCCCATAAGCCAGGCCCACCAGGGCGATGCCGATCATCACCAGATTCGAGAACGTCCCCCCCAGCGCCAGCACGATACCGCGCGATGTGAAGCCGCGCCAGACGATTTGCAGCGCAAACCACGGCAGCACGGCGCTGAAGTAGGCCGCGATGGGACGCCAGTCGAGGCTGCCGAGCCGCACCTGGCTCATGGTGCGAAACAGCAGCGCCGGGATCAGCAGCAAAAAGACCAAGTTGGACAGCTCTTTGATTGCGCCCGCGCCAACCCAGCCGCGCCGACCCGCCAGCACCCCGGCGCCGATGAGCAAGAACACGGGCACCAGTGACTGGAAAACGGGATGATCGGCAACGTTCACGACTGCCAGTGTAGCGGGGCGGCGCTGCCGGGACTGCCGCGTGGGCGACGCCCGCCTTTGCGCCGACCCGTGTGGGACGCAAGCAGCCCGCCCACGCCGCGCGCGTGACGTCCGCCTCCTCGACAGCGGCTCAGCGGGGTAGGCGGTGGGCACCCCTGCGCGGAAACGTCCGCCCCCCGGCCCGCAGCGGCGGTGGTGGCAGGCGGCACTTAGCCCGCATCGGGCTTGAGCCAGCGAGCAAAGTCGCGCCGTAGCTTGGCCACCTTGGGCGCGGCCACCGCCAAGCAATAGCCGTGATACGGGTGACGGGCGTAAAAATTCTGATGGTAATCCTCGGCAGGCCAATAGTGGCGCAACGGCTCGACCTCGGTGACCAGCGGGGCACCCAACATCCCGCTGGCCTGCAGTTCGGCCATCAGCGCGCGCGCCACGTTAGCCTGCAAGGGCTCGGTCCAGTAGACGCCGCTGCGATACTGGGTGCCGACATCCGCGCCCTGCCGGTTGGGCGTGGTGGGGTCGTGCGTGGCAAAGAAGATCGTCAGCAGCGTGCGCTCGTCGATCACCGTGGGGTCATACACCAGCCGCACCACCTCCACACACCCCGTGGTGCCGGTACAGACCTGCTCGTAGCTGGGCTGCTCAGCCTGCCCGTTGCAGTAGCCCGATTCGACGTCCAGTATGCCGCGCACGCGGTCGAACACCGCCTCGGTGCACCAGAAGCACCCGCCGCCCAGAGCCAGCACGCGCGTCGTCATGGCCCGGATTCTGCTACGGTTGGGTCACCATGAAGATGTCGCTGGATTTTTTGGCGCTGCCGTTGTTGACCGCGGCGGCTCTGCTGCTGGTAAGCCTGGTGGCGGGGCTGTTTTCGGCTCGGCTGGGGCTTTCCTTCCTGCTGGTGTTTTTGGTGGCGGGCATGTTGCTGGGCGAGGATGGCCCCGGCGGTGTGGCGTTCGAGGACTTCCGGCTGGCGTTTTGGGTGGGCAACGTGGCGCTGGCCGTGATCTTGCTCGACGGCGGGCTGCGCACGCGTGAGGCCACCTTCCGCACCGGGCTGCGCCCCGCACTGCTGCTAGCCACCGTGGGCGTGGTGGTCAGCGCGGCGCTCGCCGGGCTAGGCGTTTGGTTGCTGCTGGACCTGGACTGGCGGCTGGCGCTACTGCTGGGAGCCATCGTCGGCTCGACCGCCGCCGCGATGTTTTCGTTGTTGCAAACCTCGGAAGTACGGCTCGACGAGCGCGTGGCCTCCACGTTGGAGATCGAGTCGGGACTGAACGACCCGATGGCGGTGTTTTTGACACTGGCCCTCATTGGCCTGGTCAGTGCGCCGACGGCGCCGTCGGCGGCCACGCTGTGGTCGAGCGTGCTGGCTTTGTTGCAGCCGTTTGGCTGGGGCCTGCTGGTGGGAGCGGGTCTGGGCTGGGCGCTGGCCAACGGTTTGCGCTGGCTGGCGCGAGTCACGCGTCCAGCCGGCGGGGTACGCGCGCTGTTGCTGCTGTCGGCCGGGCTGGCCGTGTTTGCCTTCACCACCTGGATCGGCGGGTCGGGGTTTTTGGCCGTTTATGTCTTCGGGCTGGTGGTGGGCAACCGCGCGCGCGGCTCGGTGGCACCGGCCCTGCAGGCCATGGACGGCTACGCCTGGATGGCGCAGGCGGGCATGTTCCTGCTGTTGGGCCTGCTGGTGACGCCGAGCGAGGCGCTGCGTACCTGGCTGCCGGCGCTGGGCGTGGCGGCGGTGCTTATGGGGCTGGCCCGCCCGGTGGCGGTGTGGCTGTGCCTGTGGCCGTTTCGGTTCCCGCCGCACGACATCGCCTTCATCGCGTGGGTGGGCCTGCGCGGCGCGGTGCCGATCGTGCTGGCCGTGTTTCCGCTCATGGCTGAGGTCGATGGTGCCAAGACGTTTTTCCATATCGCCTTCGTCGTGGTATTGGCCTCGCTGCTGCTACAGGGCACCACACTGCCGTGGGCAGCGCGCCGCGCCGGCGTGGTGCTGCCCGACCGCAACGACACGGTGTCGGCACGCCAGGTGTACGGCGACCGAGGTACCTGCCGACACCCCGATGGCCGCGCTGTGCCGCTTCTACGACTGGCCACCGGTACACGACGAGCAGCTGACGGTCGGTGAGTGGTTTCGTTATACCTGTGTGCACCCGCCGGTGGAGGGCGATCAACTGCGCTGGGGACCGGCCGAACTGAGTGTGCGCCATGTGCGCGACGGCACGATCGACAGGGTGGGCATCCACAGCTAAGACCAAGAGATCCCCCACTGACCACGGCAGCGCGTGCGGCGGCTGATCGGCTGAGCGGTTGGCGGCCGTGGCTACCGGCATGCAGCGCCGGCCGCAGTGCCGCTGCCGGCTACGCTGCGCACCGATCGCTGAAGCGCCGCGGCCAGTAGCGGCGCCAGCGCCACCGTGTTGCTGGCGTGGGGGACACTGTCGGTACTCCAGACTTCGCCCACGCCGGCGGCCTGCATCACCGCCAGCGCGTCGCCGACGAACAGCGCATGCGTTACCGCCACGTCCACCGACACAGCACCCGCCGCCCGCAGCGCGGCCGCGGCCCGTGCCACCGTCCGCCCGGTGCTGGCCATGTCGTCCAGAATCACCACCGCGCGGCCGCGCACATCCAGTGCCGGCAGCTCGACCTGCACATCACGGTCGCCGCGGCGCACCTTGCGGCAGACCGCGGCCTGCAGCCCAACGGTCGCAGCGGCCTGCTGCACCCACTGGGCCGACTCTTCGTCCGGGCCCAGCAGCAGCGCGCCTGGCCGCCGCGCTACGATGGCCTGCGCCAGCAGCGGCGCCGCGCTGAGCGCCTGGGCATCGCCGAGCGGCACCGCCTCGGCCAGGGTCGCCACGCGGTGCAGATGCGGATCGACGGTGATGAGCCCGTCGAATGCCGCTGCCAGCCAGCGCCCCAGGTGACGCTGGCTGACCACCTCGCCGGGCGTGAAGGCCATGTCCTGGCGCATGTAGGCCAGATACGGCGCCACCAGCCACAGGCGCTGCGCGCCCAGTTCGCGCGCTGCCGGCGCGGCCAGCAGCAGCTCCACCAGCTTCTCGTTGGGCTGGTGCAGGCTGCGGTAGACCGCCACTGCCGCCGGCATGCAAGCCGGCAGCCGTAGCCGCCATTCCCCGTCGGGGAAGCGGTGGCGGTCGATAACCGCCAGCGTCCAGGGCTCGCGCGCGTCGTCGCCGTCCAGCGCTCGCAGCGCCGTCAGCAGCCGCCCGGCCGGCCCCGTTTCGTCGTCGCAGCACAGCAACAGCGGCATGTTCAGAATTCCACGAACACGTGTGGGACCTCGTGCGGCTCGCCGATCTGGTAGCCGCTGTGGCGATGGCTGGCCTCCCACGCAAAGCCGCGGTCGGCGGGAAATTCGGCGTAAACACGGTACAGCAGCTCGCCCGCGCGCACCGGCTCGCCCAGCTTGCGCGCCAGATCCACGCCCGCGCCTGGCACCTTGGGTGCGCCGGCCAGCCGCGCTATACGGGCAATCTGCAGGTTATCGATACCGGTCACCACCCCGTCGCGCGGCGCCGTGACCTCGAAGGTCAGCCGTGCCAGCGGCGGCCGCTCCGGATCGAACGGGCGCGCGCCTTGGGCGGCAATCAACGCCATCATCTTGTCCAGCGCCCGACCCGAGTCGAGAATGTCGCGTGCAATGCCGTAGCCATCGCCGCCGCGGATGTCGGGATCGCACTCGAGCAGGCGGCCAGCCAGCCGCAGCGCCTTCTGGCGCAGATCCATCGGCGCCAGTGGGTGGTTCTGCAGCACGCGCATGACGTCGCGCGCCTCCAGCACCGGGCCGATGCCCTGCCCGATCGGTTGGCGCCCGTCGGTAATCACCACGTCCACCGAAATGCCCAGCCGGCGCGCCACGTACTCGAACAGCCGCCGCAGGCGTTGCGCGTCGGGCATCGAGCGCACCTTCGCCGTCGGCCCCACCGGGATGTCGAGCACGATGTGGTTGGAGCCAGCCGCCACCTTCTTGCTCAGTATCGAGGCCACCATCTGGCTGGGGGAATCAAGCGACAGCGGCCGCTCGACGGCGATCAGCACATCGTCGGCCGGGGACAAATGCGCGGTGCCGCCCCAGGCCAGGCAGCCGCGGTGCTCGCGCACGATGTCCTGCAGTCGCTCAATCGGCAGTTCGACCTCGGCCAGTACCTCCATGGTGTCGGCGGTACCGGCCGGCGAGGTAATGGCACGCGACGAGGTCTTGGGACACACCAGCCCATGCGCGGCGACGATCGGCACCACCAGCATCGAGGTGCGGTTGCCCGGAATGCCACCGATGCAGTGCTTGTCCACCACCAGCCGCTCGCGCCAGTCCAGGCGCTGGCCAGCCTCGATCATGGCCTCGGTCAGGAAGTACACCTCCTCGCGGTCGAGCTCGCCGGCCTGGGTGGCGACGACGAAAGCCGACAGCTCGATCTTGGAGTAGCGGCGCTCGGCGATGTCGCGCACGATGGCGCGAAACTCGGCGCGCCCGAGGCGCTCGCCGCTGATCTTGCGGTGCAGCGCCGCCATCGACGCCGGCGGCTCGGCCTGCGAGATCGTGGCCGGATGGCCGGGCTCGACCCCGAGCTGGGCAAAAGCGTCGATCGACAGGCCGACCTCATCGCATTTGACGATGCGCGGGTCGAGCGTGACGTTGAGCGTGGCCAGCACCTTGCGCCCGTTGGCGCGCACCTCCACCTTGGACAGGGCCTGAAAGCCCTCGGCACGGTAGATCTCGCAGTCCCGGTGCAAGTAGGCAACGTTTTCGCGATACGTGTCGATGGCGACACGACGCAGTTTCAGCGGCACGCTGCCGTCATCGGCCACAGGCACCGGCGGGCAGGGAGAGAGCTTGAGCGTTGCGCCCATCTCCGGCTGGGCTGTCACATCGGTCATCGGTTACGCTCCGGGGGGCGGGTTCGGCTGCGGGCGGGGCACGGCGCGCCCACGCGCACCACACGCCGGCGATGGTAGCCGATCCTGTCAT
>NZ_DAISZC010000014.1:0-34848 GCF_036824975.1 Tepidimonas sp.
TAAACGGCTTGGACAGAAAATTTCATGCCCGCGGCCAGACACCGCTGACGGTCGGCCTCGGTGGCATTGGCGGTCAGCGCGACCACGGGGCCGCTCCAGCCGCGCTGCCGCAGGCGGGTCGGGTCACCGCGGACGGCCGCCGGCACGCTGGCATCGATGTCGCAGGTCAGCGTCAGCCCCTTGGCTTGCGCCTGCACGGCCAGGCTGTCGACACACTGCCGAATGAGGGTCGCGGGCGCCAACGCGACCTGCTCCAGCACCAGCTGGCCAGCCTCGATCTTGGAGAAGTCCAAGATGTCGTTCAGTAGCCCGAGCAGCAGCCGCGCCGAATGCATCGCGGTGTCAACCATCTCGCGCTACTCGGCCGACAGCGGAGTGTGCAGCAGCAGATCCAGCTTCCCCAGCACACCGTTGAGCGGGGTGCGGATTTCGTGGCTCATCACCGCCACGAACTCGGACTTGGCCCGGCTGGCCTCCAGCGCGGTGTCGCGCGCCGCTACCCAATCGGCGGTGCGCTGCTGCACCTGGGCCTGCAGGTCCTGCGCCAGCGCGCGCAGCTGCTGGTTGGCCAGGTACAGCTCGCGGCTTTTGCTCTCCAACAGCGCCTCGGCCTCCTTGCGCGCCTTGCGCTCGCGCACCAGCCGCCGTTCGGCCAGCGCCAGCGCCGCGGCCAGGTCAGGCGCGGCGGACGATGTCGAATCGGACACGGGTCAACCCCGGTTCGGACAGGCCCGTGGTCGTCAGCTCGGCGTTTTCGCCGTAGTGTGCCAGGCACCCCTCGATCAGCCCCTCGGCCCGCGCCGCAAACGGCCGGCGCGACTCGTAGACCATCACCCAGTGGCGGACATCGGCCTCGGGGGTGTCAAAGCGCGGTAGCTCGGCGTCGGGGTACAGCTTGCGCACCTCCAGATGCACGTGGTTCTCGATGCGTGACAGAAAATCGAACGCCGTCGGCACTCCGTCGAAAAACGACGGGTACAGCTGCGTGAAGCGCCGAAACAGATGCCGCCCGTACGCGCGCACCAGCTGCGGCACCGGGACTTCGGTCAGCCGGGACAGCTCCCCGATCAGCGCCAGCATCTCCTCGTGACTGTAGGTACCGACCGCAGTGTAGGCTCCACCGGAGGGCACGTTTGCGGCCTCGATCATGCGGTCGGCCACCTCGGGCGAGAACTGCTCCTCGACCATCTCGATGGCTCGGAAAAGACGATACCCTTCATGCGTTGACTCCTCGCTGGCCGATGTCGGTACTCCTCGCTGGCCGATGCCGGAACATCATACGCGCAGGCCACGCCCGGCACGGGCGCTAACATCCACGCCGTGAGCGTAATTTCCCACCCCGCAGACACGCCACCGCCCGAGCCGAACCCCGGCGTGGACACCCGCTTCCTGGAGTCGCTGATCGGCTACAACGCGCGGCGCGCGGCGCTGGCCATCATCGGCCACGTCCTGCCGCGTCTGGAGCCCTGGGGTCTGCGCGTGGTGGACTTTACCGTGCTGACCCTCATCGCCCATAACCCCGGCATCACCTCACGCCAGGTGTGCGCGGCGCTGGACATCCTGCCGCCCAACTTGGTGGGCTTGGTCCGCGGGCTGGAGCAACGCGGCTGGATCGAACGGCGCGATCACCCCACCGACCGGCGCGCGCAGGCGCTGTACGTGACCCCGCGGGGTGCGGCCGTACAAGCGCAGGCGCAGGCGTTGGTCAGTGCCGTCGAGAGCTCAGACGTGACGCACCTCGACGACGTCGAGCGCACCATGCTGATTCGCCTGCTGCGCAAAGTCTACCTGGGCCGCAACGCCTGACCGGGCGGCACCCGTCTCAGGCCGGCAGCGGTGCCGCGACGACGCGCTGGCGCTGCTCGCCCAGCTGCGGGCTGCCCAACGTCATGACGTCACCCGCGCGCAGGTATACGGGCGGTCGCTGCCCCATGCCGACGCCCGGTGGCGTCCCGGTCAGGATCACATCGCCTGGCAGCAACCGCATGAAGCGGCTCAGGTACGCCACGATGGTGGCCACGCCGAAGATCATCGTGCGCGTGCTGCCGCGCTGGCGCGGCGTGCCGTTGACGTCCAGCCAGAGTTCGACCGCCTGCGGATCCGGGATTTCGTCGGCGGTTACCAGCCACGGCCCCAGCGGGCAGTGCGTCGGGTAGCTTTTGCCCTTGATCCACTGCCCGTCCATCTCGAGCTGGTGCGCGCGCTCCGAGACATCATTGGCCAAGCAGTAACCAGCCACCACCTGCAGCGCACGCGCTTCGGGCACATGCCAGGCGGGCTGCCCGATGACGACGGCCAGCTCCACCTCCCAGTCCAGCTTCTGCGCGCCCGGCGGCAGCCAAACGTCGTCGTGCGGGCCGCACACGGTCGCCGTGTGCTTGCTAAAGACGATCGGCTGCTTCGGGATTGGCAGGCCCGCCTCCGCGGCGTGGTCGGCATAATTGAGGCCGATGGCGATCACGTTGCCGATCTGCCCGACGCAGGGGCCCAGCCGCTGCCCCGGCTCCACTGGTGGCAGCCGGGCCGGGTCGAGTCGGCCCAGACGCGCCAGCGCATCCGGCCCCAGAGTGTGTGGCGTCAGGTCGCCAACCACGGCCGACAGATCGCGGCCCACGCCATCGGCGTCGAGCATGGCGGGGCGTTCGTCGCCTGGGGGGCCGTAACGGAACAGCTTCATCGGTCACACTCCGGTGCGCTTGACGGAAGACGGGCCGCAACCGACCACCACCGGCATTGTGGCACGCCTCTTGAAAGCGCCTCCGCCGTCCCCAGTGTAAGTACAGTTTGTTGTCTTCTCCCATCGGATCGTACAACCACCCATGACTCAGACCTCCACTCCCGAGACCCCGAACGCGGCCAATGGGGCGCACGCCGCCGCAGCGGCCGACAGCACCAGCACCCCGGCTGCCGAGGCGGCAGCCGACGACGCGAAACCGGACGCCGCAGCCGAACTACAGGCCCTGCGCAGCCGCGTGGCCGACCTCAACGACCAGCTGCTGCGCGCGCTGGCCGATGCCGAAAATACGCGCCGGCGGGCCGAAGAGGAGATGGCCAAAGTGCGCAAATTCGCCATCGAGAGCTTTGCCGAGAGCCTGCTGCCGGTGCTCGACAGCCTGGAGGCTGGCCTGGTCGTGCAGGAGGCGACGATCGAGCAGATCCGTGAAGGGACCCAGGCCACGTTGAAGCAGTTGCAGGCGGCGCTGGCCCGACAGAAAATCACGCCGATCGCCCCGGCGCCCGGCGACCGCTTCGATCCGCACCAGCACCAGGCCATCAGCATGGTCGAGGCCGACCAGCCCGCCAACACGGTGGTGGCTACGTTGCAAAAAGGCTACCTGATGGCCGAGCGCGTGCTGCGTCCGGCGCTGGTGACGGTGGCGGCGCCCAAATGACCTAGCCGGGGGTATTCCCGCAGCCTTGAAGTCCGCCGGGCCGCCCCCACCTGCGTAATAGCGCCGCAGTTCGGGCCTCGATCGGCATCACCCGCCACCGGGGTCCCCACCGTAGCCCGGCCACCGCGGCTTTCATCGAATCGAAACAGGAGCATCCTCACATGGGCAAGATCATCGGCATCGACCTGGGCACCACCAACTCGTGTGTCGCCATCATGGAAGGCGGCGCGCCCAAGGTGATCGAAAACGCGGAAGGGGCGCGCACCACGCCCTCCATCGTCGCGTATATGGAAGACGGCGAAATCCTGGTCGGCGCCCCGGCTAAGCGTCAGGCCGTCACCAACCCGAAAAATACGCTGTTTGCGGTCAAGCGTCTCATCGGTCGCAAGTTCGAAGAGAAGGAAGTCCAGAAGGACATCGGCCTGATGCCCTACAAAATCATCAAGGCCGACAACGGTGACGCCTGGGTCGAAGTGCGCGGCCAAAAGCTCGCACCGCCGCAAGTCAGCGCCGAAGTGCTGCGCAAGATGAAGAAGACCGCCGAGGACTACCTGGGCGAGCCGGTCACCGAGGCCGTCATCACCGTGCCGGCCTACTTCAACGACGCGCAGCGCCAAGCGACCAAGGACGCCGGCCGCATCGCCGGGCTGGAGGTCAAGCGCATCATCAACGAGCCCACGGCTGCCGCGTTGGCCTTTGGTCTGGACAAGGGTGGCAAGGGTGACCGCAAGATCGCGGTCTATGACCTGGGCGGCGGCACGTTCGACATCTCGATCATCGAAATCGCCGACGTCGACGGCGAAAAGCAGTTCGAGGTGCTGTCCACCAACGGCGACACCTTCCTGGGTGGCGAAGACTTCGACCAGCGCATCATCGACTACATCATCAGCGAGTTCAAAAAGGAACAGGGCGTCGATCTGTCTAAGGACGTGCTGGCCCTGCAGCGCCTGAAAGAAGCCGCCGAGAAGGCTAAGATCGAGCTGTCGTCGAGCCAGCAGACCGAGATCAACCTGCCCTATATCACCGCCGACGCCACCGGGCCGAAGCACCTCAATATCAAGCTCACGCGCGCCAAGCTGGAGAGCCTGGTGGAAGATCTCATCGAGCGCACCATCGAGCCGTGCCGCATCGCCATCAAGGACGCCGGCATCAAGGTCTCGGATATCGACGACGTGATCCTGGTCGGCGGCATGACGCGCATGCCCAAGGTGCAGGAGAAGGTCAAGGAGTTCTTCGGCCGCGAGCCGCGCAAGGACGTCAACCCCGACGAGGCGGTGGCGGTGGGCGCGGCCATCCAGGGCGCCGTGTTGTCCGGCGAGCGCAAGGACGTGCTGCTGCTGGACGTGACCCCGCTGTCGCTCGGCATCGAGACGATGGGCGGCGTCATGACCAAGATGATCAAGAAGAACACCACGATTCCGACCAAGTACTCGCAGGTGTTCAGCACGGCCGAAGACAACCAGCCTGCCGTGACCATCAAGGTCTATCAGGGCGAGCGCGAAATGGCCGCGGGCAACAAGCTGCTGGGTGAGTTCAACCTGGAGGGCATTCCGCCAGCACCGCGCGGCGTGCCGCAAATCGAAGTCACCTTTGACATCGATGCCAATGGCATCCTGCACGTGTCCGCGCGCGACAAAGGCACCGGCAAAGAAAACAAGATCACCATCAAGGCCAACTCGGGCCTGACGGAAGAAGAGATCCAGCGCATGATCAAGGACGCCGAGCTCAACGCGGCCGAGGACAAGCGCAAGGTCGAGCTGGTGCAGGCCCGCAACCAGGGCGATGCCCTGATCGCGTCGGTGCGCAAGAGCCTGAAAGAGTACGGCGACAAGCTCGACGCCGCCGACAAGGATCGCATCGAAGCCGCGATCAAGGAGCTGGAAGAGGCCATCAAAGGCGACGACAAGGCTACCATCGGAGCCAAGACCGAAGCGCTGATGAGCGCCAGCCAGAAGCTGGGGGAGAAGATGTACGCCGATGCGCAGGCAGCGGGCGCCGCAACCGCAGCGACCGCCAGCGGATCGACGGGCACGGACGGCAGCGCCTCGCGCGCGGCGGCGGACGACATCGTGGACGCCGAGGTCAAGGAAGTCAAGCGCGACTGAGCCGCCGACCTGACCCGCCGCTGCTGCACGCCGCGTTCGGGCATTCGCGCCCGGCGCGGCTTTTCCGCTCCAAGCAAGACTGTGGATCGACATGGCCAAACGCGACTACTACGAGATCCTGGGCGTGACCCGCAACGCCAGCGAAGACGAGATCAAGAAGGCCTACCGCAAGCTGGCCATGAAATATCACCCTGACCGCAACCAGGGGGATGCCGCCAAGACGGCCGAGGAAAAATTCAAGGAGGTCAAGGAAGCCTACGAGATCCTGTCCGATGCGGACAAGCGCGCCGCCTACGACCGCTACGGCCACGCGGGCGTCGACCCCAACATGCGCGCCGGCGCCGGCGACGGATTCGCCGGTTTCAGCGAAGCGTTCGGTGACATCTTCGGCGATATCTTCGGCGCGCCACGCGGGGCACGCGGACGCCAGGTCTACCGCGGTGCCGATCTGTCGTACGCGATGGAGATCACGCTGGAGGAAGCCGCTCGCGGCAAGGATGCGCAAATTCGCATCCCGTCGTGGGACGATTGCCCTACCTGCCACGGCAGCGGGGCCAAACCCGGCACCAGCGCCAAGACCTGCCCCACCTGTCATGGCAACGGTGTGGTGCAAATGCGCCAGGGTTTCTTTAGCGTGCAGCAGACCTGCCCACACTGCCACGGCAGCGGCAAGATCATCCCCGAACCCTGCCCCACCTGCCACGGCGAAGGCAAAGTCAAGCGCCACAAGACCCTGGAGATCCGCATTCCCGCTGGCATCGACGACGGCATGCGCATCCGCTCCAGCGGCAACGGCGAGCCCGGGCGCAACGGAGGGCCGCCCGGTGACCTGTACATCGAGATCCGCATCCGCAAGCACGACCTGTTCGAGCGCGACGGCGACGATCTGCACGTGCAGGTACCGATCAGCATCACCACCGCCGCGCTGGGCGGCGAGGTCGACGTGCCGACGCTCGACGGCAAGGCCACCATCGATATCCCCGAAGGCACCCAGACCGGCAAGACCTTCCGCCTGCGGGGCCGTGGCATCAAGGGGGTGCGCTCCAGCTTCCCCGGTGACCTGTACGCGCACATCGTGGTCGAGACGCCAGTCAAACTCACCGAGCACCAGCGCCGCCTGTTGCGTGAACTCGAGGAGTCGTTTCGCAAAGGCGGCGGCCGCCACAGCCCCAACGAGAAGGGATGGTTTGAGAGGGCCAAAGATTTTTTCTCCTGAGGCTGCGCAAACGGTGATGCGGGTGCGCGGCCACGCTACCATGCCCCCATGGACGTGCGCATACAGTTTCTGGGCGGCGCCGGAACCGTCACCGGATCGAAATACCTGATCGAGTACCGCAACGATCGGCTGCTGATCGACTGCGGGCTATTCCAGGGCTACAAGCACCTGCGGCTGCGCAACCGCGCGCCGCTGCCCATCGTGCCCAACCAGATCCGCGCGGTGGTGCTGACCCACGCACACATCGACCACAGCGGCTACCTGCCGCTGCTGGTGCGCGAGGGTTTCCGGGGTCGCATCTGGTGCACCGCCGCCACCCGCGACCTGTGCGACATCCTGCTGCCCGACGCCGCCCACCTGCAGGAGGAAGACGCAGCGTTTGCCAACCGGCACGGCTTCTCCCGGCACAGCCCGGCGCTGCCGCTGTACACTGCGGCCGACGCACAGGAAGCGCTGCGCCATCTGCGCGCGCAGCCGCTGTATCAACCTTTTGAGCCAATCACCGGCTGGCGGGTGCAGTTTTTTGGCGCCGGTCACATCCTGGGGGCTGCGTCTGTGCTGGTGGAAGTGGGCGGGCGGCGTTTGCTGTTTTCGGGCGACCTGGGACGGGCCGACGATCTCCTGATGTTTCCGCCCGATCCGCCGCCTGCGGCCGACGCGGTGGTGGTGGAGTCCACGTACGGTAACCGTCTGCACCCCACTGGCCATCTGATCGACGAACTCGCCCCGCTGCTGGCGCGCGTGGCCGCCCGCGGCGGCACGGCGGTGGTGCCGGTGTTCGCGGTCGGTCGCGCGCAGGCGCTGCTGCACGCCATCGACGAGCTCAAGCGCCAGCAGCGGCTGCCGCGTGCGCTGGCCGTCTACCTGGACAGCCCGATGGCCGCGCATGCCACGGCGCTGCTGATGCAGCACCTGGGTGAGCACCGGCTCAGCGCCCAGCAGGTGCGCCACATGACACAGAGCGTGCAGGTGGCACGCACACCGGACGAATCGAAGGCCATCGCCCGCCATGGGGGGCCCAAGGTGATTCTGGCCGGCAGTGGCATGGCCACCGGGGGGCGCGTGTTGCACCACCTCAAGCTGTACCTCGGCGACCACCGCAGCATGGTGATGCTGACGGGCTACCAGGCGCCGGGCACCCGCGGGGATTCGCTGCTGCGCGGCAACAACACGGTGCGCATTCACGGACAGGACTGGGCGGTGGCGGCGGAAGTCGTGCAATTGACCACTGCCTCTGCCCACGCCGACGCCGACGGGCTACTGGGCTGGCTGCGCGCCATACCCGGCACCCCGCACCGCATCTTCGTCACCCACGGTGAACCGGAAGCCGCCGACGCGCTACGCTGCCGCATCGAGCGCGAACTGCGCCGACCAGCCCTGGTGCCGGAACATGGATCCACGTGGGCGGTGTAGGCAACGCGGAACAACCTCCGGCCGCGGCGCCGAGCCGCAATCGGACATCTCAGCAAACCCGTTCAGCCCCTACCGGCCGAGCTGGTCGCCCCAGACAAAAAGCGCCACAGCGCTTCGTCGTCCGCAAAGGCCACGTTGAAGCGCAGCCACGGACTCGGTTGCAGATCGAGCCCGAACAGGTGGCCTGGTCCGAGCAGAATGTCCTGCTCCGCCGCTTGGTAGGCCAGTGTGGTGGCATTGTCGATGGACGGATGCCGCGCCCACAGAAACATACCGGCACCGGGCTGTGCGAACAGCTCGAACCCTTTGCGCTCCAGCTGCTCAGCCACGCGCTGCTGCGCCTGCGCCAGCCGCTGCCGCAGGGCACGCAGGTGCTTGCGCCAGCGGCCATCGATCAACGCACCGTAGGCCAGCCGTTCGGCAAACTCCGACGACGTCAACCCCGAGATCATTTTCAGTTGCGCCACGTCTTCCAGCACGTCGGGGTGCGCCGCCACGAAACCGACGCGCAGATTCGGGGAGATGGTTTTCGAGAAGCTGCCGATATAGATGACGCGCTGCAGCTGATCCAGACTGGCCAACGACGGACGCGGCTCGGGGTCCAGATCGGCATAGATGTCGTTTTCCACCACCCGCACACCGTAGCGCTCGGCCAGCTGCACCACGCGGTGCAGCTGCGCCAGCGACGCCACCGAGCCGGTGGGACTTTGCAGCCGCGGTTGGGTGAAAAAGACCTTGGGCCGGTACGTGACGATGCGCTCCTCTAGCGCTACCAGATCCCAGCCTTGCGGCGTGCGCGGTGCACCAATCAAGCGCGCCCCCAGAAAACGCAACGAAAACAGCAAGTTAGGATAGCCCGGCTCGTCCACCAGTACGGTGTCGCCGGCCTGCACCAGGCGGCGCGCCACCAGATCCATGGCTTGACTGGAGCCATGCGTCAACACAATCTGGTCGCTGACGACGGCGATTTCCTGTTCGGCCAGCACATCACGCACCAACTGACGCAGCGGTGTGAAGCCTTTCGGTTCTCCGTAGCCCCCCAAATCAACCGCGTCCGACGCCAGCGCGCGCAGACTGCGTTTGACGCCTTCACCAAACAACCAGTCGCTGGGCAGCCAGCCGCAGCCCGGCTTCAAGCGCAGGTTGCGATTTTCGAACACGCGCCGCAGATACCACATCGAGTCAAAGTGGTACTGCGGCCCCTGCTCTGCAGCCGTGTCGGGCCGACTGTCGCGGCTGCGCACAAAAAATCCGGAATGCGGACGTGAAACGAAATACCCCAGCGCTACCAAACGGTCATACGCATCCACTACCGTGTAGACGCTGACACCGTGTGCATGCGCAAACTGGCGTATCGATGGCGCTTTCGCCCCCGGCCTCAGCACGCCGCTGCGGATCAACTCGCGAAAACCATCGACAATTTGCAACACCAGCGGTGTCGCGCTGGCTGGATCGAGTGTGAACATGTGCACAAAACCAACGGATGGTGCCGACCACCAAACAAGCGCCACCTTCGCCGGCCTGTGCCAACACCCGGCCAGCGACGTCAACAGCCGCGCCCTGAGTGCCACCCTCGACCCGGCAAGGGACACAGGCGCGGCGGGAGGCTGTCCATCCAGGCGGCGCTGTACCGGCCAGCGCGGCAGCACAGTGCTTAGGGCGCGATGGCACGGCTGTATATGTTACGGGGGTGTCCGCTGGCCTACAGTGTCGGCTTGGGATGTCACCCGGGGCGGGCTCTGTCGCGGTGGCGCATCCATGAGTCCAGCGTCAGGTGGGCTGTCGCGCCACCGCTGGCGCCATTTTCCGACTGGGAGACCGTCATGCACAGCGATCCGCAGCTGCAATCCGCCGCCAAGACCAACGCCAGCCTGATGGCACGCCGCCGCGCGGCGCTACCCGCTGGGCTGGGGCAAACCTACGAGGTGTTTGCCGAACGCGCCGAAGGTGCCGAAGTGTGGGACGTCGAGGGCCGCCGCTACATCGACTTCGCCGGTGGCATCGCCGTGCTCAACACGGGCCACCGTCACCCGAAGATCGTCGAAGCCGTCAAAGCGCAACTGGACAAGGTGCACCACACCTGCTTTCAGGTGCTGGCCTACGAGCCGTATGTGGAGCTGGCCGAGCGGCTGATCGCCAAGGCGCCGGGCAACTTTCCCAAGAAGGCCTTTTTCCTGTCTACCGGGGCCGAGGCGGTGGAAAATGCCATCAAGATCGCGCGCGCGGCCACCGGTCGGCAGGCGGTCATCGCCTTCGGCGGCGGCTTTCACGGCCGCACGCTGCTGGGCATGGCGCTGACGGGCAAGGTGGCCCCGTACAAGGTGGGCTTTGGCCCCTTCCCGGCCGAGATCTACCACGCCGAGTATCCCAATCCGTTGCACGGCATCAGCGTCGCCGACGCCCTGCGTTCGCTGGAGCACATCTTCAAATACGACGTCGAGCCGGGCCGGGTGGCGGCCATCATCCTGGAGCCGGTGCAGGGCGAAGGCGGCTTTTATGTCGCGCCGTTTGAATTTGCCCGCGCGTTGCGTGCCTTGTGCAACCAGCACGGCATCGTCTTCATTGCCGATGAGGTGCAGACCGGCGCGGGCCGCACAGGCACTTGGCTGGCCTGCGAACAGTGGGGGGTAGCCCCTGACATGATCACCATGGCCAAGAGCATGGCGGGTGGCTTCCCCATCTCGGCCGTCATCGGCAGGGCCGAGATCATGGACAAGCCGCTGCCCGGTGGCCTGGGTGGCACCTACGCCGGCAACCCGCTGGCCTGCGCGGCGGCGCTGGCGGTGCTGGACGTGTTCGAAGAAGAAAAACTGCTGGAGCGCTCGCGCGCCGTGGGCGAGCGGCTGAAAGCGGGCCTGACCGCGCTGATGACCCAGCACCCGGAAATCCGCGATGTACGCGGCTTGGGCGCGATGGTGGCCATCGAACTGTTCGACGGCGGCGATCTGTCCAAGCCCGCTGCCGATCTGACCCGGCGCCTGTGCGCCGAGGCGCTCAAGCGCGGACTGGTGCTGCTGTCGTGCGGCCTGTACGCCAACGTCATTCGCATTTTGGTGCCGCTGACGGCTAGCGACGCGCTGCTGGATGAGGGGCTGGCCATCCTGGGCGAATCGCTACAAGCCGCCAAGGGCTGATCGGTGCCAGACGCGAGCCGACGCCAGCACGGGGCGCCGTTCGTGCCGCTGGCGTATCAGCGCGTATCCGTCGCGCCCCCCTGTCGGCAAACATCCTGCAGCCACGCCTTCAGCAGCGCCAGTGCCGGGCGCTGCGGAACCTGCGGCTGCACCAGATAATAGGCGCGCTGCGCTTTCAGCGGCTGCGGACACGCCACGACCAACGCCCCGCTGGCCAGCTCGTCCTGCACCAGCAGGGTCGGCATCAGGGCCACGCCCAGACCGGCGATGGCAGCGGCCGCCTGCATCGAAAACAGCTCATAGCGCGGGCCAGCCACGGCGCGCGGCGCATCGACGCCCTGCGCGTCAAACCACTGCCGCCAGGCATCGGGGCGGGTAGCTTGTTGCAGCAGCGGCAGTGCGGCCAGCTGTTCTGGTGTCAGCGGGCCTGATCCATAGCCGCTTGCCCGCAGCAGGTGCGGACTACACACGGGCAGCACGTCTTCGTCCATCAGCCGCATGGCGTGCGTGCCGGCCCATTGCTGCACCTGCTGCGGCGTGCCTGCCCAAATGGCCGCATCCACCCCGGTGTCGGTAAACAGGAACGGGCGCGTACAGGTCTCGAAATGCAGCAGCAGCTGCGGCTGCCGAGCGGCCAGCTGCGGCAAGCGCGGAATCAGCCAGCGCGTGGCAAACGTCGGCACGACCGCCAGCGTCAGGCTGTCGCCCTGCCCGCGCCGGCCCATGACATCCACCGCATCACGCTCCAGCGCATCCAGACGCTGCCGCACCTGACGGGCGTAGTCGGCCCCGGCAGGGGTGAGCGCCATGCCGTGCTGGGTGCGCCGAAACAGCGCCACCCCCAGAAACGCTTCGAGTACCGCCACCTGGCGCGATACGGCGCTTTGCGTCAGCGCCAGCTCTTGGGCGGCACGCGTGAAGCTTTGATGGCGGGCGGCCGCTTCAAAACACTGCAGGGCCTGAAGGGAGGGCAGACGGCGGCGCATGGGGTCGTTGAGAACCGCGAACTTTGGCGGTGCCGGACGCACTATTATGCGCCTTCCTCATATCTGAGCGATAAAAAATCGTTTGGCTGGTACAGACAAAGGGCATAACATTGTCAACATCGACACAACATGCATATCACCGAGAAAGGGCAACCGCATGACCTCGACCCGCACCGCCTTCGACTGGGCCGACCCATTTTTTCTGGACGACCAACTCAGCGCCGATGAGCGCGCCGTCCGCGACGCGGCCCGCGCCTACTGCCAAGAGCGGCTACTGCCCCGCGCGCAGGAGGCGTTCCGCCACGAAAAGTCCGACCGTGCCATCTTCAACGAGATGGGGGCCATCGGCCTGCTCGGCCCCACGATTCCCGAGCAGTACGGTGGCGCGGGGCTCAACTACGTCAGCTACGGGCTCATCGCGCGCGAAGTGGAACGCGTCGACAGCGGCTACCGCAGCATGATGAGCGTGCAGTCGTCGCTGGTGATGGTGCCGATTTACGAATTCGGCACCGAGGCGCAAAAGCAGAAGTACCTGCCCAAGCTGGCCAAAGGCGAGTGGGTGGGTTGCTTTGGCCTGACCGAGCCCAATCACGGCTCGGACCCGGCCAGCATGATCACCCGCGCGCGCAAGGTGCCCGGCGGTTATAGCTTGAGCGGCACCAAGATGTGGATCACCAACAGCCCCATCGCCGACGTGTTCGTGGTGTGGGCCAAAGACGACGAAGGCCAGATTCGCGGCTTCATCTTGGAAAAGGGTTTCAAAGGCTTGTCGGCCCCCGCCATCCACGGCAAAGTGGGGCTTCGCGCCTCCATCACTGGCGAGATCGTGATGGACGACGTCTTCTGCCCCGAAGAGAACGTCTTCCCCGACATCCGTGGCCTCAAGGGCCCGTTTACGTGCCTGAACAGCGCGCGCTACGGTATCGCCTGGGGTGCGATGGGGGCGGCGGAAGACTGCTTCCACCGCGCGCGCCAGTATGTGCTCGATCGCCAGCAGTTCGGGCGTCCGCTGGCGGCCAACCAGCTCATCCAGAAAAAACTGGCCGACATGCTGACCGAAATCGGGCTGGGGCTGCAAGGGGCGTTGCGTCTGGGCCGTCTGAAGGACGAAGGCAAGGCGCCGGTGGAGCTGACCAGCGTGCTCAAGCGCAACAACTGCGGCAAGGCGCTGGAGATCGCTCGCATGGCGCGCGACATGATGGGCGGCAACGGCATCAGCGACGAATACGGCGTGGCCCGCCACCTGGTCAACCTGGAGGTGGTCAACACCTATGAAGGCACGCACGACATTCACGCGCTGATCCTGGGCCGCGCGATCACCGGTATCGCCGCCTTTGCCAGCTAAGTGCGGAAGGACGAACGTCGCCGTTCAGTGCTGGGCTCACCGCCGCCGATACCGCCTGCCACCCTTTGTCTGCGCAGCGCAGCGTCCAGGTTCTGCGCTGACTGGTTTCTCGCCCAACCATGATGCCTGACGAAGCCCCTGTCCCAGCAACGGCATCCCCCGGCCCGCACGGCGTGCGTGACGAGGCTGATGCCCCCCGACCGTTGCACGGTGTGCGGGTGCTGGATTTGTCCCGCGTGCTGGCTGGCCCCTGGGCCAGCCAGATCTTGGCCGACTATGGAGCAGACGTGATCAAGGTCGAACGCCCGGGCACAGGCGACGACACCCGCACGTGGGGGCCGCCGTGGTGGGAACCGGACGCCACCGGTGGCCAGCGGCAGTCGGCCTATTTCATCTGTGCCAACCGCGGCAAACGGTCGGTTGCCATCGACTTCGCACAGCCGGCGGGCGTGGAGAGCGTGCGGGCGCTGGCGCGCCAGGCCGATGTGCTGATCGAAAACTTCAAAGCGGGCCATCTGGCCCGCTACGGATTGGACGCCGCCAGCCTCCAAGCGCTCAATCCACGCCTGATCTACTGCTCCATCACCGGCTACGGGCAGAACGGCCCGCTGGCCCATAAAGCGGGCTACGATTTCGCTATCCAGGCCGAAGGCGGGCTGATGAGCATCACCGGCGAGCCCGATGGCGAACCCCAGAAGGTGGGCGTGGCCGTGACCGACCTGATGACGGGGGTGTACGCCGCCACCGCCATCCTGGCGGCGCTGCACGAACGCCAGCGCACCGGCCGCGGGCGGGTGCTGGACGTGGCGCTATTCGACGTGCAGGTCGCGATGTTGGCCAATCAGGCCAGCAACCAGCTCGTCGGCCAGCGCACACCGCGGCGCATGGGCAACGCGCACCCCAACATCGTGCCGTATCAAGCCTTCCCCACACGCGACGGCCATTTGGTGCTGGCGGTGGGCAACGACGGGCAGTTTCAGCGCTTTTGTGAGGTGGCTGGCCACCCCGAAGTGGCGTATGACGTGCGTTTCGCTACCAACCCCGCACGGGTGGCGCACCGGGCCGAGCTGGTGCCGCGCATCGCTGAGTGGACGCGCACACGCGACACCGCCGACTGGGTGCAACGGCTGGATGCGGCTGGCGTGCCGTGTGCGCCGATTCTGGACATCGCGCAGGTGATGTCGCACCCGCAGGTGCGTGCGCGCGGCATGGTGCTGGACGGCGACGCACAACGCCCGCCGATGGTGGCGCACCCCGTCTGCTTCGACGGCCAGCGGCCCACCGCCCATCGCCCACCGCCGGTTCTGGGTGGGGATCAAGCGGTATGGCGCTGAGCTGTCCAGGTGGCGGCTGTACCGGCTGCGCGGCCCACACAGGGCCGCGGTGGCTGTCGCTGGCTGTACCGGGTATGCCGTCGGCTTCGCGCTACAGTGTGGCGGTTAGCTTGACATGACGGAGACGACGATGGACGTAAAAGCCTCCCCTCTCGCGCTGCTCCAAGACCCCACCCTGCTCAAGACCGAAGCGCTCATCGGCGGGGAATGGGTGGCCACAGGCGAGCGGTTCGACGTGATCGACCCCGCCACCGGGTGCAAACTGGCTGATGTGGCCAAGCTTGGCCCGGCCGAAGCGCAACAGGCCATCGCGGCCGCCAACGCGGCCTGGCCCGCCTGGCGCAACAAAACGGCCAAGGAACGCGCCAACATTTTGCGCAGGTGGTACGAACTGCTGATGGCCCATCAAGACGACCTGGCCCGTCTGATGACTGCTGAACAGGGCAAACCCCTGCCAGAGGCCAAGGGTGAAGTGGCGTATGGCGCCAGTTTCGTCGAGTGGTTTGCCGAAGAAGCCAAGCGTGTCAATGGAGAGACGCTGCCCCCGTTTGACAACAACCGCCGCCTGCTGGTGCTCAAGCAGCCGATTGGCGTGTGTGCGGCGATTACGCCGTGGAACTTCCCGCTGGCCATGATCACGCGCAAGGTGGCGCCCGCTTTAGCGGCGGGCTGCCCGGTGGTTATCAAACCGGCCGAGCAAACCCCGCTGACGGCATTGGCCGCCGCCGAATTGGCGCTGCGCGCGGGCATCCCAGCAGGGGTGCTCAATGTGCTCACCAGCGACGGCTCGGGCAGCATCGCCATCGGCAAAGTGCTGTGTGACAGCCCGGTGGTGCGGCACTTGAGCTTCACCGGCTCCACCGAGGTCGGCCGCATCCTGATGGCGCAAAGCGCCCCTACCGTCAAGAAACTGTCGCTGGAACTGGGCGGCAACGCGCCTTTCATCGTGTTCGACGACGCCGACATCGACAGCGCTGTGGAAGGCGCCTTTGCCAGTAAGTACCGCAACGCTGGCCAGACCTGCGTGTGCTCCAACCGCATCTATGTGCAGGAAGGCGTCTACGAGGAGTTCGTGCAGAGGTTCGCCGCCAAGGTGGCCACCGCCAAAGTGGGCAACGGCTTTGAAGACGGTGTCAACCAGGGCCCGCTGATCGAGGAGGCCGCGGTGCAGAAGGTGTTGCGCCACGTGGAGGATGCCGTTGCCAAGGGTGCGCGCGTGCTCACAGGCGGTCGTCGGTTGCACGGTTTGTTCTTCGAACCCACCGTGGTGGCCGACGCCACGGCCGAGATGCTGTGCGCGCGCGAGGAAACCTTTGGCCCCTTCGCGCCGGTGTTCAAGTTCCGCACCGAGCAAGAAGTCATCGACGCGGCCAACGCCACCGAGTACGGGCTGGCAGGCTACTTCTACAGCCGTGACATCGGGCGCATCTTCCGGGTGGCCGAGGCGCTGGAGTACGGGATGGTGGGGGTCAACGTGGGCATCTTGGCCACCGAGCACGTACCCTTCGGCGGCGTCAAGCAGTCTGGGCTGGGACGAGAGGGCTCGCACCACGGCATCGACGAGTACGTCGAGCTCAAGTACGTTTGTATTGGCGACGTGCTGCGCTGAGCAGCCGGGCCGGGCTTTGTTTTACAATGCAGGGCGCGCGGCTGTCGTTCAATGGTAGGACCTGAGCTTCCCAAGCTCAAGACGTGGGTTCGATTCCCATCAGCCGCTCCATACTCCACCGACCCGGCGCCTGCCGGGTTTTTCGTTTCTGGCGCGCCCGTGTTCAAACAACTGACGATCTACCAACTGGCCGACGGCCTGACCACCACGCTGGAGCAGGCTGAGGCGGCCCTGGCCGCCCAGCCGTTTACGCCGTGCGGGCCAACGCAAACCCTCAGCGTCGGCTGGGTTGCGCCGCGTGGTCTGCCGCACGCCCCACTGGTCGAAGCGGTGGCCGGGCATTGGCTGATGCGTTTTCGCATCGAGACCAAACGCGTCCCTGCGACCGTGCTGCGACAGGAGCTTCAGGAACGCTGTGCGCGCATTCAGGCCGAAGAGGGCCGCACGCCGGGCCGGCGCGAACAGCGCGAGCTCAAGGACGCCATTGAGCAGGAGCTGTTGCCGTTGGCGTTTCCGGCCAGCGCCGACGTTCAGGTGTGGCTGGATCGGACGCAAGGGCGGCTGGCGCTGGATACGACCGTGGCGCGTCGCATCGATCTCGTCACCTCCGCGTTGACCGAGTCACTCTCTGGCTTGCGCCTGCAGCCGCTGCAGACGGCGCTGACCCCAGCCACCGCGATGGCCGGCTGGCTGGCCGCCGACGCCACCGACTGGCCGCCGCACTTTGCGCCGGGGCGGGAGGTGGAACTCAAGGGCGACGGAGACCGTCCGGCGGTGGTGCGTTTTACACGTCACGTCCTCGACCGCGAAGATATGCAGCGCCATCTGGCGCAGGGCAAACGCCCCACCCGTCTGGCCCTGGACTGGGAGGGCCGGGTCCAGTTCGTCCTCACCGACACGCTGCAGCTGCGCCGCCTTGCATTTGACGATGGGGTGTTCACGGCGCAGGGGCAAGCCGACGATGGCGGCTTCGACGCCGACGCCGCCATTGCCACCGGTGAACTGGGTGCGTTGCTCACCGATCTGATCCAGGCGCTGGGTGGCCTCGCGCCCACGCCGCCCTGACATGACGACTGAATCATCCCTGCCCCGGCTCCTGGACGAACGCATCAGCGCGGCGGCACAACCGCTGGCCGACACCCTGTCGGGCATCAATCTTCTACGCCGTACCGGTAGGGGAGCACCGCTTTCCGCTAATCGTCGGCTGGCTGATCGCGGCAGCGCTTGTGTTTACCGTGTATTTCCGTGGCATCCCGCTGCGCGGCTTCGGTCACGCCATCGACGTGGTACGGGGGCGCTACACCGACCCGAACCACCCTGGGGGAAGTCTCGCCATTTCAGGCGTTGAGCGCCGCAGTCTCCAGAAACCGTCGGGCTGGTCAACACCGTCGGCGTCGCAGTGGCGGTGTCGGTGGGCGGGGCCGGGGCGACATTTTGGATGATCGTGGCCGGCCTGCTGGGCATGGCCACCAAATTAATAACCGAGGTCACGCTGGGTGTTAAGTACCGCGACATCGACGCGGCTGACCGCCGTGTGGCGGGCGGCCCGATGCGCTACCTCTCCCAGGGGACTGGCCGAGCGTGGCTGGCCGCGTCTGGGTCGGGCTCTGGCGGTATTTTTCGCCTTTTGCTGCGTCGGGGGCTCGCTCGGC
Organism: Tepidimonas sp.; assembly: GCF_036824975.1. Taxonomy (GTDB): domain Bacteria; phylum Pseudomonadota; class Gammaproteobacteria; order Burkholderiales; family Burkholderiaceae_C; genus Tepidimonas. Next base: position 18,187 of record NZ_DAISZC010000014.1, read on the forward strand.
GGTGGCAACATGTTCCAGGCCAACCCAAGCTACCAGCAGCTGCTGCAGGTCACCGGCGGCCACGCAAGCCCACTGGCGCACCACGCCTGGCTGTTTGGCAGTGGGCTGGCGCTGCTGGTGGGGCTGGTCATCATCGGCGGCATCCGCTCCATCGCTGCCGTTACCGCCCGGCTGGTGCCCGTGATGGCGGTGCTTTACCTGGGCGCCGGCGCCGTCGTGCTGGCGGCGCATGCCGACCGGCTGCCGTGGGCCGTGGGCCAGATCCTGATGGGTGCCTGGTCCGCCGAAGGTGTCGCCGGGGGCGCGCTGGGGGCATTGATCACGCGTGGAGCAGCGCGCCAGCGGTGGCCTAAAGGTGTCGCCGGGGACGCGCGGGGGCGTTGATCCAGGGGTTTCCGCGTGCCACCTTCTCCAATGAAGCCGGGATCGGGTCAGCGGCCATCGCGCACGCCGCCGTGCGCACCGATTGTCCCATTTCCCACGGCTACGCTGCGCTGCTGGAGCCGTTTATCGACACCGTGGTCCTCTGCACGATGACGGCATTGGTAATCATCGTCACCGGCTACGTGGACGCCAAAGGCCCCACCCCATCGGCCGGCGGCGTCCTTGGCGTGGCGTTGAACTCGGCGGCGTTTGGCCGTTTCATGGATGGCTTTCCGGTGGTACTGGCGGTGTGTGTGGTGCTGTTTGCGTTTTCGACGACGATCACCTGGTCGTACTACGGACTGCAGGCGCGGAGACATTCTAAGGAAGGTCTGCACAACCTGCTGCGCGTACCGATCGCTGCGTTGCGCGGTGCTCGCTCCCTCGCCTAACTCATTGTGATGTCTCGGTCGCTGCACTCCGTGCGCCTTGCGCTCTGCCCGCTCGCGACGGTCGTGAAGACCTTATCCCTCACTCGGTCCGCACCGCGCCATCGAACTGACGTACAAGGGACTGTTCTTGCTGTGCGTGATCGTCGGTGCAACGATGAATCTGGGGCCGGTGATCGACTTCTCCGACGCGATGATCTTCGCAATGGGCATCGCCAACGTGATCTCGGGTTGTACCTGCTGATGCCCGTCGTGCGTCGGGAGCTGCGTGCATACGAAGCCGAGCGGATCGCCCGCCCGCCCCCCGTGACGGTCGCTGAGGCGGCAGCGGCGCTGCCGCGCGGTAAATACCCCGGGATAGGGTCAACGCGCCTACCCTAAACGGAGCGTTCCCGCAACGCACGTACGTTGTGAACGGGACGACATTGTCCTGTCAACGCGCCTACCTTGGGACGGTCCCCGCAACGGGCCCCATGGGGCTGGCCAGAGTCGTCCGGTAGCGCCGCTCAGCCTTTGAGGATCCGTCCGGCTCCGTCGGTGACGCTGACGGCTACCGGTATGCCTTGCTGCACGCTCATCGACACGGTGCAGAACTGCTCGAATTGATCAAGGATCCGGTCCAGGTGCTGGTAGGCATCGCCGGGCCGTTCGAGCCGGATGTCGACGCGGATACCCTGGATGCGCAGACGGTTGGCCTCGTTGCGTCCGATGGTGGCCCGCGCTACTGCGGTCAGCGTGCCCGGATCCTGCTTGAACTTGCTCAGCGCAAAGGTCAGACTGGCGCTGAGGCAGTTGGCCACCGCCGCTAGCAGCAGGTGGTTGGGCGTCGGCCCCTGCGCCGCCCCCAGGGGCGGAGGTTCGTCGCTGAACACGTGCGGGGTATCCAGACCAAAGTCGATTTCGAACTGATAGCCCTGACGGCGCGTCAGGGTGACCAAGGCTTCGGCGGCCATATGCGGGTTTCTCCTAGGTGACTCGGACACCAACTTTGAGAAATCTCAAAGTCAACCAGATTTCTCTTTAGTATCTTACAAACTCCCGTGAGTATTCCAGTCATCACGCGCTCACGCCGATGAGAGTAGAGGAGACTACTATGACCGCTTTCGACTCCGATCGCCGCGCCGCCCTGGCCAGCCTGGCTGCGCTGGGTGCTTTGGCCGGCGGCGGCCTGTCGGCCGCGCCTCCGGCAGCGGCCGCGACAACATCTGACGCGCCGGTCCGCATCGCCATCGTCGGAGCCGGTGCCGCGGGCTTGGCCAGCGCCTCCCGCCTGCGCGCGCGCCTGCCTAGGGCTTCGATTACCCTGATCGACGCGCGCCGCGAGCACTACTACCAGCCCGGCTATACCCTGGTGGGTGCCGGCATCAAACCGGCCAGCTACACGATTTCCACCACGCGGGAATATATCCCGCAAGGGGTTGACTGGATCGAGCAGGCCGCGGCCGAAATCGACCCCGAGGCGCGCGTCGTGACCACCACGGGTGGCCAAAAGGTGCCCTATGATTATTTGATAGTGGCCTGCGGCCTGGAGCTGAACTACGATGCGATCGAGGGTATGGACACCCGGTGGATCGGGCGCGACGGCGTGGGCAGCGTCTACAACGGGCCGCAGGCGGCAGCCGCCACGTGGCAGGTGATGTCTACTTTTGCTGCCAAGGGGGGCGTCGGTCTGTTTGGCCGTTCCCATACGGATATGAAGTGCGCCGGAGCACCGCTGAAATACACCTTCATCACCGACGATCGGCTGCGCCGGGCCGGTCAGCGCGGCAAGGCCGAGCTGCACTATCTGGCACCCCAAAAGACGCTGTTTTCGGTGCCGATAGTCTCCGAAAAGGTGCGCATGCTCTACCAGGAACGCGGCATCCGTACCCATATGGAGCACAGCCTGGTGGCGATCGATCTGGGGCGACGTATTGCCACGTACCGCACCCCCACCGGCACCACCGAGCTGGGCTACGACTTCATCCATGTGGTGCCGCCGATGCGCGCCCCGGCGGTGGTGCGCAACAGCCCTCTGCCCTGGAACGAAGGACCGTTCGCGCGCGAGCAGTGGCTGGAAGTGGACCGCGAGACGCTGCGCCACAAGCGCTATCCGAACGTGTTTGGTGTTGGGGACATCGCGGGCGTACCTAAAGGCAAGACGGCGGCCAGCGTGAAGTGGCAGGTGCCGGTGGCCGTCGATCACTTGGTGGGTGATCTGGCCAACAAGCCCTCTGGCGAACGCTACAACGGCTACACCTCCTGCCCCCTGATCACGCGCCTGGGGCGGGCGATGCTGATCGAATTCGACTACAACGACAACTTGTATCAGTCGTTCCCCGGCTTTATTGCACCGCTGGAAGAGCTGTGGGTGAGCTGGGTGATGAAAACCATGGCCCTAAAGCCCACCTACGTGAGCATGCTGCGCGGCCGCGCCTGATCCCCTGTCCGGAGCATGTCATGAAAGAATACGATCCGTTGGTTTTTCTGGCCGTGTTTCAGGAAATGCTGGGCCCGCTGCTGTGGTTGCTGCCGCTGTTGGCGTTGGCGGTGTTGGTGGGATTCGTGATGGTGCTGCGGCGCGAGCGGCGGCTGGCGTCGCGCCGGTTGCTGTGGGCCGAAGGCTTGGGGCTGATCGGTGGGGGACTGGCCTTGGTGTTGATGGCGGTGGTGTCGTCCTCCGGCTTTACCGATGCTGCGGGCCCGGCAGACTGGTTTCTGATCCTGATCGTCTACGGGCTGGGGTTCGTGGCCTCGACGGTGACGATGTACACCGTGCTGGGGCTGCTGGCACTGCGGCCTGCGCGCTGATCGCCCCGCCCCCGGCGCGGCCCGCTCGGAATACCGCAGCGGCGTCAGCCTCCACCGCGCCGTGTATACAACGCCAGACGCCGCAGGAAGGCATCCCAATCCATCGCCGACACGCCTGACGCCTGCAGCGTCACGCGCAGGCGCGGCAGTCTCAAGCGCGCTATCACCCGGGGCGCCAGCGGCGTCCACGACAGAAGCGCCGTCCCGTCGCCCACGCTGACCTGGCAGCCGTGGTCGCCAACTGGGGTCCAGGGATACGGACTCAGGGCCGGAATCAGCATGGCACGCCATTCCGCCGCCGTCGCCGTGACGTCCGCGCCCCATTCCCAGAGGCTGCCCATTCCGGCTGCCGCCACCTCGATAACCTCGTCCGTTGATCCGTCGGAAGCCACCTCCTTCCACCGCCCCGCGCCCGCCTGGACCGAGCCACAAGCGGATGATGACGCAGAGTTTCCATCACCCATGACCGTCATCCGCCGGCAATCGGTGGCCAGATGGCGAGCGCCTCCCCGGCAGCCAAGCGCCGGGTGGTGCGCTGCTCGGGGGGGATGAATACCCCGTCTACCAGCACCAGATGCACCAGCCGGGGCGGCAACGCCAGACGGTCGATCACCGCCTGCACCGTCTGCCCCTGCGCCCAGTCCAGTGTCACCTCATTGTGGCGCGCCTCGGGGGGTAGATGGTCACTGAGGGTGGCAAACAGTTTGAGTGTGACAGTCATGGCGATCACCGCCCCCGAAGCAGGCACCGGCTCGCTGGTCCATCCAAACCACGTCCCCACGTGAGGCCGCCGCGGCGCGCCACCTCCCACGCAGTAAGCCCAGCCACCGACAGCGAACCCTGGAATTCGTCACCGCCGCCGCGTGTCATCCGCCCCGCTCCAGCGCGACTGCGCCTGGGCGCAGTCCACATACGCGGCCATGAACTGGGTGGGGTCGTGCAACAGCCGCTCTTTCCACGGCCCCAGCCGTACCCGGCCCTCCACCAGCCCGCGCAGCGCCCCTAGGTGCTGCGTCCAGCCCACGCTGTTGCAGCCCACCATCACGTCGCCGTCGAAGCACATGCTCAACACGCGGTGGTGTGCTTCATCGATGGTTTCGACGCGCTCGCCGCCCTCGACCCCCTGCCAGTTGCCAAAACTGGCGGAAATCAGTCCTAAGGTGTCGAGCACGTTGATCTGGGTGACGCCGCGCAACTCGACGCGCTGCCCCACCATATTGAGCGCTGCCACGCGCGCCTGCTCGGCGGCATTGGGCTGGATGGCGCTGACGATGGTGGTACCACTGACCTTGTCGAAAGCTTCGGCGCAGTCACCGGCCGCATAGATGCCCGCGACGTTGGTTTGCATGTGCTCGTCGGTCAGCACGCCCAGCAGGCATTGGATACCGCTGCCTTGCAGGAACCCGATGGCCGGACGCACCCCAGCAGCGATGATGACGAGATCGGCCTCGACCCGCACCCCACCCGACAGATGCGCCACCAGCGCGTCGCCGCCCCCTGCCTCGATGCGCTCCAGCCGGGTGCCGGTGTGTACCGCCACGCCTTTGGCCTCGCACCAGCGCCGGATCATGCCGCCGGCCGTCGGCCCCATCATGCGCGGCACCATCCGGTCGCCCATTTCGACTACCGTCAAGTGCACCCCTCGCAGCTGCAGCGCCTCCATGATGATGCAGCCAATAAAGCCCGCACCCAGCTGCAGCACGCGCGCCCCCGGCCGGGCCCGCTGCATGATGGCGCGTGCATCGTCCAGCGTCCAGCAGTGGTGCACGCCCGGGAGGTCGATGCCCGGGATGGGCGGCTTGACCGGATGCGAACCGGTGGCGATCAGCAGCCGGTCGAAAGGCACGGTGCGGCCATCGTCCAGCGCCACGGTGCGCGCGGCCACATCGACCCGGCGCGCTCGCCCCGCCACGCGCTCGATACCCCACCGTTCGTAGTGATCGCTGCCCTTGCGCAGATGGATCCCGGACTCGCCGATTTGGCCGATCAACAGATACGGGATGGCCATGCGCGAGTACGGCGGGTGCGGCTCGTCACCGACCAGCGTGATGCGGTCGTGCGGCGCGTGCTTGCGGATGGTTTCGGCCGCGATGACCCCCGCGGGCCCCGCACCCAGAATGACGTGCTGTGTCATGGTGTGCCTTCCCAAGAAGGGAGTAAGCCCGATGATCACCCCCGGGACAGAAGTCAGGCGCTTGCAGCGACCCGTGCCCCACCACGGCCGACCGATCCCTGCGGCCGCCCGTCGAACGCTCAGCGCGCAGGTCCTCGGGCTGCCCGCGCGTATCAGCCCAGATCCAGCCGGGCCAGCGTCTCCGGCGTGGGACGCCCTTCGCTGTCCCAGCCCCGCACCTGGTAGTACTTGGGCAGCATCTCGGGCAGCTTGTTCACCAGCCCCTTGGCAGGGCCAGTCTTGGCCGGTTCGGTGAGCAGACGCGCCGGCAGCGAGTCATCCTTGGCGGTGAAACCGGCGGCGTTGTTGAAGGTGCGCTCCAGGTTCCAGATGCGCTCCCCGATGCGCTCCAGCTCCTCAACCGTGAACTCCTCTCCACAGGCGGCAGCCACCTGCGGGGCGACGTCGGCCAGCGTCCACGCAAAGCTGGTGAAGATGCAGATCCCAGCGGAGTCGAACGCCGCGGTGGCATCCTGGAAGGCTTTCACCAGCTCGGGCTTGCCCTCGGTGGTCAGCGGATCGGTCTTGACCGGGATACCGAGCACCTCTGACGCAACGGTGTAGCCGCGCAAATGGCACGCACCGCGGTTGCTGGTGGCGTATGCCAGCCCCATGCCCTGGATGCCGCGGCTGTCATAGGCAGGGAATTCCTGCCCCTTGACGCTCATCGACAGCTCCGGATGGCCGTACTTCTCGCACAGGCGCTTGGAGCCCAGCCCGATCTCTTTACCGAAACCGATGCCGTTGGCAGTCATGTCCGCCAACTCGCACAGCGCGCGCGCAGAGCCGAACGGCGCCTCGATGCCGATCTGCTCCTTGGTCAGCACACCTATCTCGTACAGCTCCATCACCGCGCCAACAGTGGCACCGAAGCTGATGGGGTCCATGCCGTGCTCGTTGCAGATGAGGTTGGCGTATTGCAACGCCTCCAGGTCATTGACGCCGTTGGCCGCTCCCAGCGCCCACGCGGCCTCGTACTCCAAGCCGCCGCTGGCGCCCCAGTACTGCGGCTTGTTCTGCACACTAAAGTGCGTCTCGTCGATCTTGCTGATACGCCCGCAAGCGATGGTGCAGCCAAAGCACGCCTGGTTGGTGACCAGGTGCGTCTTGCCGTCGGCGGGGCGCGGCGTCAGCATCGCCTCGGCCGAGATGTCTTTGGCGCCCTCGAACTGCACATCGCGGTGGTTGCGGGTGGGCAGGGCGCCGATTTCGTTGATGACGTTCATCAGCACCTGGGTACCGTACTTCGGCAGCCCCTGTCCGGTCACGGCGTTGTCGGCCAGCACCTTCTTAGCGGCACGCGTGGCGGCCATGAAAGCCTTGGGATCGCGCACGTTGCCCACCCCCTTGGTGCCGCGCACGGCAATCGCTTTGAGGTTCTTGCTGCCGGCCACCGCGCCCACCCCAGAGCGCCCGGCGGCTCGGTGCAAATCGTTGACGACGCAGGCAAACAACACCTGATTTTCACCCGCGCGCCCGATGCTGGAGATACGCAGCAGCGGATCTTGCAGGCTGGTCTTGAGGATCTCCTCGGTCTGCCAGACGGACTTCCCCCACAGGTGCGAGGCGTCGCGCAGCTCGGCCACATCGTCGTTGATGTACAGGTATGCCGGCTGGGGCGACTTGCCCTCGAAGATGATCATGTCCCAACCAGCGGCTTTGAGCTCCGCCCCCCAGTAGCCACCGGAGTTGGAGCAGGCAATGGCGCCGGTCAGCGGCCCTTTGGTAATGACCGTGTAGCGCCCCCCGGTGGACGCCATGGTGCCCGTCAGCGGCCCGGTGGCCCAGATGATTTTGTTGTCCGGCGACAAGGGGTCCACCTTGGGGTCCACCTCTTCCACCAAGTACTTGCTGCCCAGTCCGCGCGAACCCAGATACTGGCGCGCCCAGGTCATGTTCAGCGGTTCGGCCTTACAGGTGCCAGCCGTCAGGTTCACGCGCAGGATTTTTCCAGCCCAAGCCATGGTCGTGCTCCCGTTGTCGAATCAGGCTGCCGCCGGCTGGTTGCCCAGCTTATCGGCCCATTGCTGCATCTTGGACAGCCCGGTCCAGTTGGCGTCGATGAAGGTGATGGCCGCCGTGGGACAGGCCTCGGCGCAGGCCGGCTCGCCGCCACACAGGTCGCACTTCTGCACCTTGCCGGTTTCTTGCACATAGTTGATGGTGCCAAACGGGCAAGCGATGGTGCACACCTTGCAGCCCACGCACGTGGTTTCGTTGACCACTTTGGCCCCGGTGACCTTGTCCACCGTGATCGCCTCCACGGGGCAGGCGTGCAGGCACCACGCCTCGTCGCACTGCGTGCAGGTGTAGGGCACCTTGCGCCCCGTGTGGTGAAAGTCGAATACTTTGATGCGGGATTTGGCGGTGGCAAAGACGCCGTAGTTTTCGTACGAGCACGCCATCTCGCACGACAGGCAGCCCGTGCACTTGGCCGGGTCGATGTGCAGCATTTTTTGCATGCGTTGTCTCCTGGTGGTGGCCCCGCGTCAGCCGCCCCCTGGCTGCACCGACGCCGTGGATGTCCGGGTTATGTTTGCAGCGGCACGCCACGACCGACACTGGGGATAACCCCAACATCCCGCGACCGAGGAGCGAAATTTCTCAAATTGAGACACCGGCATTGCGGCGCCGCAGCCGCGCCGGTACGATTAAAAAACGGATTGCACACGACCGCGCCACAGGTTCAGCGCCCATTAGCCGCCAGGAGACGTCCGTGACCCCAGTTGCCGATGTTGCTTGCGCAGCGGCCAGTGCCGTGCCCGCAGCCCAACGCATCGCCGCCATCGAGGCGGCGCGGCGCCAGTGCCTGCTCAAGGGCGCCACCAGTGGTGCGCCGACATCCATCGAGCCCTGGATCCTCGCCTCGTGGCAGCGCTGTCTGGCCAGTGGACGCCACCCGCGCGAGCGGGTGGTGTTTGACACCGTCAGCGCCGCCGCCGTGCGCCGCGCACTCGACGCCAGCCGAGCGCTGCGCGAAGCGGCAGCCCCGGTCATTGCGCGCACCCTCGACCGCGCGATGGCCGACACCGGCTACTTTGCCCTGCTCACCGACGCCCACGGCGTCGTCGTCGATGTCCTGGGGCCAGTGGACCGCCACGACCCGCACGCGCGGGCCATTGCCCGCGTCGGTGTCGATTTGTCGGAAGCAGCGGTGGGCACCACCGCCATCGGCGCAGCGCTGGCCGAACGCATCCCGGTGTGGTTGCACCGCGGCGAGCATTTTTTCGACGACACGGCGGTGTACAGCTGCGCAGGCGCCCCCGTGTTCGGCCCCGATGGGTGCTGCCTGGGCATGTTGGACCTGACCGGCGTTCACAGCCCCGAGCGGCGCGCGCTGCGGCATCTGGTCAGCGTCACCGTGCGCCGCATCGAGGCGGCGCTCGTGCTGCGCCAGCCGCATGCGCTGACGCTGCGCCTGACCTGGCCCGGGCAGCTGCCCGGCGACGATAACGACGGGCTGCTGACGCTGAATGCGGATGGGCGCGTGGTGGGCGGCAACCGCGGCGCCGCCGACATGCTTGATCTGCGTCCCGCCACCCAGGGCTGGCCGCATGCCGATGACCTTTTTGCGGTGCCGGTGGGCGAACTCTTCGACGCCGCGCGCCACGGGCGCGGACCGCGCGAACTGCCCACATGGGCCGGCCTGCGGGTGCAGGTGCTGGCCAGCCTGCCCGACGCCGATCGGCCTGACGGCAGCACCGCCCTGCCGCTGAAAGAGCGCGAAACGGCGCTGATCCGACAAGCCGTCGCACAGGCAGGGGGCAATGTGGCCGAGGCCGCGCGGCGTCTGGGCATCAGCCGCGCCACCGTGTACCGCAAGCTGGCGCAACGCTGAGGTGCGCGCCGCGCTTGCGCAGCAGCCACATCCCCGGCGGTGGAAGGCTAGCGGCGCGCCGCCGCCGTCGGCACGAAGGGACGTTGCCCGTCGATGGTAAAAGCAGCAATTGCGGCCTGCCCCAAGGGGCCGCTGAGCCAGTCGGCCAGCCGCAGGGCCGCTTGCGCCTGCACGTGCGGATGCCGCGCCGGATTGACGCGGATCAGACTGTAGGGATTGGCCAGCCGCGCGTCGCCTTCGACCAATACCGCCAGGTCGGCGCGGTTGCGAAACGCCAGCCACGTGGCCCGGTCAGACAACACGTACGCACCCAGGGCTGCAGCCATGTTCAGCGCCGCCCCCATGCCGCAGCCGCACTCCCGCACCGTCCCGCGCGCCGGGCTCGCGCCGGCCTCGGCCCACAGGCGCAGCTCGGCCTCGTGCGTGCCGCTGCGGTCGCCGCGCGACACGACCGCGGCCCTGCTGTTCGCCAGGCGCCGCATGGCGCGTACGATGTCGTTGCCCGCAGCACCGGCCGGGTCGGTGCGCGGACCGATCAGCACGAAGTCGTTGCGCATGATCTCGCGGCGGTCGATGCCGTAGCCCTCCGCCAAGAAGCGGGCCTCGGCCTGCACGTCGTGCACCAGCACCGCATCGGCATCCCCCCGGCGGGCGATGTCCAGCGCCTGGCCGGTGCCGACCGCCACCACGCGCACCGCCACCGCGCTGTCGCGCCGAAAAAGCGGCCACAGATGGTCGAACAGCCCGGACTGCGCGGTCGAAGTGGTGCTCGCCAACGTCAGCACCGCCGGCGGTGCCGCCTGCGCCCACGCCACGTTCGCCCAGCCCGAGCCCGCCTCCTCGCCCCACGGCCACAGAACTGTCAGAGTCCAGCGTAGGAGGTGCCGTCGCCCGCTGCCCACACAGAGCCGGTGTGGTGCCGCCGCTGCAGCGGCAACCAGCGGCTCGCTGGCTGTCAGCCGGCCGACCGCCAGCCCGCCCCGACCCTCCTTCATGGCAGCTCCCCTTTGACGAAGGCGTACGCGGCCGGCGACGATCGCGCCAAGGTGGCCGCGTCGAAAAAGGCGTCCACCGGCAAGTCGGCCAGCAACCGCCCGCGCTCCAGATAGAGCACGCGGCTTGCCAACCGCCGCACCTGCCCCAGGTGATGGGAGCTGAACACCAGCGTCGCCCGCTCCGGCTGCTCGGCGGTGAAGGCCGCAATCAACGCTTCCACGTCCTGGCACGCCTGGGGATCCAGGCTGGCCGTGGGCTCGTCGAGCAGCCACAGCCGGGGCTGCTGCGCCCACGCGCGCGCCAGCGCCAGCCGCTGCTGCTCCCCACCAGAGAGCGCGCGCGCACTGCGTTGGGCCAGCGCCTGCAGGCCGACCCGCTGCAGCGCCAGCCATGCCTGCTGCCGCGCCATCCCCCAGCGCAACCCCTGCAACCACAGTCCCAGGGCCACGTTGTTCAGTACGCTGCAGCGCAACAGATACGGGCGCTGGAACACCATGGCAGCACGGCTGTCCGCGTGGCGCCGCACCACACCCGCGCTGACTGTCTGCAGCCCCATCAACACGCGCAATAGGGTGCTCTTGCCACTGCCGTTGCTGCCCACCACCGCGATGCGGTCGCCGCTGTGGATGCACACGTCGATCCCCGTCAGCGCCGGCGCAGCAGCGCGCGTGCCCAAGCGCACATCGACACCACGCAGCTCCAACAGCACGCTCACGTGCGCAGCTCCCGGAATGCGCAGCGCGTCGGCGCCCGCCCTGCCCCGCGTCGCGTCCGCTTCATGCCGCCACCCCGGCAACGGCGCCCCCCACTGCGCGCTGCGCCCAGGCACGCAGCAGCGTCGCGCTGGCGTGCAGCCCCAACACCACGCCCAGCAACACCAGCCCCAGCCCCAATGCCATGGGCAGATCGCCCTTGCTCGTCTCCAGCGCAATGGCAGTCGTCATCACGCGCGTGTAGCCCTCGATGTTGCCGCCGACGATCATCACCGCGCCCACCTCTGACACGGCCCGGCTGAATGCGACGATGACCACCGTCAGCAGTGCGTGGCGTTCGTCCCATGCCAACAGACCAGCGCGCATCACCGCACCCGCGCCCAGCGCCCGCAGCTGCTCGCCGTAGGAGCGATCGACCCCCTCCACCACCTGACGCGTCAGCCCGGCGGCAATGGGCACCACCAGCGCCGTTTGCGCCAGCACCATGGCCTGAAACGAGAACAGCCAGCCCAAAGCGCCGAGCGGGCCGGCGCGCGACAGCAGCAGGTACACCAGCAGCCCCACCACCACCGAGGGCACCGCCAACAGCGCATGCAGCACAGTCACCACCACACCGTGGCCGGGAAACCGCGCCACCGCCAGCCACGCCCCCAGTGGCAACCCCAACGTACAGCCCAACAGTGTGGCTAACCCACTGACCGCCAGCGACCGGCCCACGATCGACCAGAGGTCCGCCTCGCCTGTCCATATCAGCAACAGTGCCTGCTGCCACGCCGCCGTCCACGTCTCCATGGCGGCGTATCGTAAGGGCTTGCGCTGCCTGAGACTGTCACCGTGCTGCCACAGGGCCCGGATCACCGTGGGGCGCCATTTCCCCGCCAAGCACTGGCAGCCACTGCTGCCGCGGGGCTGGCGCGTTCAGCCATCAGAACAGCTCGCGCTCCGCCTCCAGGTAAGCCAAGCTGGTGTATTTGCCAATGTTGGACTCGAAGCCCAGCATCGTCTTGGCGCGCGCGGCCACGCGCGGATCCTGCAGCACCATGTCCTTGGCGCGCTCCAGCGGAATTTCGCGCTTGACGGCCTCCACGCAAGGCTCCCAGATGCCGCGCAGGAAAGTGCCGTAGTCCTTCAGCAGGGTGCGGCTGCCGCGCCCGTGCCCGGGCCACCACACCTGATCCCCTGCGGCCTGCTGCAGCGCGTCGTAGTACCGGAACGTACCCGGGTACGAGCCGTCGTCGATATTGGCAATGCGGTTTTCCATTGCGATGTCGCCCACGTAAGTCAGGCGATCCGGCAGTACCTCCACGCACAAATCGGACGGGGTGTGCGCGCGCCCGTAGTGGTGCATGCGCAGCGTCACGTCGCCAAAGGTGAACGTCTGCCCATGCTGGACCGCGCGGTTCGGCGGCACGACCTGGGTGCCCATCGTCGCCTGGTTAGTCCAGCGCTCCATCAGGCTGCGCCACAGGTTGCCCTCTGCACCCTTGATCTGCTCGATGGTGTGCGGCAGTGCATAGATGGGCAGCGAGTTGCCAAACGCGTTGACAAAAGCGTGATTGCCCAGCCAGTGGTCGCCGTGGTAGTGGCTGTTGAACACCGCCACCACCGGCCGGTCGGTCACGGTGCGGATCATGCGGATTGCCATCTCGCCGTGCTGCAGCGAGCAGCCGGAGTCCAGCACCACCACACCCGCCGACGTGACGACGAACATCACGTTGGCCATCACACCGCGGTTTTCGGGGGTGGGAAAGCCGTCCTTGGCGTAAATGACCCACACGTGCGGCGCGACCTGCTCGGGCCGGATATCCGGCACCGGCGGCCCCTCGATGAAGTCCTGCACCTGCTGTGCCAACAGGCGTACCTCGGGCAAGCTGGCCAGCGTCACACCGGCAACCCCCACGCCCAACCCCCAGTGCAACCAGCGCCGACGGTTCATTCTGTGCTCCCGCATCGCCTCGTCTCCTTGCGCGCAGCGCGCCACACAACCGTTCATCAGCATACAACAATGCTGTCATTGTCCTGCCGCGTGCCGGCTCTGTAAAGCCACCGCAGGCCTGCAGTACCGTCGGTGCCCGCAGGGATGCGGGGAGCGCAGGGATGACGGGTTGTGGTCGCGGGGGTGGGGTGCGTCGGCCCACCGGTCACGTCGCTGGAGGGTGGGTCTGGCCGCCGAGTGCATCCTGCGCCAGCCCACCGTCCGGCCACATCGACCGGGAACGGGGTCCGCGCTGCGCCGCCGGCTACCCGGTGGTGACCACGCTCTGCCCCAGGCTGCCGAGTCCACCTTTTACGTGCCCGGCTGCAGCGCCACCGCAACCTCGCGCTGGGCGTCACCGCGGCGCACCGTCAGGCGCACGGTGTCCCCCACGCGATACTCATCCAGCCGCGCCAGCAGCCGCCCGACGCTGTCCAGCGGCTGCCCTTCGATAGCGGTGATGACGTCGCCGGGTACGATCCCGGCAGACGTCATGCGCGCGCCCTCCAGCCCTGCCCGCTCGGCGGCGGAGCCGGGAGCCACGCGCAGCACATAGACGCCGCTGACCCCGGTCAGCGCCACCAGGCGCGCGTTGAGCCCCTCGTCCACCTCGATGCCCAGCGCCGGGCGGATATAGCGCCCGTGCTGGATGATCTGCGGCACGACCCGCATCACGGTATCGACCGGCACGGCAAAGCCAATGCCCGCGCTCCCCCCCGAGGGGCTGTAGATGGCGGTGTTGATGCCGATCAAACGACCCGCCGAATCGAGCAACGGCCCGCCGGAGTTGCCAGGGTTGATGGCTGCGTCGGTTTGGATGAGATGTTCGATGGGCGGCCCGCCACGTTCATTGGGTAGCGTGCGGTCCAGCGCCGAAACAATGCCGGTGGTCAGCGTCCAGTCCAAACCAAACGGATTGCCGATGGCAAACACTTTCTGCCCGACACGCAAATCATGGCTGGTGCCGATGGGCACCGGCGGCGGCCGCTTGAAATCGACGCCAATGCGCAGCACGGCAATGTCGTGCGCGGGAGAGACCCCCACCAGCGCCGCCTGGTAGTCACGCCCATCAGCCAGCCGCACCGTGGCACCCGACGCGCCCTCCACCACGTGGTAGTTGGTCACCACATGACCGGCCTCGTCCCAAATGAAGCCCGACCCCGTGCCGCGCGGTACCTCGAAGACGTTGCGTGTCCAGAAGTCGCGCACGCGCTGCACCGTGCTGATGTAGACCACCGAATCACGGGCCTTTTCGAACAGCTCGATGGTCGCCTGCTCGTCGGCGGCCAGGTCGCCGCGCGGCGTGACGGTGCGCGGCATGGTGTCGGGCGAGGGCATGAGCCACGCCTGCAGCACGGGCGTCAGGCGCCAGGCCACCATCAGCACCAGCACCGATACGACGATAGTGAGCCAACGACGCAAAAAGCGATCGGGGGCGGGCTGGGAGGAAGGATAAGACGGCATGACAAAACGGCAAGACAGTGGGCACCACGAATGACACGCCGTACTGGCGATGCATCGTGGCAGCAGTTCAGACGCCGCGCCCGGTATGACGGGCACCCATCATCCCGACACGGCGGCTGCCGGCTCGGGCACGCGCAGCCCCTGCGTCAAGGCTCGGATCTCCTCCTCTGCCAGCGTTTCGCGTTCCAGCAGTGCCTGCGCGCTGCGCTCCAGTATGTCACGGTTGTGCTCCAGAATCGCCCACGCCCGTTCAAAGCCCCCCATCACAAGGGCGCGGATGGCTGCATCGATGCGTGCCTGAGTGGACTCGGTCACTCGGCATCCTCCGGCCACCGGCTCCGGCACGTCCAAAAAACGCGGACGCTGCGCCTCAAAGGCGACATAGCCCAGATCGTCATCCATGCCGTAGCGGATGACCATATCCCGCGCGATGTCCGTGGCACGCGCCAAATCGTCGGCTGCCCCGGTAGACAGTTCGCCGAACACCAATTTTTCAGCCGCACGCCCACCCAGCAGCACGGCAATCTTGTGCTCCAACTCGCGGCGCCGCATCACAAACCGATCTTCGAGTGGGGCGTTGCAAAGTATAACCCAGCGCGCCGATGCCGCGTGGCACGATGGATATTTTGTGCACGGGGTCCGACCCCGGCAGTGCCAGCGCCACCAGCGCGTGCCCGATCTCGTGATAGGCGACGGTGCGGCGCTCCGCCTCATTGAGCACGCGGTTACGCCGCTCCAGGCCCGCGACGATACGCTCGAATGCCGCAGTCAAGTCGGCCATCTCCACGGCCTCGGCCTTACGGCGCGTGGCTGCCAGAGCCGCCTCGTTGACGAGATTGGCCAGATTGGCACCAGAAAACCCGGTGGTCAACCCCGCCACCCGCTCCAGATCGACATCGGGCGCCAACCGTACCTTACGTGCATGCACCCGCAAAATGGCCAGACGGCCCTTTTTGTCCGGTCGATCCACCAGCACCTGACGATCGAAGCGCCCCGCGCGCAGCAGCGCCGGGTCCAAAATCTCGGGCCGATTGGTCGCCGCCAGAATGATCAGTCCCACCGTGCTGTCGAAGCCGTCCATTTCGGTCAACAGCTGGTTGAGGGTCTGCTCCCGCTCATCGTGCCCTCCCACCAAGCCGCCGGCACCCCGAGCGCGGCCCAGCGCATCCAATTCGTCGATGAAGATGATGGCCGGCGCCTTGGCGCGCGCCTGCTCAAACAGGTCGCGCACGCGCGCCGCACCCACCCCCACGAACATTTCGACAAACTCCGAGCCCGAGATAGAGAAAAACGGCACCCTAGCCTCTCCTGCCACGGCCTTGGCCAGCAGGGTTTTACCGGAACCCGGCGGCCCCACCAACAGCACCCCTTTCGGAATGCGCGCTCCCAGCCGACCGTACTCCTGTGGGTGTTTCAAAAAGTCCACAACCTCGGCCAACTCGGCTTTGGCCTCGTCCACTCCCGCCACGTCGTCGAAACGTCCACCCGTGTTCTGCTCCACATACACCTTAGGAAAGGTCTGCATAACCTGCTGCGCGAGCGCGCCGCTGCGTTGCGCGGTGCTCGCTTCCTAGCCTCACTCATGGTGATGCCTCGGTCACCGCGCTCCGCGCGCCTAGCACTCCGCCCGCTCGCAACGGTCGTGCAGACCTTCCTTAGCGCGGGCTCTTGCCGATACTGATGAAGCCGCCCATGCCCTGCTTTTCGGCGAATTTGCGGAACAGAAAAAACCACACCGCAAAAAACACCAACGACGGCAGCACCCATGACAGCACGTCGCGCAGCCAAGTGCTTTCCACCACACGGGTGTAGGGCACGCCGTACGGAGCCAGGCGCTCGGCCAGGGCGGGCTCGACCCGGTTGGCCACGATCACTGCCTTGCCGCGCGCATCCGGTGACTT
>NZ_DAISZC010000015.1:0-4378 GCF_036824975.1 Tepidimonas sp.
AGTGGACCGACAACAAAGGCGAGTCCCGCACCGACGAGGCCACCATCGCTTGATGCGTCTGAGGTGCCCCGTGCCGTCGGCAGGTCTCGGGCCTGCCTGAGGCCACGCCCGGGCCAGCGGACCCTACGGCCCGCTGGCCCGTTTCTATTCGATGCAACCGAAGGAAAATCCGAGATGAGTTTCAGCCGCCGCGAGTTCTTGCAGGTGCTGGCGGTCGCCAGCGCATCCGGCATGGCGATTGCCCACGAGGACGCGCTTGCCGCCCGCCCTGGCGCTGGGCAGCGTCTGTATGACGTGCCGAAGTTCGGCAATGTCAGTTTTCTACACTTCACCGACTGCCATGCGCAGCTGACGCCGATCTACTTCCGCGAGCCGAGCGTCAACCTCGGTGTGGGGGATGCAGTCGGTCGGCCGCCGCATCTGGTGGGTGAGCAGCTGCTCAAGCACTTTGGCATCCGTCCCGGCACGCGCCAGGCCCATGCGTTCACCCACTTGGACTTCGAACGTGCGGCACGCACTTACGGCAAGGTGGGCGGCTTCGCACATCTGGCCACACTGGTCAAGATGCTCAAGGCTAGCCGCCCCTACGCGCTGCTGTGCGACGGCGGCGACACCTGGCAGGGTTCGGCCACCTCGCTGTGGACCAACGCGCAGGACATGGTCGATGCGTGCAAGCTGCTCGGTGTCAACATCATGACGCCGCACTGGGAGTTCACCTTTGGTGCCAAGCGGGTGCAGGAGGTGGTCGAGAAGGACTTCAAGGGCCATATCGACTTCGTCGCGCACAACGTCAAGACGGCGGACTTCGAGGAGCTGGTGTTCCAGCCCTACGTGATCAAGGAGCAAAACGGCATTGCGGTGGCGGTGATCGGGCAGGCGTTTCCTTACACGCCGATCGCCAATCCGCGCTGGATGGTGCCAGACTGGACCTTCGGCATTCGCGACGACCATCTGCAGAAGATGGTAGACGAAGTGCGCGCCAAGGGGGCCAAGGTGGTGGTGGTGCTGTCGCACAACGGCATGGACGTGGACATCAAAATGGCCTCGCGCGTGCGCGGCATCGACGCCATCCTGGGCGGTCACACGCACGACGGCATGCCAGCGCCGGTGATCGTCAAGAACGGCGGTGGCCAGACGCTGGTGACCAACGCCGGCTCCAACGGGAAGTTCCTGGCGGTGCTGGACTTTGATGTGCGCGACGGGCAAGTGCGTGACTACCGCTACCGCCTGCTGCCGGTGTTTTCTAACCTGCTGCCAGCCGACCGTGAGATGGCCGCCTATATCGAGAGGGTGCGCGCGCCGTACAAGGCCAAGCTGGAAGAGAAGCTCGCCGTCACCGAGGGCCTACTGTACCGCCGCGGCAACTTCAACGGTACCTGGGACCAGCTGATTCTGGACGCGCTGATGGAAGTCAAAGGGGCAGATGCGGCGTTTTCGCCGGGCGTGCGCTGGGGCACCAGCCTGCTGCCGGGTGATACTATCACCTACGAGCGCATGATGGATCAGATGGCGATGACCTATCCGGCCACCACGCTCAACGAGTTTACCGGCGCCCAGATCAAGGAAATCATGGAGGACGTGGCCGACAACCTGTTCAACCCCGACCCGTACTACCAGCAAGGCGGCGACATGGTGCGTGTTGGCGGCATCCAGTACACGATCGACCCGACCGCCCCGATGGGTCAGCGCATCCAGAATCTGACGCTGAAGGGCAAACCGCTGGAGGCGGACAAGAAGTATAAGGTGGCCGGCTGGGCGTCCGTCCAGGAGGGCGTGACCGGCACCCCGATTTGGGACGTGGTCTCCGCCTACCTGCGCGACAAGAAGGTGATCAAGCCGGTCAAGCTCAATCAGCCGCGCATCATCAACGTGGGCGGCAACCCTGGGCTGGCGGCCTGAACGAAGCCGGGTCTGCAACGACCCCGGACGCCGCGTTCCTGAAGCCCGCCGCGACGGCGGGCTTTTGGGCGGCCGACCGACGCTTGCCCGCGCCGACGGATAGATGCGGTGGTTCAGGGCGTCGGGTAGGTACCCGGAATCAGGATCGAGCGGTCCACGGTTTCGATGTCGGTGTGGCCGGTAAAGGCCATCGTGAGGTCGAGTTCCTTGTGGATGATCTCCAGCGCCTTGGTTACGCCGGCCTCGCCCATCGCGCCCAGCCCGTACAGGAAGGCGCGTCCGATGTAGGTGCCCCGCGCCCCCAGCGCGCGCGCCTTGAGCACGTCCTGCCCACTGCGGATGCCGCCGTCGAGGTGGATTTCGATCTGGCGACCGACCGCCTCGACGATACGTGGCAGCGCCCGGATGCTGGACTCGGCCCCGTCGAGCTGGCGCCCGCCGTGGTTGCTGACGATGATCGCGTCGGCCCCGGACTGGGCGGCGATTTTGGCGTCTTCGACATCCATGATGCCCTTGAGGATGAGCTTGCCGCCCCAGCGCTTCTTGATCCACTCGACGTCGTTCCAGTTCAGGCGCGGGTCGAACTGCTGCGCCGTCCACGCCGACAGGCTGCCCATGTCGGCCACGCCCTTGACGTGCCCCACGATGTTGCCGAACTGGCGCCGTGGTGTGCGCAGCATGTTCCAGCACCAGCGCGGCTTGGTCATCATGTTCAGGATATTGAGCAGCGTCAGCTTGGGCGGGGCCGACAGGCCGTTTTTTAGGTCCTTGTGACGCTGGCCCAGAATCTGCAGGTCCAACGTCAGCACCAGTGCGCCGCAGCGGGCGGCCTTGGCGCGGTCGATCAGGCGCTCGATGAAATCGCGGTCGCGCATCACGTACAGCTGAAACCAGAAGCCTTCGCCAGCGTGCTGCGCCACGTCTTCGATGGAGCAGATGCTCATCGTGGACAGGGTGAAGGGCACGCCAAATTGCTTGGCGGCACGGGCGGCCAGAATTTCGCCGTCGGCATGCTGCATGCCGGTCAGACCAGTGGGGGCGAGAGCCACCGGCATGGCCACGCTTTGCCCCACCATGGTGGTGCGCGTGCTGCGCCCTTCCATGTTGACGGCGACGCGTTGGCGCAGCCGGATGGACTGGAAGTCGCTCTCATTGGCGCGGTAGGTGCTTTCGGTCCACGAGCCGCTGTCGGCGTAGTCGTAGAACATGCGCGGCACGCGGCGCTGCGCCAGGCGGCGCAGGTCTTCGATGCAGGTGATGACGGGCATGGCAGGTCTCCTCGGTACACTTGCATGGTAACGAGGAGACCCACGGCGGTCACGTGAAATGCACCGCTGCCGGGTTGAAGAAACGATGCCTTACGGGATGGCGTCGCCGCCGGGAGGGATGGTATGGGTGGAGGTGGCAACCAGCCCTGCACCAACGCCGCCCAAGAGTCCAAGCGGAGCGCGGGCGGCACAGGCTTGGCTTGCTGGATCGCAGCGTCAGCTGCAATGGACGCTGCCGCAGCCGGTCATCGTGGCCGGGCGCACACGGCTGGGGTCGGCCAGGGTCTCGGTGCGGGAGTCGAAGCCGACGGACCGCATGTGCTGCGCCAACCCGGCATCCATGGTCTGCGCGTGCATGGGAAACCACTCGGCCAGCGCGGCGGCCATGCGGCCGATGATCTCGCGGTCGCCCTGCAGGAAGTGCTCCTCGACCGCGCGCATGGTGTCCAGAATTTGCCGGTGGTGCGCGGCGTGACAGTTGTCGACGGCGAAGCCGACCGCCACCATCCAGCGTTCCTCGCGCGCGAAATGCTCCACCGTGTGCGCCACCAGCGCCCGGTACGGTTCGAGCTGCTGCTCAGGCGGCAGCGCCCGCAGTGCCGCCAGCTGGGTGACGAACTCCTCGTGTGTTTCGTCCATGCGGTCGTCTCCCGTGGCCAGCGCCTCGCTCCACAGCAACGGAGGCACGTCGGGGAAGGCGTCGGTGTTGGCGGCAGTGGTACTCATGGTGGCGTAGCGTAGCGGTGCGTGCAGCCAGCGGGGTTGATCCGCATCAACCCCGCCGCGGGGCGCCCTCACGCGTCGAACGGGAAGCGCATGTCGCGCAGATCGCGCCGGGTTTCCACCAACACCAGCGGCCCCTCGTTGCTGACCGGCGCGGGACGGGGTTCGCGCGGCACGCGCGGTGCGGGCGGCTCGGCTGCGATGGCGGCTTGCGCGGCGGCGACTTTGGCGCTGTCCGACTGCACCCACTCCAGGCCCGCGGCGCGCATCAGGGCATCCAGCTCGTCCACCGGCAGGCGGTAGGACTCGGCCGGGCGCTGTGTAGCCGGCGCGGCGTCGGCGACTTCGGCCGCTGTCGGGGTTCCGCCACTGCCGGCATGCACAGCCGCCTGGGTTGCGGCGGCGTCACGTGGGGCGGCAGCATCAGCCGACACCGCAGCGGCGGCGTCGGGCGCAGGGGAATCCCCACCGGTTGGGGTGGTCGGCGA
>NZ_DAISZC010000015.1:4478-21352 GCF_036824975.1 Tepidimonas sp.
CCGCAGCGGCGGCGTCGGGCGCAGGGGAATCCCCACCGGTTGGGGTGGTCGGCGACGCTGGCGCGTTGCCGAAGTCCGTGGCCATTGCCGGCAACACCGGGCTGGCTTCGACCACTGCTGCTGCGGTTGTCGGTGTCGCCTCGGCCGGGCGCTGGAAATACGAGCGTCGCGGTGATTCGGCATCGGCGTCCGGTGTCGTCCCGCCGTCCGGCGCGGCGGCGTCGGCGCTGCCGTCGGCCGCTGCCGTCTCCCGACGTGCGCGATCGCGCCCGTAGCGGTCACGGTTGCGACGCTCGCGCCCCTGCGGCGCGTGCGCGCTGGCCTCGGCTTCGGTGCTGGCGGCGGAGGCGACTGGCGTGTCCGCCGGTTTGGTCGTCACGGCCGGCGCATTGGCAGGGGCTGAGCTCGCGTCGACGTCGCCCGTGGTGCCTTCGGTCACGGCTTCGCCGGGAGCCACGCCGCGCCCTGCGCGTCGTCCGCGCCGCCGACGCTCGCTGCGCGGGCGTTCCTGCGTATCGGCGCCGCCCTCGGCGGTGTCCCACGCGGGTTGGGCCGCCACAGTGGACACGGCCTGCGCATCGACGGTGGCGCTGACGGACTCGCCCGTCGTATGGCCGGAGCGCTCACCGCGCGGGCGCCGCTCACGCCGCTCTGGCGCAGCCGCAGCGGTGCGCGGCTCGGCGTCGGCTGTCGTTCCCCCAATGGGGCCATTGCCCGCAGCCGGACTGGGGTTGCGTTCGGCGCGGGAAGCGCGTCCGGCGCCACCCCCGGTGTCGCCGCGTTCGGGACGCGGAGGTCGCTCGGCGCGCTCTGGCCGGCCGCTGCGTGCGCGGTCAGCCCGTCCGCCACGCTCGCCGCGTGCGGTGCCGGTGTCAGCGGCGGCTGGCGGGGTCGGGGCCACCGCGGCACCGGCGGCTCGCTGCGGTGCCTGCGTAGGGCTGGGGGGCACCGCCTGCCAGCCGAACAGACGCTTGAGCCAAGCGAAGAAACCGGTCTCCCCGCTTACGGCACCGGTGGCCGACAGCGGCGAGGCGAGCGTGGGGGCCAGCGGTGCCGGTGCGGCAGCCACGGCTGGTGCCGCCGGGGGCACGGCCCCTTCGGCCTTGGGGGCCGCCACCGGCGCCGGGCTGTCGGGCAGCACGCCCTTGATCAGGGGCTCCTGCCGGTTGGTGCGCTCCTGGCTGCGACGCGTCACCAGCGCCACCTCCTCGGCGATGTCGGCCAGCTTGTAGCTGGCGTCCAGGTTGTCCAGGCGCGCGTCGTCGTGCTTGAGCCGCTCCAGTTTGTAGTTCGGCGTCTCCAGCGACTTGTTGGGAATCAGCAGCACGCTGATGCGCTGCTTGAGCTCGATTTTGGTGATTTCGACACGCTTTTCGTTGAGCAGGAAGCTGGCCACCTCCACCGGCACCTGCACCAGCACAGCGGCGGTGTTGTCCTTGAGGGACTCTTCCTGGATGACGCGCAGGATCTGCAGCGCCGACGACTCGGTGTCGCGGATGTGGCCCGAGCCGCCGCAGCGCGGGCAGGGGATGGAGGCCCCCTCGGACAGCGTCGGGCGCAGGCGCTGGCGGCTCATCTCCAGCAGGCCAAACTTGCTGATCGGCGCGAACTGC
This sequence comes from Tepidimonas sp., assembly GCF_036824975.1. Taxonomy (GTDB): domain Bacteria; phylum Pseudomonadota; class Gammaproteobacteria; order Burkholderiales; family Burkholderiaceae_C; genus Tepidimonas. The sequence goes on from NZ_DAISZC010000015.1 coordinate 6,092, forward strand.
ACGCGCGCGCGGTCCTGCCGCAACGCTTCACGCAGGCGGTTTTCCACCTCGCGCCGGTTTTTGCTGTCCTCCATGTCGATGAAGTCGATCACGATCAGGCCGCCCAGGTCGCGCAGCCGCGCCTGGCGCGCCACCTCGTCGGCCGCTTCCAGGTTGGTGCGCAGTGCGGTCTCCTCGATGTCGCCGCCCTTGATGGCGCGCGCCGAGTTGACGTCAATGGCCACCAGCGCCTCGGTCTGGTCGATGACGATGGCCCCACCCGAGGGCAGGGTGACGGTGCGGCTGTAGGCGGTCTCGATCTGGTGCTCGATCTGGAAGCGCGAAAACAGCGGCGCGTTGTCGCGGTAGCGCTTGACGCGGTTGACATATTCTGGCATCACGTGGGACATGAAGCCCTTGGCCTGCTCGAAAATGTCGTCGGTGTCGATCAGGATCTCACCGATGTCGCTGTTGAAATAATCACGGATGGCACGGATGACCAGCGTCGATTCCTGGTAGATCAGTTCGGGCTTGGTCAGGGACTTGGCCGCGCCCTCGATGGCATTCCATAGCTTGAGCAGGTAATTGAGGTCCCACTGCAGCTCGGCCGCCTCGCGCCCGATGCCGGCCGTGCGGGCGATGATGCTCATGCCGCTGGGGTATTCGAGCTTGTCGAGCGTGGCCTTCAGTTCGGCGCGGTCGTCGCCCTCGATGCGGCGGCTGACGCCGCCGCCGCGTGGATTGTTGGGCATCAGCACCACGTAGCGCCCGGCTAGACTGATGAAGGTAGTCAGCGCCGCCCCTTTGTTGCCGCGTTCTTCTTTTTCCACCTGCACCAGCAGGTCTTGGCCCTCCTTGATGACGTCCTGGATGCGCGCCTGCGACGGCGGCACGTTGCCCTGGAAATACTGGCGCGAAATTTCCTTGAACGGCAAAAAGCCGTGGCGCTCCTCGCCGTAATCGACGAAGCAGGCTTCCAGCGACGGCTCCACGCGGGTGACCACCGCTTTGTAGATGTTGCCCTTGCGCTGTTCGCGCCCTTCGATTTCCACTTCATAGTCGAGGAGCTTTTGTCCGTCGACGATGGCCAGCCGGCGCTCTTCGGCCTGGGTGGCATTGATCAGCATGCGTTTCATCGGTCTCGTTCCTTGCGAACACGGTCGAACCGGCGCCCAGGGCGCCACACTGCCGCAAACCGCAGACCGGTCGAGCGAACGGGAAGGAATTGCCGGAGAGCCTCGGGGGGCGCTGGCGATGCCCGGCACGCAGCCGGGCAGGGCACTCACGCGCACCCGGGCATGGGCGCGTGGATCACGGTGAACAGGGACGACGGGCCGTGGAATAACAGCACGGGTAAACGGGCGTCTCGGTGGTCACTGGGTCCGGCGTGCAGCCCGCCGTCGCGGGCGACGGCTGCACGTTGGGGGTATTCCGTATTCGGTCTCGCTGACTGGACGTCGGTTATTCATCCCAGCCACAGGCGCAGGCGCGGGGCCCGGGCTGCAGGGGCACAGGCACACTGGCACTCCCCCGCTCGGCCGCTGGGCCGGGAAGTCGGCAACCACCCGCTGGGGCCGCGGGCATGGGGCTGACGTACACTTCGCGCCGCACCCACCCACACCGACACACGAACGGGCGCATGCATTATAGGCGGCCTGGCCGCCCGTTGCAGGCCGCCCGTCTTCTGTCCCCTCTCCTGCCCTCGATTCCGCATGACCGCCAGCGCCGTCCGCCATCTCACCGTCGATGCCGAGTCGGCCGACCAGCGGCTCGACAACTTTTTGCTGCGTGAGCTCAAAGGGGTACCCAAGTCGCTCGTCTACCGCATCATCCGCAGCGGCGAGGTGCGTGTGAACAAAGCGCGCGCCCGTGCCGACACCCGGCTGCAGGCGGGCGACGACGTGCGGCTGCCGCCGGTACGCTTGCCGCAGCGCGCCGATGCCGCCGAGTTCGGCGCGGTCGTGCCGGCGCGCGAGTTTCCGTTGCTGTATGAAGATGCAGCGCTGCTGGCTCTGGATAAGCCGGCCGGGGTGGCGGTGCACGGCGGCAGCGGCGTGTCCTACGGGGTGATCGAGCAACTGCGCAGGGCCCGCCCGCAGGCACCGCTGCTGGAGCTGGTGCACCGGCTGGACCGCGAAACCAGCGGCGTGCTGTTGGTGGCCAAAAAGCGCAGCGCGCTCAAGGCGCTGCAGGAGCAATTCCGGCAGCGCGCCACCGGCAAAACCTATCTGGCGCTGGTGCGCGGCGAGTGGCCGCAGGCGCGCAAGGTGATCGACGTGCCGCTGCACAAATATATGCTGCCCGACGGTGAGCGGCGCGTGCGGGTGACCGATGCCGACGATCCGCAGGGTCAGCGTTCGATTTCCCTGGTGCGGATATTGGGCGCGGTGCATCCCCCTGCGGCGGCGCCCTCGCCGCTGCCGGCCATGACGCTGCTGGCCGTCACCATCAAAACCGGACGCACGCATCAGATCCGGGTGCATCTGGCGCACGCCGGCCATCCAATAGCGGGGGACGCCAAATATGGTGATTTCGAGTGGAACCGCCAGCTGGCGCGGGCTGGCCTGCGGCGTATGTTTTTGCACGCCTGGCAACTGTCGATTCGACATCCGGGAGATGGGCGGCAACTCGAATTCACCGCGCCGTTGCCACCCGAATTGGCGCAGTGGGGTGACGTCGACCGTTTTTTCCATTAGAATCTGGCGCGATACGCATCGCTGCGCGTATTGTCCCGTGGGAAGTGACATCGTTGATAACCAGGAGTCGTTTCAATGGCAACCTATGCTGAACTCCGGGCCCAGGCCGAAGCGCTGCTGAAGCAGGCTGAAGAATTGCGCAAGCAGGAGCGCGCCGGCGTCATCGCCGAAATCCGGGCCAAAATGGTTGAATATGGCATCACCGTTGACGATCTTGCCAGTGGCGCCACGCGGGGCCGCGGTGGCAAGCGAGGCGGTCGCGCCAAAGCCGAGCCCAAGTATCGCGGTCCCAACGGCGAATTGTGGTCGGGCGGCCCGGGCCGCAAGCCCGAGTGGGTGCGCCAAATCCTGGCCGCCGGCGGCAATATCGAGAATTTCCGCATCGCCTGATGCGGTTGCGGACAGGCTCGGATAGAGCTGGGAGCGCCATGGGGTGCTCCCATTTTCGGCTTCTGCTAAGCCGGGCAGACGCACGCTAAGCCCCGTTGCCGCGGCGGGGGCACTGCCAGCGCTACGGTGCCCGTAGGCGCTGGCTTCGGTAAGATGTGGGCATGTCCGTTTGCGCCGATGGGGCGCCCGCCACCGTGCCGCGGCGCTTTGACCTTATTGCTTTCGACTGGGACGGCACCCTATTCGACTCCACAGCCCTCATCGTCGGCTGCATCCAGGCGGCGGTGCGAGATGTGGGCGGTCAGGTGCCCTCGCGTGAGCGCGCGGCGTGGGTGATCGGTCTGGGGCTGGCGCAGGCGCTGGCCCATGCTGCCCCTGATGTGGCACCCCACCGCCACCCGGAGCTGGTCGAGCGCTACCGGCATTACTGGTTTGCGCGCCAGCACGAAGTCACGCTGTTCGAGGGCGTGTTGCCCCTGTTGCACGCGTTGCGTGCGCGCGGCCACCGTCTGGCGGTGGCCACCGGTAAAAGCCGCCGCGGCTTGGATGAAGCGCTGCGCACCGTCGCCCTGCATGGTCTGTTCGACGACACCCGTACGGCGGATGAGACCGCCAGCAAGCCGCACCCGCAGATGCTGCTGGAGCTGATGGAGGCGCTGCAAGTGCCACCCGAGCGCACTCTAATGATTGGCGACACCACCCACGATCTGGAGATGGCGCGTCACGCAGGTTGCGCGGCAGTGGCGGTGACATATGGCGCGCACGACCACGCTGGGCTGCGCGCGCTGCAGCCGCTGTATGTGGCCAACTCCGTGGCTGACCTGCACCGTTGGTTGCTGGCGCATGGCTGAGCCGGTCGGCGTCCTGCGCCCTGCCGTGGGCGTGCAGTGGTTTCCGGGGCACATGCACGCCACCGTGCGGGCGCTGCGCGAGCGCCTCAAGGCCATCGACGTCGTGATCGAGCTGTTGGATGCGCGCGCGCCGGGCTCCAGCGCCAACCCGCTGCTGGCGGAGCTGGTCGGCGCGCGGCCGGTGCTCAAGCTGCTGAACAAGGAAGACCTGGCCGACCCCGCGCGTACCGCCGAATGGCTGGCGCACTACGAGGCGCAACCGCACACGCGCGCGCTGGCGTGGCGCGCCAGCACACCGGGGGCTGCGCGGGTGTTGCTGCCGGTGTTGCGCCAGCTGGCCCCACACCGTGGCGGCATGGTCAAGCCGCTGCGTGTGCTGGTGGCGGGCATTCCGAACGTCGGCAAGTCCACGCTCATCAACGCGCTGCTCGGTCGCCGGGCGGCGAAGGCAGCCGACGAGCCGGGGGTGACGCGGCAGGAGCAGCGCGTTACGCTGGCCGACGACGTCTATCTGTACGACACGCCCGGGCTGCTGTGGCCCAAGATCCTGGCGCCTGAAAGCGGCGATTGCCTGGCTGCACTGGGGTCGGTGGGGCGCAATGCGTACGATGAGGAGGCGGTGGCGCTGGTGCTGTTGTCGTGGTTGCAGCGCGACTACGCGGCGGCGCTGCAGGCCCGCTACCGGCTGGGCGGCAGCGTGGCCGACATCCAGGCGATGCCGGCCGATGCGCTGCTGCAGGCAATCGGGCGCAGGCGGGGGGCGCTGCTGCCGGGTGGACGCATCGACGGACACAAGGCCGGCGAGGCCGTGCTGGCCGACTTTCGCAGCGGGGCACTGGGGCGCATCACACTGGAGACGCCGCAGCGCTTTGCGGCCTGGCTGCAGACCGCGCAGGCCGCCGAGGCCCAGCGGGCCGCCGCGCGTGCCTCCCGCCCGCGGCGTGGGCGCGTGCCCGGGCTGGCGCCGAACACAGCGCCGCCAGCCCCGCAGTCGGAGGGTGCTGCTCCCGCCTCGGACTGACGTTGCGCCGTGCGCAGCGGTTGCGCGCTTTGCCGCGCGGTGATCGGCCACCGCCGTGCGCGGCAGCGGGGTGCGGGCGGTCAGTCCCGTCAGCTCGGGCGACGGCAGGGCAAGCGTTTACCGCTACAGTTGAGGGCATGGACGAGCGCCGCCCAACTGCCGCCGAGTCTGCCGCCGCGATGCTAACCCCGCGCCAGCGCGAGATCCTGGCGTTTATCGGGCGTGCGCTGCAGGAACGCGGCCTGCCGCCGACGCGCGCCGAGATTGCCGCGACCTTCGGGTTTCGTTCGCCCAATGCGGCGCAGGCGCACCTGCTGGCGCTGGCGCGCAAAGGCATGCTGGAATTATTGCCGGGCAGCGCGCGCGGCATCCGGCTGCTGGTTGCGGCGGCCGGGGCGTCGCGGGGGGCGGACGGCGTAAACCGCGTCCCGCTTGACGCGGAGGCACCGGGCGCCGGGGCCGCTGGTGGGGCCGCCGCCGACGCAGCCCCACGCGCCTCAGCCCACGGGCAGCCCAGAACGACCGCGCCGCAAGGCGCGCGCGGCGGGGGCCGCGTGGCGCCGCGCGGTGGCGGTGATGCGGTGTCGGCGCAAGGGGCGCAGCGGGCGTCGGCGGACGGTTTGCGCCTGCCGCTGATCGGGCGCGTGGCCGCCGGTTCGCCGATGCTGGCGCAGGCACACGTGGAGGCGGTCTACGTGGCCGACCCGCGTTGGTTCGCGCGTCGGCCAGACTACCTGTTGCGTGTGCGCGGCTGGTCGATGCGGGACGCCGGGATCCTGGATGGCGACCTGGTGGCGGTGCAGGCGGTGCGCGAGGCGCGGCCGGGGCAGGTGGTGGTGGCCCGCTTGGGCGAGGAGGTGACGGTCAAGCGGCTGCAGCGCCACGGGCGCGGCTGGCGGCTGCAGGCTGCCAACCCGGACGTGCCTGATATCGTCGTGCAACCCGGCGAGGACCTGGTCATCGAAGGGGTGGTGGTGGGGCTGTTGCGTCCGCACGGGTGGCTGTAGTGCAGCCGTGATCCGTGTGGTGGCGGTGCGCCGGGTGCGGCGTTGTGCCACTGGCCATTGGGGGCCGCTTCAGTGGCCTGCCGCAGAAGGTGTCGCCCCATGGCGACGCGCACCTGGCGGGGCAGCGCATGGCGTGCCGCAGCGACCCGCCGCGCGAGTGAGTCAGCGCCATGGCGTGGGTGTGGCGGTCAGCGAAAGTCGCGGCTGGCGGTGCGCAGGTGCGCGAGCTGTGCGCTGAGGTCGAGCACATGCCCGGCGATCAGGTGGCAGACAGCGTTGGCTCCGTCGCCCTGGCGCTGCCACTGGCCGCGGATGGCCAGCAGCTGGCCGTGCCGCAGCGCCTGCGCAAAGCGGGTTTGTACCGTTGGCCAGACGATGACGGGCACACAGCCAGCTTCGTCCTCCAGCGTCAGGAACAGCACGCCATTGGCGGTCGCGGGTCGCTGGCGGGCAATCACCAGGCCACAGGTGCCCAACAGGCGGCCGTGCGGTTGCGCGCGCAGGGCGTCGCTGCGCAGCCACGGCCCGCGTGGCAGGTGCGGCCGCAGCAGCGCCAGCGGGTGCGCGCGCAAGCTCAGCCCCAGGCCGGCGTAGTCGTGCCACACGGCTTCGGCCAGCGGGGCTGGGGCGGGGGTCCATTCTTCAGTGACGTGGGCCGCTGTCGGTGATTGGGGGCACGCGCCGTCGGCGGGCAGGTCCGGTGCGGGGGTGGTTGGGGGGCGGTTGTCGGCCAGCGGCTTCGGCCCCATCGTGACCTGTGGCGAGGGGGCGCTGTGCTCGTTGGTGCGGGTGCGCTTGATCAGGGCAGTATCGGCAGTGTCTTGAGGCTGTGCGCCGGCCTGCAAGGCCGTAGGCGGCTGCCAGGCGCTGACGTGCCACCATTGGGCGCGCCGGTGCCCGGCCAAGGCACGCAGCGCATCGGCCTGGGCCAGCGCGTGCAGATGGGTGCGATCGAGCCGGGCGCGCACAGCCAGGTCGTCCAGGCTGCTGAACGGGCAGCACTGCCGCGCAGCCACGATGCGCCGCGCCGTCGCTTCGCCCAGTCCGTGCACCAGACGCAAGCCCAAACGCACCGCTGGCCGCGGCGCGCCGCACGCCGGGGTATTGTCCGCGGCGCCAGTGGCATCGCCGGCAACAGGCTGCAGCGTGCAGTCCCAGTCGCTGCGGGTGACGTCCGGCGGCAGCACCACCACACCATGGCGGCGTGCATCGGCCACCAACTGCGCCGGGGCGTAAAAGCCCATCGGCTGGGCGTTGAGCAAGGCAGCCAGAAACGCTTCGGGTTCGTGACATTTGAGCCAGGCGCTGGCGTAGGCGAGCAGGGCGAAGCTGGCGGCGTGGCTTTCTGGAAAGCCGTAGCTGCCAAAGCCGCGAATCTGGCGCACGATGGCCTGCGCGAAGTCGGGGTCGTAGCCGCGCTCGGCCATGCCCTGCAGCAGCCGCTGCTCGAAGCGTTGCAGTTCACCGCGCCGGCGCCACGCGCCCATGCTGCGCCGCAGCGCGTCGGCTTCCTCGGCGCTGAAGCCGGCCGCCAGCATGGCGATCTGCATCACCTGTTCCTGAAAAATGGGCACCCCCAGTGTGCGCTGCAGCGCGGGGGCCAGCTCGGGCCGTGGCAAGACGACCGGCTCGCCGCGGCGCGCGCGCTCGCGCGCGGCCAGATAGGGATGCACCATGCCGCCCTGAATGGGCCCCGGGCGCACGATCGCCACCTGCACCACCAGGTCATAAAAGCATGCCGGCTGCAGGCGCGGCAGCATGCTCATCTGGGCGCGGCTTTCGATTTGAAAAACGCCGACGGTGTCGGCACGCTGAATCATGGCCAAGGTGGCGGGGTCGTCGCGCGGGATGTCGGCCAGTGTCAGGGGGCGGCCCCGGCGCTGGCTGGCCAGCGCCAGCGCATGGCGCAGCGCGGTCAGCATGCCCAGCGCCAGCACGTCCACCTTCAGCAGGCCCAGGGCGTCGATGTCGTCCTTGTCCCATTCGATGACGGTGCGCCCGGGCATGGCGGCGGGTACGATGGGTACCGTATGCGTGAGTGACCCGCGCGTCAGCACAAAGCCGCCGGTGTGCTGCGAGCGGTGGCGCGGTGCCCCCAGCAGCGCCTGCGCCAGCGCGCGCCAGCGCTGCACGGCGGGCGTGGCGGGATCCAGACCGGCGGCGCGCCAGTCCTCATCGGCCAGTTCAGCGGGGTCGCGGTGGCCGCACTGACGCGCCATGGTGTCCACCTGTTGCGGCACAAAGCCCAGCGCTTTGCCCACGTCGCGCACGGCGCTGCGGCCGCGCCAGCGGATCAGGCTAGCCGCCAGTGCAGCGCGCTGCCGGCCATATTTGGCATACAGATACTGGATCACCTCTTCGCGCCGGTGGTGCTCGAAATCGACATCGATGTCGGGTGGCTCGGCGCGCGCACGGCTGATGAAGCGCTCGAACAGCAGCGCGTGCTGGGCCGGATCGACCTCGGTGATGCCCAGGCAGTAGCACACGGCGGAGTTGGCGGCCGAGCCGCGGCCCTGGCACAGGATGCCGTGCTCGCGTGCGAAGCGCACCACGTCGTACACGGTCAGAAAGTACGGCTCGTAGCGCAGCTCGGTGATCAGCGCCAGCTCGTGCTCCAGCTGGGCCTGCACGCTGGCGGGCACGCCGTGCGGGTAGCGCTGCGCAGCTCCGGCCTGCACCAGCTGGCGCAGGTGGGCGCTGGGCGGCAGACCCGCGGGCACGATTTCGCGCGGATATTCGTAACGCAGGCTGTCGAGTCGGAAAGTGCAGCGCTCGGCGATGCGCCGGGTTTCGCGCAGCAGTTCGGGGGCAAAGCGCCGCGCCCAGCGCGAGCGTGGCCACAGGCAAGCGTCGGCGTGGCGGCTCACAGCCAGCCCGCAGGCGGCCAGCGGCTGCTGCAGGCGGATGGCGGTCATCACGTCCAGCAGCGGCTGTGCTTCGGGGACGTGCAGCCGCACCTGGGGTGCGGCCACTGCGGGCACGCCGCCGCGTCGGGCCGCCTCGCACAGCAGGCGCTGCCACAGGGCATCGCCCCAGTCGCCGTCGGCGCTGACACCTAGCCAGGCGCGGCCTGCAGCGTGCTCGCGCAGCCAGCCCGTCAGCCACGCCAGTGCCTGCTGCCAGCGTGCGGGATCGGCCAGCGGCAGCGCCCAGGCCCACGGCACCGCCATCAGCAGGCAGCCAGGTAGGGCGGGAACGTCGCGAGCGTCGGCGTGCAGCGGCAGCCGTTGCGGATCGGCGCTCGGGGGCGGGTAGGCGGCATCGCCGTGGCGCTGGCGCAGCGCGCTGATCCAGCCGCTGATGGCGGCGTAGCCGCTGCGCGTAGCGGCCCACGCCACCAGCGTAAAGCCGCCGCCGGGCAGTGCGGGGGCGCGCAGCCGCCAGTGGCTGCCCACCAGCAGCGGCAGCCCGCAATTGCGGGCGGCCAGATGCGCCTGCACCACGCCGCCCAAGGTGTTGGCGTCGGCCAGGCCCAACGCCGCCAGGCCTAGCGCCTGCGCGCGCTGCACCAGCTCGGCCGGGCTGCTGGCCGCCTGCAAAAAGCTGTAGTGGCTGCAGACCCATAGGGCTGCCGGAGTTGGGGGGTGGCATGGCGCGCGGCGCAAGGCGCAGCGCATGGCCGCATTCGCCAGCCGCGCGGCGCTGGCAGGGGTGGCCGCGGCAGCCCGCGGCCACCCGGCGCTGTGGTCGGGTACCTGCGCTGCCGTCATGAATAGGCCCCGATCAGTGTCCAGCGCCGAGAACGGGCAGGGTCGCGCTGCACAGCCCACAGACGTCCGTCGGGCGTGCAGGCGACGCAGCATTGCAGGTTCACCGCTGCCTCCCACCAGCCGGTGGCGATGCGCTGCGGACCGAGCACGCAGCGCAGCGGCGCGCCGTCCAGCCATGGGCGGCCATGGGCATCGTGAGGCAGCAGCTGCGGCGACGGCAGCCGCCAGGGGGGGTCCCACAGCGAGGCGGCCAGCAGGTCGGCCGGCAGCGCCGCGGACGCTGCGGCGCTGTGTCGCCCCGTGTCGGCGTCCAGTGGCGGCCATGCAGCCCGGCGCGACGCGGCCGCTGCCCGCGGGCGGGGCTGCCGTGCCGCCCGGTCACGGGGCAGGGTGGCCGGCGGAGCGTCGGCTTCTGCGGGTGGCGATGCCGGATGCCAGCGCTGGCGCTGCTGCGGGTCCCAATGGGCGCGCAGCACGCCACGCAGCACCCGCTGTGGTCCCAGCCGGGTGCTGAGCCGCTCCAGCAGCGTATCCGCGTCCAGCGCATCGGCAGCGGGTGCCCCCGGCAGCAGCGAAGCCACTGGTGGCGTCCACGGCACCGTGTGGCGTGTGCTCAGGCGCAACGTCAGTACAGCGTCGTCCAGGCGCACCGCGGCCAGCCGTGCTTGCAGCAGATGCAGCAGACGCTTGGCGTCTTGCACGGGCTGGTGGTGATACAGATCCAGTCCACCCGTGGCTGACCATGCCAGCCGCCAATGCAACACCCCGCGCCGACGCTGGCGCAGCCACGTCACCAGCTGGCCAAGCAGCCGCTGGGCGGCAAAAGCGATGGCCGCGGCGTCGGTGACCGGCGCTGGCAGCTCCAAGGTGGCGTCGAACACGGGCTGCGGTGTCCAGGCCACCGCGGGCAGCGGTGCGGTGCCCCACAGCGCATCGAGCCGCTGCAGCAGGAGGGGATCGGCGCGCGCGGCCAGCGCCGGGCGGGGGCAGCGCTGCAGGTCACCCAGGGTGTGCAGTCCGGCGGCGTGTAGAGCGTGCAGGGTTTCGGCCAGATCGGCTCCCAGCACAGTGGTTGGCAGAGGAGCCAGGGTCGCCATCCAGTCGGGCCCTAGCGCGCAGCGCCATCCGCCGCTGCACGGCGTGCTGCGCGCCAGCGCCAGTGCTGCCAGTGCAGTGGGCGCTGCGCCCAAGCGGTGCCAGCCATGGGCGCGTGCCGTCAGCCACAGACGGCGCAACAGCGCGGCGCGCCCGCCAAACAGCCGGGCGCTGGCGTCGATGCGCAGCACCCAGCCGTCTTGCCAGCGGGCGGCAGCGGGCGCAAAGTGCGCCAGCCAGTCGGGGCCGGGGGCAGCGTCGGTGTGTGCCGGCAGGCAGCCGATCCACAGTGGCAGGGCAGTCGTCATGGCTGGTGGAGGGATTTAGCCCGGGGGTGCAGCGGTTGGTGCTTGTGGGCAGGCCGCTGCGGGCTGTACCGCAGTCAAGCGCTGACGCAAGCGAGAGCGCGCATGGGCGGGCGCAACGCGCACCCACGCGGCCCAGGGCAGCGCGGCGGCGATGTGCACCGGGCCAGGCAGCGGTGGCCCGCGCCGTTTGCGCACCCGTATGGTCACGCCATCGGCCGTGCTGCCTTGCAGCTGCAGCCGCAGGGGGGCTGGGGTGGCCGACAGGGCGGTGGCTTCGGGGACACTGCACAGCACCAGCGGTGCTGGCCAAGCGCCGGGCTGCGTGGCATCGCACCGTGCCCGGGCTGCGGCCTGGTGCAGTCGCCGCAGCGCCGCCACGCTGGGCTGGTGCAAATGCAGCCAGCACAGGGTCACCTGAGGGCACGCCAGTGCCTGCTCTGCGGCCCAGCAGCCCTGCGCATCGTCATGGGGCTGCACGCGCACCAGGCGCGACGGATCGATGCCGTGTGCCGCCCACACCGCCAGCTGTGGCTCCAGCGGCAGGCCAATCAGCGCCAGCAGGCCCTGCTGCGTGGCCGTTTGCAGCGCGGGTTGCAGCAGTCGCCATGGCAGCGTGTGCGCGGGCACCACCCATTCGACCAGCGCTCCCAGCGGCCAGCCGCCGCCAGGCAGCATGGCATCCAGCGCTGCCCAGCCGGTTGGTGCGCACGGCGTCGGGGGCGCGGCCAGCTGGTCGGCGCGCCAGACGTCAGGGTGCAGTACTTCGGCCCAGGCCATGCCCGATACTGTACAAAAAAACAGATACCGATGGGCAGATGGTGGTTGTGGTGCGCCCAACGGTTGGCGCGCGGTGCCTCGGGGACTGACGCGTTGGGCGTCGCTCCCCTACACTCCCCTACAATGTGGATATGTCGTTATGCGGGCGGCGGTTGCGGCGCGTGCCGTGGCGGTGTCGCAGCGCAGCGGCGCATTGAGAGTTAATTCGTAAAGGATGGGCATGTTGGATTGGGAAACGGGCGGGAAGTGGGTCATCGACTTTCTATCCCAGGGGCTGAGCGCAGCCTCGTGGTGGCAGATCGTTTTGTTCACCCTGGTGATGACGCACATCACCATCGTCAGCGTCACGCTGTATTTGCACCGCCACCAAGCGCACCGCGCACTGGACTTGCACCCGGCGGTGGCGCATTTTTTTCGCTTCTGGCTGTGGCTGACCACCGGTATGGTCACCAAGGAATGGGCGGCCATTCACCGCAAGCACCACGCCAAGTGTGAGCAGGAGGGCGACCCGCACAGCCCGCAGGTATTCGGTATTCGCAAGGTGTTTTGGGAGGGGGCCGAGCTTTACCGAGCGGAGGCGAAGAATGCCGAGACTCTGCGCCGCTATGGGCACGGCACGCCAGACGACTGGATCGAGCGCCACCTGTACAGCCGCCACTCGCGCCTGGGCGTCAGCCTAATGCTGATCATAGATGTGCTGCTGTTTGGCGCCGCCGGGCTGACGGTATGGGCGGTGCAGATGATCTGGATCCCCTTCTGGGCCGCTGGCGTCGTCAACGGCATCGGCCACTACTGGGGTTACCGCAACTTCGAATCCCCCGACGCCAGCACCAACGTCTTGCCGTGGGGGTTGATCATCGGCGGCGAGGAGCTGCACAACAACCACCACACCTATCCGACGTCGGCCAAGTTCTCCGTCAAGCCGTACGAGTTTGACCTGGGGTGGGTGTACATTCGTGCCCTGGCTGCGCTGGGGCTGGCGCAACCGAAGAAGGTGCCGCCCAAGCTGGCCTTTGGCGACGTCAAGCCGGTGCCGGATGAGCAGACCCTGGAGGCGGTAATTGCCAACCGCTACGAGCTGATGGCGCGCTATGCGCGCGACATGCGTGCCGCGATGAAGGCCGAATGGGACGCGCTGCGTGCCCGCGTCGGTGACGAGTCGCTGCTGCGCCAGGTGCGTCGCTGGCTGCACCGCGACCACGACCGGCTGCCGGCAGGGGTGCGCACCCAGCTGCAGCGTCTGCTGGACGCCTCGCCCAGCCTGGCGAAGATGCACGCGATGCGCGAGGAGCTGCGCCAGCTGTGGTCCAACACCGCGCTGACACGCGAGCAGATGGCGCGTGAACTGCAGGCCTGGATCCAGCGGGCGGAGCACAGCGGCGTCAAAGCCCTGCAGGAGTTTGCGCAGCGTCTGCGCGCGGTCCGTCTGGTACCGGCCGCCGCCTGATACCGAGACGACCCAAAAAACCGCCAGTATCACTGGCGGTTTTTTGTCGTCTAGAAAAACGCCGCGGTCCACATGGGCGCAAAAAAACCGCCGACCGGCGGTTTTTTGATGACGGCGTACCGGCAAACCGGCCACAGTGGCCGGCCAACGGTGCTCACTTGAGCTTCGTTTCCTTGTACTCGACGTGCTTGCGCGCTACCGGGTCGTACTTCATGAACGACAGCTTGTCCGGTGTCGTCTTCTTGTTTTTGGTCGTGGTGTAGAAGTGACCGGTTCCCGCGGTCGACTCCAGCTTGATTTTTTCGCGTCCGCCTTTGGCAGCCATGAGGGACTCCTTTCAGAACTGATCAAGCCTGACCGCGGGCACGCAGATCGGCGAGTACGGCCTCAATGCCCACCTTGTCGATGAGGCGCAGCGCAGCGCCCGAAACACGCAGGCGCACCCAGCGCTTTTCGCTTTCGACCCAGAAACGGCGGGTTTGCAGGTTCGGCAGGAACCGGCGTTTGGTCTTGTTGTTGGCGTGGGAAACGTTATGTCCCACCATGGGCTTCTTGCCCGTGACTTCGCACACGCGTGCCATGTTGGCCACTCCATGAAAAACATCACAGCCCCGGCATGACCGGGGCCGCACCTCGTCCGCGTCCTGTGCTGCGCCGCCTGCCACACGTGGAGTGCCGAATCACTGCGGGGCAGTCAGACTGCCGGGATGACAACGGCGTGTGGACGGCTCCGGCTCGCGGACGGCCCGTCAAATCACCCGATGGCCACTGACCGACCCAGAGATCGGCGTGGTTCATCAAGCGACAAGCCTGCCATTATAACCGGAGGACGGCGGGATCGGCTGTTGCAGCGCCGCCGGGTGGTCGGCGGGCCGGGCCGGGCCCTGCCGTCAGCCCGCCTGCTGTTCCAAAAACCGCTGCGCGTCCAGCGCGGCCATGCAGCCGGTGCCGGCGCTGGTGATGGCCTGCCGGTAGACGTGATCCTGCACGTCGCCGGCGGCAAACACCCCCGGCACGCTGGTCATGGTGGCAAAGCCGTCCTGGCCGGCGCGTGTGACCAAGTAACCGTCCTTCATAGCCAGCTGGCCTTGGAAGATCTGCGTGTTCGGGCTGTGACCGATGGCGATGAAGACGCCTTGCAGGGGCAGCTCCTCGGTAGCGCCGGTGTGCACGTGACGCACGCGCACGCCGGTCACGCCCGAGGCGTCGCCCAACACCTCGTCGAGCACGTGCCAGAGCTTGAGTTCGATTTTGCCCTCGGCCACCTTTTCCATCAGCTTGTCGACCATGATGGCCTCAGCCCGGAAGGTGTCGCGGCGGTGAATGAGGGTGACTTTGCGCGCGATGTTAGACAGATACAGCGCTTCTTCCACTGCGGTGTTGCCGCCGCCGACCACACAGACATCCTGCCCGCGGTAGAAGAAGCCGTCGCAGGTGGCGCAGGCGCTGACCCCTTTGCCCATGAACGCCTGCTCGGAGGGCAGCCCCAGGTATTTGGCCGAGGCACCGGTGGCGATAATGAGCGCATCGCACGTGTAGGTGCCGCTGTCGCCGGTAAGGGTGAAGGGCCGCTGTGATAGGTCGGCGGTGTGGATGTGGTCGAACACGATGCGGGTGGCAAAGCGCTCGGCGTGCTGCTGCAGCCGCTGCATCAGCTCGGGGCCCTGCACGCCGTGCACATCACCGGGCCAGTTGTCGACGTCGGTGGTGGTCATCAGCTGGCCGCCTTGCGCCAGCCCGGTGATGAGCATCGGCTTGAGGTTGGCGCGGGCCGCATAGATGGCGGCGGTGTAGCCGGCAGGGCCGGAACCCAGGATCAGGACGCGGGCGTGCTCAGTCATGCCAGGCATTGTACGAGGTGGGCGTTTGCCCCGCTCGACCAGGGGTGTGCGCACAACGCGGCTGGCGTGCTGTTGCTGCTGGGCTGGGCGTTTGCCCCGCTCGACCAGGGGTGTGCGCACACCCGGCGGGCGCTGTGGC
>NZ_DAISZC010000015.1:21452-34241 GCF_036824975.1 Tepidimonas sp.
TGGGCGTTTGCCCCGCTCGACCAGGGGTGTGCGCACACCCGGCGGGCGCTGTGGCAGCGGCGGCGCTCGGGTTAAGCTTGTGTTTTGCACGTCGCACGAGATGCCATGCCGATGAGTCGATCCGTCAACGCCAGCAATGGCGATCTGAGCCAGCCCGCACGGGGCCTGCGCCGGTTCGTCCACGAAGCGCTGCTGCTGCTGGGCGCGGTGCTGCTGGGGTTCGCGCTGCTGGCGTTTTGGAGTCACGACCCGGCCGACCCCGCTTGGTCCACCTCGGGCACGGGGCTAGGGTACCGCAACTGGGCAGGGCGGCTGGGTGCTTGGGTGGCCGACATCGGCTACACGTTGTTTGGGGCGTCGGTGTGGTGGCTGCTGCTGGCCGGTGGCCGCGCCTGGCTGGGCGGGCTGGCGCGCTGGCTGCGTCCGGTGCCGTCCCCGGCGGGGGCCGCACCGGTCGCCATGCCTTGGTGGCGATCGCCGACGGCTCGCGGTGCCGGCTACGCGCTGGCGCTGTGCGCGCTGTTGCTGGCCAGCAGCGCCCTCGAATGGAGCCGTCTGACACGCTGGGACGAGTGGTTGCCCGGACGCACCGCCGGCGGCGTGCTGGGCGCCTGGATCGGCCCGTGGGCGGTGCGCTGGCTGGGCGGCACCGGGTCGGTGTTGGTGTTGTTGGGTGTGCTGGCGGTTGCGCTGGCCGTCGTGCTGCGGTTTTCGTGGGCGCAGGTCGCCGAGCGCATCGGCGCGGCCATCGAGCAGGGGATCGAGCGCTGGCGTCAACAGCGCGAGGTGGAGGAGGACGTGCGCATCGGCCAACGGGCCGCGCGCGAGCGCAGCCGGCAGGAGGCGGCCCTGCGCCACGCCGCTGCGGCGCGCACGGCCGCGCCCGACGCCGCCGGTGCCGCTGGCGTGGCGCCGTCCGAGACGGCCGATCAGGTCGCTGATGGCGCTGTGCCCCACACCGCTGCGGCAGCCGCACCAGCGCAGGACGTGGCGGCGTCGCACGTGCCCGCGCGCGCCGCAGGCAAGCTGCAGATCGCCCCCGCCGTGACCCAGGTGGCATCCAGTGAGCGCGTCAGCCGTGAGCGTCAGCAGGCCCTGTTTGCTGACGGCGAGTCGCCCTTGCCGCGGCTGGATCTGCTCGACCCACCGGCACGCCAGCAAGCCACCGTGGCGCCGGAGACGCTGGAGATGACCAGCCGCCTGATCGAGAAAAAGCTGGCCGACTTTGGCGTCGAAGTGCAGGTGGTGGCCGCGCAGCCGGGGCCGGTCATTACGCGCTACGAAATCGAGCCGGCCACAGGGGTGAAAGGCTCGCAAATCGTCAACCTGGCCAAGGATCTGGCGCGCTCGCTGTCGCTGGTGTCGATTCGCGTCATCGAAACCATTCCGGGCAAGAGCTTGATGGCGCTGGAGCTGCCCAACGCGCGGCGACAGACCATTCAGCTTAGCGAAATTTTGGGTTCGCAGGTGTACCACGACGCCAAGAGTCTGCTGACGCTGGGGCTGGGCAAGGACATCGCTGGGCACCCGGTGGTGGCCGATCTGGCCAAGATGCCGCACTTGCTGGTGGCGGGCACCACCGGCTCGGGCAAGTCCGTCGGCATCAACGCCATGATCCTGAGCCTGCTGTACAAGGCCGAGCCTAAGGACGTGCGCTTGTTGCTGATCGACCCCAAGATGCTGGAGCTCAGCGTCTACGAAGGCATTCCGCACCTGATCGCGCCGGTGGTCACCGACATGAAGCAAGCCGCCAACGGTCTGAGCTGGTGCGTGGCCGAGATGGAAAAGCGCTACCGCCTGATGAGTAAGGTGGGGGTGCGCAATCTGGCCGGCTACAACGCCAAGATCGACGAGGCGGCAGCGCGCGGCGAATCGATTCCCAACCCGTTTAGTCTGACGCCCGAGTCGCCCGAGCCGCTGCAGCGCTTGCCCTACATCGTGGTGGTGATCGACGAGCTGGCCGACTTGATGATGGTGGTGGGCAAAAAGATCGAAGAGTTGATCGCCCGCCTGGCGCAGAAGGCGCGCGCTGCCGGCATCCACCTGATTCTGGCCACCCAGCGCCCCAGTGTGGATGTCATCACCGGGCTGATCAAGGCCAACATTCCCACCCGCATCAGCTTTCAGGTCAGCAGTCGCATCGACAGCCGCACCATTCTCGACCAGATGGGTGCGGAAGCCCTGCTGGGTATGGGCGACATGCTGTACCTGCCCGCCGGGACGGGCTTCCCCACGCGCGTGCACGGCGCCTTTGTCAGCGATGACGAGGTGCACCGCGTGGTCGCCTTTCTGAAGGAGCGTTACGGCGAGCCGGACTACCTGGACGACGTGCTCGAATCATCCGCTGGCGAGGGGTTCGAGGGGGCGCTGGACGGTGGCGGCGGCGAAGGTGGCGAAAAGGATCCGCTGTACGATCAGGCGGTGGCCATCGTGCTGCAGGACCGCAAGGCCAGCATCAGCTACGTGCAGCGCAAGCTCAAGATTGGCTACAACCGCGCTGCGCGCCTGCTGGAGGATATGGAAAAGGCCGGCCTGGTGAGCGCGCTCACCGCCAGTGGGCAGCGTGACATTTTGGTGGGCAGCCGTCCGGAATGAGTGTGGATGGCGTCCTGTGGCGGGTACCGAGGGCGGCCCCGGTGGCGGCATGTGCGCCGGGCGCCGCACCAGTGTACCCAGACGCTTCGGAACCGCCCCCCTGAGCTCTGTTTCACAATTCATGGCATGGACATGGACCGTCGCACCGTACTCTTTGCGTTGGCAGCCGCTGCCTGGGGCGGCTGGCCTGCCGTGGCAGGCGCCCAAGGCGATGGCCTGCGCGAGCTGCAGGCTTTTTTGGCCCACGTGCAGCAAGGGCGAGCCACCTTCACGCAGACGGTGACGGTGCCACCGCGAGCTGGGGACCATGCTGGGCGCACGCGCACCAGCCGGGGCGAATTCGCCTTCCTGCGACCGGATCGTTTTCGCTTTCACTACACCCATCCGTTCGAACAGCTCATCGTGGCCGACGGACAGACGCTGTGGCTGTATGACCCCGAGCTCAACCAGGTGACTGCGCGCGCGCAGGCGGCTGCACTGGCGCAGACCCCGGCTTCGGTGCTGGCGGCGGCACCCGACTTGCGCGCGGTACGGCAGGCGTTCGAGTTGCGCGAGGGCCAGCCGCGCGAAAGCCTGGTGTGGGTGGAGCTGACCCCGCGCACGCCCGACACCCAGGTGCAGCGTGTGCGCGTTGGTTTTCGCTCCGGTGAGCTGCTGGCGCTGGAGATGCTGGACGGCTTTGGCCAGACGTCTGTGCTGCGCTTCGGGCCATTGCAACGCACCCCGCCGCTTGACGCCGCCGACTTTCGCTTCGCTCCGCCGCCCGGGGCAGAGGTGCTGCGTTCATGACGCGCGCGCCGGCGGGCCCCGGGCAACTGCACGTGCCGCTGGCCGAACGGCTGCGGCCGCGCACGCTGCAGGAGGTCATCGGGCAGCGGCACCTGCTCGGGCCCGGCATGCCGTTGCGGCTGGCGTTCGAGTCGGGCCGTCCCCATTCGTGCATTCTGTGGGGGCCGCCGGGGGTGGGCAAGACGACGCTGGCACGCCTGATGGCACAGGCGTTCGATGCTCAGTTTATTGCCATCAGCGCAGTGTTGGCGGGCGTGAAGGACATTCGCGAGGCGGTCGAGCGCGCCGAGGCGGCGCGCGCCGGGCTGCATGCGCAGCCCACTCTCGTCTTCGTGGACGAGGTGCACCGCTTCAACAAAGCGCAGCAAGATGCCTTTCTGCCGCACGTGGAAAGCGGCCTGTTTACGTTCGTTGGCGCCACCACCGAAAACCCGAGCTTCGAGGTCAACGCGGCCCTGCTGTCGCGCGCGACCGTCTATGTGCTGCGGCCGCTGGAGGAAGCCGACCTACAAGCGCTGATCGACCGTGCGCTGGCCACGGGTGAGATGCCGACACCGGACCCCGCGGCGCGCCAGCGGCTGGTGGTCTACGCCGATGGCGATGCGCGCCGCTTGCTCAACACGCTGGAGATGCTGGCCGTGGCGGCGCGCGCGCAGGCGCGGCAGACGATCGATGAAGCGTGGCTGCTGCAAACGCTGGGCGAGCGGCTGCGCCGCTTCGACAAAGGCGGCGAGCAGTTCTACGACACCATCAGCGCCCTGCACAAGTCGGTGCGCGGCTCCGACCCGGATGCGGCGCTGTACTGGCTGGTGCGCATGCTCGACGGCGGCGCAGACCCGCGCTACATCGCGCGCCGCCTCATCCGCATGGCCAGTGAAGACATCGGGCTGGCCGACCCGCGCGCGCTGCGGCTGGCGCTGGACGCGGCCGACGTGTACGAGCGGCTGGGCAGCCCCGAGGGCGAGCTGGCGCTGGCCGAGGCGGTGGTTTACTTGGCGGTAGCCCCCAAGAGCAACGCGGTCTACACTGCCTACAAGGCCGCGCGCGCCTTCGTGGCGCGCGACGGCACCCGCGCGGTGCCGCTGCACCTGCGCAATGCGCCCACCCGCCTGATGAGCGTGTTGGGCTACGGGCAGGACTACCGCTACGCGCACGATGAGCCCGATGCCTTCGCTGCTGGCGAGTGTTATTTTCCGGACGACGTCACGCCGCCGCGTTTTTATGAACCGGTGGCGCGCGGACTGGAGATCCGTATCGCCGACAAGCTGGCCGAGCTGCGCCGCCGCAGTGCCGAGGCGACGCGGCAGCGTCGCACCGAAAAGGACGATAAGACATCCTAATGAAACCGCAGTTCCATTGATAACACTGTCCGCGGCAGGTCTGCGGCCCGGAAATTGCAGGGTTTTCCCTGAGGTTGGTGCCGCTACCCTAGGGCAAACACGAACCGAAGCGCGCGGGGGGCTTGGCTACAATCCGCGCACTTCCGAACCCGCCCCGAGGCCCGACCAGGCCGGCGCCGGCGGGTTTTTTGCTAGCCCAGCGGCCAGCAGCCACCGGGCTGGTGATCCTCACAACGGAGAACGTTCATGGATGTCTTGCTACAGCAGATCATCAATGGTCTGGTGCTGGGTAGCATGTACGCCCTGGTGGCCTTGGGCTACACCATGGTGTACGGCATCATCGGGCTGATCAACTTCGCTCACGGCGATGTGTTGATGGTCGGCGCGATGACCAGCTGGATGTTGATCACGCAGATTCGGGAAGCCTCACCCGGCATGCCGGGCTGGGCGCTGTTGATCCTGGTGACGCTGGTGTCGATGCTGGTGTGCGCGGTGCTCAACTTCACCATCGAGAAATTGGCCTACCGTCCCCTGCGTAACTCGCCACGGCTGGCACCGCTGATCACCGCCATCGGCATGAGCATCTTGCTGCAGACACTGGCGCTGATCATCTGGAAGCCGGCGCCCAAGCCGTATCCGACCTTGCTGCCCAGCGAGCCGTTCCAGTTGGGCGGCGCGGTGATCTCGCCGACACAGGTCGCCATCCTGGCCACCACCGCGGTGGTGCTGGCCGGCCTGATGTTCCTGGTCAACCGCACCAACCTGGGGCGTGCGATGCGCGCCACCGCCGAAAACCCGCGCGTTGCTGGCCTCATGGGCGTCAAGCCCGACGTGGTGATCTCCGCCACCTTCGTCATCGGGGCGATGTTGGCGGCCATCGCCGGCATTATGTGGGCGTCCAACTACGGCACCGTGCAGCACTCGATGGGCTTCATGCCGGGTCTGAAGGCGTTTGTGGCCGCGGTGTTTGGCGGCATCGGTAACCTGGCCGGGGCGGTGGTGGGCGGCATCGCGCTGGGCCTGATCGAGTCGCTTGGGGCCGGATATCTGGGGCCGCTGACGGGCGGCTTCCTGGGCAGCCAGTATTCCGACATCTTCGCCTTCATCGTGCTGGCTATCGTGTTGACGCTGCGGCCCTCGGGCCTGCTGGGCGAGCGCGTCGCCGACCGGGCTTGATGCACACGCCGCAGGAGAGTCGTCATGAAACCCTCTTCCCAACAATCGAAACTGATCGTGTTTGCGGCGTCGGCGCTGGCCCTGCTGGTGTTGCCGCTGCTGCTGCAGGCCACCGGCAGCAACTCGTGGCTGCGCATCGTCGATGTGGCGCTGCTGTATGTGATGCTGGCCGTCGGCCTCAACATCGTGGTGGGCTTTGCCGGTCTGCTGGACCTGGGCTTCATCGCCTTCTTCGCCGTCGGTGCGTACCTCTACAGCCTGCTGGCCTCTAGCCACCTGGCCGACAACTTCCCGGCGATTGCCGCGATGTTTCCCAACGGCATCCACTTGAGCTTCTGGATCGTCATCTTCCTGGCGGCGCTGCTGGCGGGCATCACCGGGCTCATCCTGGGCTATCCGGTGCTGAAGCTGCGCGGCGACTACCTGGCCATCGTGACGCTGGGGTTTGGTGAGAT
Source organism: Tepidimonas sp. (assembly GCF_036824975.1). Classification (GTDB taxonomy): domain Bacteria; phylum Pseudomonadota; class Gammaproteobacteria; order Burkholderiales; family Burkholderiaceae_C; genus Tepidimonas. The sequence continues at coordinate 27,808 of NZ_DAISZC010000015.1, forward strand.
CGTGCGCATCTTTATGCTCAATCTGGACCGCCCGGTCAACATCACCAACGGCCCCAAGGGCATTTCCGGAGTCGACGCGGTCAACGTGTTCGGGCACGACATGGCGCAGCGCCTGACGGTGCGGCTGGGCGACTGGAGCTACACCTTCGAGTCGGTGACGCTGTACTACTACCTGATCCTGCTGTTTGTGACGCTGACGGTGATCGTGGCCTACCGCATGGGCAACTCGCGCATCGGCCGCGCCTGGATGGCGATTCGCGAAGACGAAATCGCCGCCAAGGCCATGGGCATCAACACGCGCAACCTCAAGCTGGCGGCGTTTGGGTCCAGCGCCACGTTCGGCGGCATCGCCGGGGTGCTGTTCGCGTCGCTGATGCGTGGTGTCTACCCGGAGTCGTTCATCCTCATGGAGTCGGTGATGATCGTCGCCATGGTGGTACTGGGCGGTCTGGGGCACATCCCGGGGGTCATTTTGGGCGCGCTGCTGCTGGCTGGTCTTCCCGAGCTGCTGCGTCACCTGGCTGGCCCCTTGCACCACCTCACCGATGGGCGGCTCGCGCCCGAGATCTTGCGCCAGCTGCTGATCGCGCTGGCCATGATCGCCGTGATGCTGCTGCGGCCGCGCGGCCTGTGGCCGGCGCCGGAACACGGCAAGTCGCTGAGCAAGTAAGGAGCCCCTGCCATGACCGATACCATTCTGAAAGTCAGCGGCGTCTCCAAGCGTTTCGGCGGTTTGCAGGCGCTCTCAGATGTCGGCATCGAGATCCGGCGCGGCCAGGTCTATGGGCTCATTGGCCCCAACGGCGCTGGCAAGACCACGTTTTTCAATGTGCTCACCGGCCTGTACACCCCCGACAGCGGCACCTTCGAGTTAGAGGGCAAGCCCTACACGCCGACGGCGGTGCACGAGGTGGCCAAGGCCGGCATCGCGCGCACCTTCCAGAACATCCGGTTGTTTGCCGACATGACGGTGCTGGAAAACGTGATGGTGGGGCGCCATGTGCGCACCCGCGTGGGGCTGGTGGGTGCCATTTTGCGCACCCGCGCCTTCCGCGAGGAGGAGCGCGCCATTGCCGAGCGCGCCATGGCGCTGCTGGAGTACGTGGGCATTGCCAAGTACGCCGACTACAAGGCACGCACCCTGTCGTATGGCGACCAGCGCCGGTTGGAGATTGCGCGGGCGCTGGCCACCGACCCGAAGCTGATCGCGCTCGATGAACCCGCCGCCGGCATGAACGCGACCGAAAAGGTGCAACTGCGCGAGCTCATCGACCGCATCCGCCGCGACGGGCGCACCATCTTACTCATCGAGCACGACGTCAAGCTCGTCATGGGGCTGTGCGACCGGGTGACGGTGCTGGACTACGGCAAGCAGCTGGCCGAAGGCACGCCGGCGGAAGTGCAGCGCGACCCCAAAGTTATCGAAGCCTACCTGGGCACCGGAGGACACTGAGCATGGCAAACACCCTGTTGAAAGTCAGCGGCCTGAAGGTCTCCTACGGTGGCATCAAGGCGGTCAAGGGCGTCGATCTGGAAGTGCGCGAGGGCGAGCTGGTGACGCTCATCGGCGCCAACGGCGCGGGCAAGACCACGACAATGAAGGCCATTACCGGCATGCTAGTGGCCGAGGCGGGCGACGTCGTCTACGACGGGCGCAACATTCGCGGCATGGGCTCGTGGGATCTGGTCAAGCTCGGCTTGGCGATGGTGCCGGAAGGCCGTGGCGTCTTCACGCGCATGACCATCACCGAAAACCTGCTCATGGGCGCCTACGTGCGCACCGACAAAGCTGAAATTCAGCGCGACATCGAACGCATGTTCGAGCTGTTTCCGCGCCTGAAGGAGCGCCGCGACCAGCTGGCGGGCACCATGTCGGGCGGCGAGCAGCAGATGCTGGCCATGGCGCGCGCGCTCATGAGCCGGCCCAAGCTGCTGTTGCTCGATGAGCCGTCGATGGGGCTGTCGCCCATCATGGTGGACAAGATCTTCGAGGTGGTGCGCGACGTGCACGCGCAGGGCATGACGGTGCTGCTGGTGGAGCAGAACGCGCGCCGTGCCCTGCAGGTGGCCAACCGTGGCTACGTGATGGACTCGGGCGAGATGCTGATGACGGGCGAAGCGCGCGCCATGCTCGACGACCCGAAGGTGCGCGCGGCGTATCTGGGCGAAGCGGCAGTGGCGTGACGGCCGCGGCAGGGCGTCCGCCTACAATAGCGGGCTTTGCGGCGGCGCTGGCCGTGCGGCCCGCTGTTGTCTTTTGCGTGATGCCATGACTGAGTCTTCTCCCGCTGCCGTGCCTGCTGCGGCGCCCTTCGACCACAACCAGCTGATGGCCGAGCGCCGCGAAAAACTGGCTGCGCTGCGCGCCAGCGGTGCCCCGGCTTTCCCGAACGATGTGCGGCCGCAGCACAGCGCCGAGGCGTTGCACGCCGAATACGGCCACCTGAGCAACGAGCTGCTGGAGCCGCTGCAGGCGCGCGTTAGCGTGGCCGGGCGCATGATGCTCAAGCGCGTCATGGGCAAGGCCAGTTTTGCCACGCTGCAGGACGCCTCGTTTGGCCCCACCGGTGGGCGCATCCAGCTGTACCTGACCAAGGACGCGCTGGGGGATGCCACCTACGAGGCCTTCAAGCACTGGGATCTGGGCGACATCCTGTACGCCGAGGGCACGGTGTTCAAGACCCGTACCGGCGAGCTGTCGGTCAAGGTCGAGCGCCTGCGCCTGGTGGTCAAGAGTCTGCGCCCGCTGCCCGACAAATTCCACGGCATCCACGACCAGGAGCTCAAATACCGCCAGCGCTATGTGGATTTGATCACCGACGTGCAGGCGCGCAAGCGCTTCGTGGCGCGCAGCACCGCTGTCACCGCCATGCGCGACTTCATGGTGCAACATGGCTTTTTGGAGGTGGAGACGCCGATGCTGCACCCCATTCCCGGTGGGGCCAACGCGCGGCCGTTCGTCACCCACCACAACGCGCTGGAGCAGGACATGTACCTGCGCATCGCGCCGGAGCTGTACCTGAAGCGCCTGCTGGTGGGCGGTTTCGAGCGCGTGTTCGAAATCAACCGCAATTTCCGCAACGAGGGGATCAGCGTCCGCCACAACCCCGAGTTCACGATGATGGAGTTTTACGCGGCGTACTGGAACCACGTGGACCTGATGGCGTTTACGGAGCAGCTGCTGCGGCACGTGGCGCGTACCGTGTGTGGTGATGGTCGGCTCATCTACCAAGGGCGTGACGTCGATCTGGAGGCGCCCTTCGAGCGCCTGACCATCCGTGAAGCGATTTTGAAGCACACCGACGCCGGCGCCCACGTGGACGACGCTGAGTGGCTGCGCGAGCGACTGCGGCGGCTGGGGGCGGACCCCGTCAAGGAGCGCCTGGACAGCCGCAGTTTGGCCGGCCTGCAGGTGCTGTACTTCGAAGAAGTGGTGGAAGACAAGCTCTGGCAGCCCACCTTTATCTGCAACCACCCCACCGAAATCTCGCCGCTGGCGCGCGCCAGCGACACCGACCCCAGCATCACCGAGCGCTTCGAACTCTACATCACCGGCCGCGAGGTGGCCAATGGCTTTTCGGAACTGAACGACCCCGAGGATCAAGCCGCGCGCTTTCACGCCCAAGTGGCCAACAAGGCCGCCGGCGACGATGAGGCCATGTACTTCGACGCCGACTACATCCGCGCACTGGAGTACGGCATGCCGCCGGCTGGGGGGTGCGGCGTCGGCGTCGATCGCCTCATCATGCTACTGACCGACAGCCCCAGCATCCGCGACGTGATTTTGTTTCCGGCCCTGCGGCGCGAAGACTGAGCACCCGGCAGCCGCTGCGGTCTGCCGTGGCGGTCAACCGGTACTGCGGAGAATGACAAAACCGCGGGGAACGAGCGGCGCACGACACGCTGCTGCAGCCACCCCTCACCCCTGCTCGCAGCCAAACGCCGGGTCGGCGGCATCCCGGCTGCCTGCGCTCAGGTCGCTGCAGGCAGCGCTGCCGAGGTGGAGCCGTCGCGGCCCTCTGCGCGCGCAAACGCCTCCAATGCCTTGCGCAGCTTCTTCAGCGCCGCCGCTTCGATCTGGCGGATGCGCTCGGCGCTGACGCCGAATTCGGCTGCCAGCTCGTGCAGCGTGGCCCCGCCGCTGCCATCGTCGTTGACCTGCAGCCAGCGCGCGGTGACGATGCGGCGCGAGCGCTCATCCAGCTGCGCCAGTGCGTACTCGATGCCCTCGGAGCTCAGGCGCTCGCGCTCGCGCGCCTCCAGCACCGCGGTGGGTTCGGTACGTGGGTCGGCCAGGTAGGCGATGGGGCCGTGGGCCTCGTCGGCGTCGTCGGTGGGTAGCGGATCCAACACCACGTCGCCACCGGCCATGCGCGTCTCCATCTCGACGACATCTTCGCGCCGCACCTTCAACTCGCGCGCCACGGCGTCGATCTCGGCCTCGCTGAGCCGCTCGCGCAGCGCCTCCTCATCGCTGGCGCCGGCCTTCAGCCCGCGCTTGAGGGCGCGCAGATTGAAAAACAGCTTGCGCTGCGCCTTGGTGGTGGCAATCTTGACCATGCGCCAGTTGCGCAGGATGAACTCGTGAATCTCGGCCTTGATCCAGTGCACCGCGTAGCTGACCAGGCGCACGCCCTGCTCGGGGTCGAAGCGCTTGACCGCCTTCATCAGGCCCACATTGCCTTCCTGGATCAGGTCAGCTTGGGGCAGGCCATAGCCCAAATACTGGCGCGAAATCGCCACCACCAGCCGTAAGTGCGACAGCACCAGCCGTCCGGCCGCCTCCAGATCGTGCTCGCGCTGCCAGCGCCGCGCGCATTCGCGCTCTTCTTCGGCGCTGAGCATCGGGATGCGGTTGACCGCGCTGATGTAGGCATCGAGGTTGCCCAGCGGCGGCAGCGTCAGCGACGAGCTCGACCAAGCCGGCAGGGCCGCAACCGCACCGCCGTTTACCGGGGTCAGGGCAACAGACGTGGCAGCCATCGGGTCCAACCTCCTCACCATGAAACGGTTTGCTGTCATCATGTTAGCACTCTCTTAGAACGAGTGCTAACGGCAGGGTTCCCGAGACAGCGTTGGTTGGCGGCACCATCCCTGCTACGATCCCCGCCTAAAAACCGGGAAAACCAACGGAGGGCCCCGCGTGACCGACACCACCCGCTCCCACGCCAACGACATACAAACCATCATCGAGCATTGGCTGTTGTCCTTAGTGCCGACCGATGGGACAGCGGTGGGCAACACGGCACTGCGGCGGCAAATCGAGCAGCGCCTGTCGGCGCAGGGCCTGACGCTTAGCGAGCCTGACTACTGGCAGGCGCACGCGGCGCTGATCGCGCGCGGCGTGCTGGTCAAGGGTCAGGGGCGCGGAGGTTCGGTGCGGCGCGCGCACCCGCAACCACACAGATCCGATGGGGCAGAGGGCGTAGAGGGTGCACGCACGACTTGCGACACCGATGGGTTCCCGCTTGACGCCCCACCGATGGCGCAACCCGCTGCAGCGGCGGCTCGACAGCACGTCCCGTCGGTAGACCGTTTTGCCGCGGGCGGCGCGTCCCCGGGAGCAGCCCGGGACCCGGTCACGCAAATCCTTTCCTACCGCCACAGCGACCGGCGCGTGAACAACCCCGAGGTGGGAATGGTTACCCCCACCACCGACCCGAACAGCGGCAAGACCCGCTGGGCCTACGATCCGCACCTCGACCCCGCCCTGCAATTCGACCCGCAGCGCGCCCGTATCGAGGCGCTGATCGACGATGCGCTGGCCAGCGGCGACGCGCAGCAGATGAAGGCCGCGCTGGAGGAGCTGAAGCGGCTGCAAAGCCCCTACCTCAACTGGGCCGGCAAGGCCGAGCGCACCAGCTTCGAGGTGGACACCGTCAGCCTCCATGTGCACGAGCGCATCGACCCGGCCAGCATCTTGTCGGCCGTGCGCAAGACGATGAAGGGTGAAGGCAGGAGCAAGGGCATGGACAAGGCCCTCCAGCCCGGCCTGTTCGATGCGCCGTTCGAGAACCTGCCGCTGCGCGACGCCATCGACTTCTACCGCCACGAGAAGGGCTGGGCCAACCGCCTGATTGCCGGTGACTCCCTGCTGGTCATGAACAGCCTGCTGCAGAAGGAGAGCATGGCCGGCAAGGTGCAGATGATCTACATCGACCCGCCCTACGGCATCAAGTACGGCTCCAACTTCCAGCCCTTCGTCAACAAGCGCGATGTCAAGGACCGCAAGGACGAGGACCTGACCCAGGAACCCGAGATGATCAAGGCGTTCCGGGATACCTGGGAGCTGGGCATCCACTCCTACTTGACTTATCTGCGCGACCGGCTGTTGCTAGCCCGGGAACTGCTGCACGAGTCGGGGAGCGTGTTTGTGCAGATTTCGGATGAGAACCTGCACCATGTGCGGGAGATCATGGATGAGGTGTTTGGGG
>NZ_DAISZC010000104.1:0-3668 GCF_036824975.1 Tepidimonas sp.
ACCACCGGAATCATCACCATCACCAGCGGGGTGTTGTTGACGAATGGCGACACGCCAAGACCCAGCGCCAACAACCCTGCCAGCAGCCGCCGCTCGCTGCGCCCGGCCCACTGCGCCAGGCGCTCGCCCAGCCAGTCCACACAACCGGTGCGGCTCAGCGCCGCGCTGATAACGAACAGACACGCGATCGTGAAGGGAGCGCTGTTGCCCAACACCCCCAGCACCTGCGCGGGGGTCAGCACCCCCAACGCCAACAACAGGGCGACGGCGGCCAGTGCGGCGATATCGGGCTTGATGCGCTCGCGCACAAAGGCCACGAACAAACCAGCTAGCACCAGCGCGATGACGGGGGCATGCCAGGCGGTGGGAATCATGGACGCGGACGATAGCGCCGCCTGATCAAAACCGCAACGAATAAAACGTCATCAGCTTATTACAGCCCGGCCGAACGGTGTGCGCTGCAGACAGGGGCCCCGCCAAGCGGCCAACGACCCGGCGCTCGAACGCCCCCGCCGTGGCGTCTGCCCACGTGAACCACGGGCAGCCTAACACTACCCTTGTTGCCGGCGGCCGGTGGGGGCCTGCCTGTGCGCCCCGCCGGCGGTTGGCGCCTGTCCCTGCGGCCGTGCGGCTGGCGCGGACCGACCACCGCGGCCCATCAGCCGCTGGCGTGCAGCCGCTCGTGCAGCGCCACGAGGGCCAGGGTGAGCTTGTGGCGCGGCTGCAGGTGGATCATTGGGCGCGCCAGCTGGTGCGATTCGCGCACTATCACCGACGCCGGCAGATACGGCTCCAGCACCGGCAGCCCCTCGTCACGCAGCTCCTGCACCAGACGCTGCGGCAACTGGGCGCGCGGCTGAAACTGGTTGACCACGACACCACGGATGGCCAGCACCGGGTTGTGGTCGGCGCGGATCTCCTGTACGTGCTCCAGCAGCCCGTACAGCGCCTGCCGCGAAAAGTCGTCGCAGTCAAACGGAATCAAACAGCCACTGGCACCCATCAGCGCGGAGCGGGTGTAGAAGTTCAGCGCCGGCGGGGTGTCGATGTAGATGTGCGCGTAGGTCTGCGCCAGCTGCGCCACGGCTTCACGCAGCTTGTAGATCTTGTGGCGCGACTCCAGCTTGGGCTGCAATTCGTGCAGCCGCTCGCTGGCCGTCATCACGTCCAGCCCGGCAAAGGGCGTGCGAACGACAAAGTCCGCGGCGGGCAACGGATGGAACGTAAAGCTGAGCGTCTGATCGTAAAAGTCGGCCACCGTGGGCTGGCCATCGGCTGCCGGCCCGCCCAGCAGGTAGCGCGTGGCGTTGCCCTGGGGATCCAGGTCGATCAGCACCGTGCGCAGCCCGCGCGCGGCACTGATGGCGGCCAGGTTACACGCGATGGTGGACTTGCCAACCCCGCCCTTTTGGTTGAACACGACCAAGGCCATCGGTATTCTCCCGCTGCAGTTTGGGCCATGATACCTTCTGCGACAATCCGCCAGATGACAGTGTTGGCCTGCCTTGGCCGTGCTGTCTGGCCAGCAGGCCTCGGGGGTGGCCGCGCGCGGCGCGGGTCTCCCCCTTTGCTGCGGCGAGCGCCCCACGCGCCCGCAGCCCCCCTTGTCATCGTCCGATACCCCTTGGCACGGGCCTGTCCGGCCCTCAAGTACCATGTCCCACGCCCCCACTGACCTGGATGCCACCGCCCCACGCGGCACGCGCCCCCTGACCGTTGATGATTTCGACTTCGCCCTGCCGCCCGAGCTGATCGCCCAGCACCCCGCGCCGCAGCGCAGTGCCTCGCGCCTGCTGGACGGACGCCAGTGGCCCCCCGTCGACCGCATCTTCCGCGATCTGCCCACGCTGCTGGCTCCGGGTGACTTGCTGGTGTTCAACGACACCCAGGTCATCAAAGCGCGCCTGTTCGGTCACAAGCCCACCGGCGGGCGGCTAGAGCTGCTGGTTGAGCGCGTGTTGGCCGACGGTGACGTGGTGGCGCACATGAAAGTGAGCAAAAAACCCGCGCCGGGCACCGTGCTGCACATGGCGCCCGACGCCCACGGGCAGCCCGCCTTCACCGCCACCGTGCTGGGGCGCTGGCCTGACGCCGACGGTGCGCTGTTTCGGCTGCGCTTTTCCGATGACCCCTACGCGCTGATGGCGCGCCATGGCCACGTGCCACTGCCCCCTTACATCGAACACGCCGACACCGCCGAAGACGAGCGGCGCTACCAAACCATCTTCGCTCGCTACCCCGGCGCGGTGGCCGCGCCCACCGCCGCACTGCACTTCGACGAAGCCGTCTTGGCGGCGCTGCACGCTCGCGGTGTGCAGCGCGCCAGCGTCACCCTGCACGTAGGCGCGGGCACTTTCCAGCCCGTGCGGGTGCGCGACGTGCGCCAACACCGCATGCACCACGAGTGGTACCGCATCCCGGCCGAGACCCTGCAAGCGCTGGCACAGACCCGCCGCAGCGGCGGGCGCGTGCTGGCGGTAGGCACCACCACCGTGCGCACGCTGGAGAGCTGGGCGGCCACCGGCCGCACCGAAGGCGAGACCGATCTGTTCATCATCCCGGGCTTTCGCTTCCAGGTGGTGGACTTGATGATCACCAACTTCCACCTGCCGCGCAGCACGCTGATGATGCTGGTCAGTGCGTTTGCCGGTTACGATCACGTCATGGCCCTGTACCGGCACGCCATCGCGCAACGCTACCGCTTCTTCAGCTACGGTGACGCGATGCTGCTGCAGCGCGCGCCGCAGTAACCCGTGCAGCCGGGCACTCCGGTGCCCGGTTGCGCGTGGGCACAGCGCCTGCCTGGCCGCAATGGGCCGCCCACCCCGAGGTCCCCGGCCGGCCGCGGCCCGGGGCTGCACACACGACTTGACGGGATGACCACAGGAGCTGGCATGACCACAACCGCCACCGACGACGTGATTTTTGACACCGACAAGCTGCTGCTGAGCCTGTGCCAGTCGGTCGCGCGCGTACTCAACGCCGCCAGCGGCAGTGGCATCACCTACTCCGGCATGGTGCAGCGCATCCACAAGACGTGCCTCAAGCCCGACATCGGCTGCTTTGTGCTGTTTGACGGCGGCTTCTCTGGGCTGGTGATCTTGAATTTTTCGGGCCAGGCCGCCATGGAGCTGTACCGCGGCGCCATGCAGCAAATGGGGCTGCCGGAGCATGAACTGGCCACCTCCTACACCTCCGACGAGGTGGCCAACATGATGGGCGAACTGCTCAACCAGGCGCTGGGCGACTTCACCAGCAAAATCCGACGCGAGCTGCAGACCCACATTTCGCACAGCCAGCCCAAGATGGTGGTGCTCAACCGGCAGGTGATGCTCAGCGTCGACGCCCACCTGGACCAGCCCGAGGCACGGCGCGTGACCTTCTACACCGCGCGCAACCACATCTTCTACCTGGAGCTGGCCATCGACCGCACCGAATTCGTGCGCCTGACCGATTTCGAACCCCAGGCCGCCCCCGACCCGGATGCGCTGATGGCACAGGGCAGCGCCAGCCCCACCCCCACGCCCTCGTCGGCTACCGCCCCAAGCGGCAACGGCGATGACGACACCGCCGAGCTGCTGCGCTCGCTGGGCATGTGAGCCTGTGCGCCCGCAGTGCCGCGCAGCCCGGGGCTGCCGCGTTCACCGACGGCTCGCCGTCGCACTGAC
>NZ_DAISZC010000016.1:0-1227 GCF_036824975.1 Tepidimonas sp.
GGGCCCTGCGCACCCAGGAAGTCGAGCTGGCGCCGGCTCTCCACCCCCTCCACCACCACGCCGGCCTGCAGCGCCTGCGCCACATCCAACACCGCGGCGACGATGCGCTCGCTTGGGCCGCCGCTGCCTAGGTGGTCGGTGAAGCTCTTGTCGATCTTGAGCTCGTCCACCGGCGCGCGCAACCGATAGGCCAGGCTCGAGTAACCAGTGCCGAAATCGTCGAGGGCGATCCGGGCGCCCCCCGCGCACACGCGCTGCAGCCAGCGCTGCGTCACCGGGCTGTCGTTCATCCAGGTGGATTCGGTCACCTCCAGCGTCAGGTGCGGCAGCAGATTCTGGCTCTCGTTGAGCCACGCCTCCAGCACGCCGTCGCCAAACGGGGCCGCCGACAGGTTGACCGCGATGGGCAAGTCGGCCTCCAACGCTGCGCCGCATCCTGCGCGCGCAGACCGGCCTCACGCAGCGCCTAGGCGCCGATGCGCCGGATCTGGCCGGTGGTCTCGGCCACCCCGATGAACTCAGTCGGCGAGATCAGGCCACGGTTGGGATGGCGCCACCGCAGCAGCGCTTCTAGCGCCACCGCGCGCGGCTGTGGCCAGGTGACCTAGGGTTGGAAGCGCAAGTCGAAGTGCGACTGCGCCAGCGCCTCCTCCAGGCCGGCCTTGATGTCGGCCTGGTGGCGCGCGCGGCTTTCCATGTGCGGGGAGTAAAAGCGCAGCCGGTTGCGCCCGCCGTTCTTGGCGGTGGACATGGCGGTGTCGGCCATGCGCAGCAGCTCCTCCACCGTCTCGCCATCGTTGGGGTAGGCGGCAATGCCGATGCTGGCGCTGAGGTGGTGCACCGAGCCACCGAGCTGCACCGGCTGGCGTGCGACGTGCAGCAGCGTGTCCGCCACCCGTTCGGCCACCATCGGCGACTCGGCGCCATCGAGCAGCACGACGAACCCGTCGCCGCCAAAGCGCGCCACCGTGTCGTTGACGCGCACCGCGCGCCGGAAGCGCACACCCATATCGCGCCGCCGCCACAGATGCTCGGCGCTGGCTACCGGGGTAAACAGCGCGCGCGTGAGTGCACTCAACCCTTCGGTGTGTCCCAGCTGCAGCAACCCTTCGGGCTGTAGCGCGAAGTGCAATTTCGCCGGCACCTGCTCCTAGGCAGCCGCCAGCAGGTAGACGAGCACGTTGCGGCACGCCACCAGATCCATGCGCAGGAAGGGCAGCTCGCGCA
>NZ_DAISZC010000016.1:1327-19660 GCF_036824975.1 Tepidimonas sp.
GCACCTCCTGCTGCACCCGCAGCATCTGCCCGATGCGGGTGAAGTAGCGTTCGCGCCTAGCCGCCGGCAGGGCCTGTGCACCCTCCAGGTCGAACAAGCCGGCACGGGCCTGCTCGATCGCCTGCGCGTTGCCGTCGGTGCCCAGCGCCATGCAGTCACCGCTGCGGGCCAACTTGCGCAGCACATCATCGATCAGCATGGCCTGTGCATACGCCTCCTCGCCGCTCGAGCAACCCACCGACCAGGCGCGGATCGGCAGTGTGGTGGCCACGCGCGCGGCGATGCGCTTGCGCAGCGCAGCCCGCAGTGCCGCAAAGGCGCCGGGATCGCGCAGCCATGAGGTCACGCCGATGGTGCCGACTGTGCCGGCGTGCCCAGCAGCTCTGGCCGCTGTTGGCCCGCGCGCAGCAGCGCCGCCAGGCTGGGTAGCCCCTCCTGACGCAGGATGCGTTCAAACGGGCGCCGCAGCGTGGCCGTCTGGTACTGCTGCAGATCGAGCCCCGTGTGTTCGGCCAGCAGCGTGATCAGCGCTGCCAGTGCGTCGCGCTCGCCCGCCATGGTGCTGTCGGGTGTCTGGCCGCCATGCCGCGCCGCCGTCAGCGAACCGAGTCGGCGCCCGAGCGCGGCTGCGGTGTCCACGTGGTCGGCCAGTTCACGCGACACGATGGCCTGCGGCATCGACGCGAACGGCGCCTCCTGCGGCCGCTCGGCCCAGAGGGTGCCGCCAGCATCGCGTAACGTGCGGGCGCCGACAGCGCCGTCCCGGCCCGTGCCGGACAGGATGATGCCGATCACCCGCCCCGCCACCCCGGCCGCGCTGGCCAGCAGACGGTCGATGGAGGGTGCAGGCGTGGTGCCGGCAGGCACCGCGTGCAGGCGCAGCCGCAGGTTTTCGAGCTCGGCATGGCGGCCAGGAGGCACCACCAGCACGGTGCCGGGCAGCAGCGCCTGCCCGTCGCGCGCCGCCTGCACTTTCAGCGGGGTGAGGGACTGCAGCAGGTGCACCAGCGACGACGGCTCCTGGCCGCCCAGATGCTGAGCCACGAGACGATCGACAGCCGCGCCGACTACGGCACTGCGGCCAGCAGCTCGCGCAGCGGCTCCAGCCCACCAGCGGAAGCGCCAATGATGGCGATGGGATGGGCGGCGCGGATGGCTATGTTGGCCATGGCACTGGGGGTGACGAGGCCGTGTGACCGGCCTGTTCTGATGACGCGGGGTGGTTGCGTTCAGGACATTCTAAGCGCTTGTGTGGTCGTTGCGGCGAAAACGGGTCCGCACACGCGGGTACACTGCACGCCAGCATGTGGTTTTTGGGTATCGAATCGTCCTGTGATGAGACTGGGGTGGCGGTGGTGCACCTGCGTCCGGACGGCACGGTGCAACTGGTCGGCGCGGCGCTACACAGCCAGGTGACCATGCATCACGACTATGGGGGCGTGGTGCCGGAGCTGGCCAGTCGCGACCACATCCGGCGCGTGCTGCCGCTGACGGAGGCGGCGCTGAGCGAGGCCGGGGTGACGCTGCACGCCATCGACGCGGTGGCCTACACGCGTGGGCCCGGTCTTGCCGGCGCCTTGCTCGTGGGCGCTGGGGTGGCCAGCGCCATGGCGATGGCGCTGGGTGTGCCTGCGCTCGGGGTGCACCATCTGGAGGGGCATCTGCTGTCGCCGTTTCTGAGCACCGACCCGCCGGAATTTCCGTTCGTGGCGCTGCTGGTCTCGGGTGGACACACCCAGCTGATGCGTGTCGACGGGGTGGGGCGCTACACCCTGCTGGGGGAGACGATCGACGACGCGGCGGGTGAGGCGTTTGACAAGTCGGCCAAACTGTTGGGGCTGGGCTACCCCGGTGGTCCCGCGCTGTCGCGTCTGGCGCAGCAGGGCGACCCGACTGCGTTTGCCCTGCCCCGGCCGCTGTTGCACAGCGGTGACCTGGATTTTTCCTTCGCGGGACTAAAAACCGCCGTGCTGACCCAGGTGCGCAAGCTCGGTCCGCAGCTGCAGGCACGACGCGCCGACTTGGCAGCGGCGACTGAAGCGGCCATCGTAGACGTGCTGGCGCACAAGGCCGGGCAGGCCATGCGCGCCACCGGACTGGCACGTCTGGTGGTAGCCGGTGGGGTAGGCGCCAATTCGCGGCTGCGTGCCCAGCTCAACGCGCGTGCGCAGCGCGAAGGTTGGCGTGTGCATTACCCCGAGCTGGCGCTGTGCACCGACAACGGGGCCATGATCGCGCTGGCAGCCGCGATGCGTTGGCAGGCAGGCGGCTGGCCGGCGCAAGGGGATGGCGGGGCGTTCGACGTCCGTCCGCGCTGGTCGCTGCACGCCATCGATCCGGCCGGGGCGGCCGATGGCGGGGTTCAGCCCGGTTGAGGGCCACTGCGGTTTGATGCCCGGTGCGGCAGCAGATAAGTGCAGTGCGCGGTCATCGGTAATTATGAATTATCAAGGGCGGATCGCGCTACAATCTGCGCGCCCTTTGCAGTTGGCGGGGGCGTAGGACAGGCGGCCCGGCGATCCGGGGAGGGCGCACGGCGTCCGTTGTGTTTCGCGTCCTGGCGGTCGCTGACTGGCGGGATCGCGAACGGGCGCACGATGCCCTGGCCCCGTTGGCTGGGCCAACGACGAACCAAGGACGAATGCACAGATGAGTGATCGCATGCAGCAGCTGTGGAGCCGGCGGCGCTGGCTCGTGGGTATGGCCGCAGTGGCGACGGCCGGATGGGGGACCGCGTGGGCACAGGGGGCGCGCGACCATGAACCGGTGCGGCTGGCGCTGATCGAGGGGTTGTCGGGGCCGATGGGCAACGCCGGCGAGGCGGTGTTTCGCAACCTGGTGTGGGCGGCCGAGCGTGTCAACGCGCGCGGCGGTATCGATCTGGGGGGCGGGCAGCGGCGGCCGCTGCAGATCGTGCGCTACGACAGCAAGGGGCAGGCGCAAGAGGCACTGTCGGCCCTGCAGTCGGCGCTGGACGATGGCATCACGCTGGTGGCGCAGGGCAATTCTTCGGCGGTGGCGGCCTCCCTGATCGAGGCGATCAACCGCCACAACGCCCGCGATCCGCAGCGCGCTGTGCTGCTATTGAACTATGCCGCTGTCGATCCGGTGTTGACTAACGAGCGCTGCAGCTATTGGCATTTTCGCTTCGATGCGCACGCCGACATGCGTATGGCGGCGCTGATGAGCGTGCTCAAGGACGACACCGAAGTGCGCGACGTGTACCTGATCGGGCAGGACTACAGCTTCGGGCATGCGGTGCTGCGCGAGGCGCGGCGCCAGCTGGCGCTGCAGCGGCCCGATGTGCGCATTGTCGGTGAGGAGCTACACCCGATGGCGCGCATCAAGGATTTTCTGCCCTACGTCACCAAGATCAAGGCCAGTGGGGCGCAGGCCGTTATCACCGGTAACTGGGGCAACGATTTGACGCTGCTGGTGCGCGCGGCGCGCGAAGGTGGCTTCGATGGCAAGTTCTACACGTTCTACGGTAATGCGCTGGGGGCGCCGGCGGCCATCGGTGACGCTGGGGTGGGCAAGGTGCTGGCGGTGGCCGACTGGTTTCCCAACGCGCCGGGCGAAGCAGCACGCGCATTTTACCAGGCGTTCCGGCAGCGCTTTCCCAACCCGGCCGATGACTACATCCACATGCGCATGCAGCTGATGATCGAGGCGCTGGCGCAGGCCATTGAGCGCGCGGCACGCGCGCCAGGCGCCAAGGCGGGCGAACTGCCCCGGGCGCATGCGATAGCGCAAGCGCTGGAGAGGGCTGATGTGGCGTTGGCTGGGCAGCGCTTGCGCATGCGCGCCGACGATCATCAGGCTCAGCAGCCATTGATGGTGGCCGTGATGGATCGCCAGGGTGCGCCCGGCGTGCCATTCGACGTGGAGGGATCGGGCTACGGCTTTCGGGTGATCAAGCGCATCGAGCCCGAAGCGGCCGAGATGCCCCACACCTGCCGTATGGTGCGGCCATGATGATAGAATGCTAGCCCTTCAGCGCCAAGTGGTGCTGGAGGCGTCACGTCCGTGGCGGCGGTGTGGGCTGTCCTGTCGGGCAGAGCTGCGCACTGGCTGCTGCGGATCGCATGTCCCCCTGTCGAGGTCTTTCATGATCACATCCGAAGTCAAAGCCAAGGTTATTGCCGAGCACGCGCGCGGCGCCCACGACACCGGCAGCCCCGAAGTGCAGGTGGCGCTGCTGACTGCCCGCATCAACGAGTTGACCCCGCACTTCCAGACCCACAAGAAGGATCACCACGGCCGTCGTGGTCTGCTGAAGCTGGTCAGCCGCCGCCGCAAGCTGCTCGACTATCTGAAGCGCAAGGACGCCGACCGCTACGTTGCGCTGATCCAGAAGCTGGGCTTGCGCAAGTAAGCCGTGGGGGTCGCCCAACCGGGTGCGCGTCGCGCACCCGTCCAACGCCCAGGATCGCAGCGCGGTCCGGGTGTTTTTTTGTTGCATCATAGACGATGCAGCATCGTCGAAAACCATGGTCCGACCGGCCCGGAGCGAAGCTGTGTCATTCCAACACCCCACTGGCGTGGGCGTTGGGTGCTGGAATGGCATCGTGTTCTGAGCGGGCGGCCCTGTCGTTGATGGAGAACCCATGAGTCTGTTTCAGAAGCACACCCAAACGTTTCAGTGGGGTCGGCACACGGTCACGATGGAGACCGGCGAGATCGCGCGTCAGGCCACCGGTGCCGTGCTGTTGGACATGGACGGCACCGTCGTGCTGGCCACGGTGGTGGCGCGTCCCGATCCCAAGCCGGGGCAAGACTTTTTTCCGCTGACGGTGGACTACGTTGAGAAGGCGTACGCGGCGGGCAAGATTCCCGGCAGCTTTTTCAAGCGCGAAGGCCGCCCCAGCGAGTACGAGACGCTGACCAGCCGCCTGATCGACCGGCCGATCCGCCCGTTGTTTCCCGACGGCTTCTTCAACGAGGTGCAGATCGTCGTGCACACGCTGTCGCTCAACCCGGAGGTGGACGCCGACATCCCGGCGCTGATCGCCTCCAGCGCGGCGCTGGCCATCAGCGGCATCCCGTTCAACGGCCCCATCGGGGCGGCCCGTGTTGGCTACGTCAACGGCGAGTATGTGCTCAACCCGGGGCCGACCGAGCGCGCCAACTCGCGGCTGGATTTGGTGGTGGCGGGCACCGAGTCGGCGGTGCTGATGGTCGAGTCTGAAGCTGACCAGCTCAGCGAGGAGATCATGCTGGGTGCGGTGGTGTTCGGCCACGAGCAGGGCCGGCGCGCCATCGAGGCCATCAACGAACTGGTACGGGTGGCGGGCAAGCCCGCGTGGGACTGGCAGCCGCCGCCGCGCGATGAGGCGCTCATCGCGCAGGTCAACGAGCTGGGCGAGGCGCCGCTGCGTGCCGCCTACCAAATCCGTAACAAGCAGGCGCGTACGCAGGCCTGCCGCGAGGCCTACGCACAGGTCAAAGCGGCGCTGACTGAGCTTGGGGTGGCGTTCGACGAGGTCAAGGTCGACGGCCTGTTGTTCGAAATCGAATCGCGCATCGTGCGCCAGCAGATCCTGGCGGGCGAGCCGCGCATCGACGGTCGCGACACGCGCACCGTGCGTCCCATCGAGATCCGCACCGGCGTGCTGCCGCGCACGCACGGCTCGGCGTTGTTTACGCGCGGCGAGACGCAGGCACTGGTGATAGCGACGCTTGGCACCGAGCGCGATGCACAGATCATCGACGCGTTGTCCGGTGAATACCAGGACCGCTTCATGCTGCACTACAACATGCCCCCGTTTGCCACCGGCGAGACGGGGCGGGTGGGAGCACCGAAGCGGCGCGAGATCGGCCACGGCCGACTGGCCAAGCGGGCGCTGGTGGCCTGCTTGCCCAGCAAGGACGAGTTTCCCTACACCATCCGGGTCGTGTCGGAGGTCACGGAGTCCAACGGTTCGTCGTCGATGGCCACCGTCTGCGGCGGCTGCTTGGCGCTGATGGACGCGGGGGTGCCGATGAAGGCGCACGTGGCCGGCATCGCCATGGGCCTGATCAAGGAAGGCAACCGGTTTGCGGTGTTGACCGACATCCTGGGCGATGAAGATCACCTGGGTGACATGGACTTCAAGGTGGCGGGCACCACGCAGGGCGTGACTGCCCTGCAGATGGACATCAAGATCCAGGGCATCACCAAGGAAATCATGCAGGTGGCGCTGGCGCAGGCCAAGGAAGCGCGGCTGCATATCCTGCAGCAGATGCAGGCCGCCATTGCCGGCGCGCGCGAGGACATCTCGGTGTATGCGCCGCGCCTGTACACGATGAAGATCAACCCGGAGAAGATCCGCGACGTGATCGGCAAGGGCGGTGCAACCATTCGTGCTATCACCGAGGAGACCGGTACCACCATCGACATCGCCGAAGACGGCACCATCACGATTGCCTCGACTGACGCGGACCGCGCCGCCGAGGCCCGCCGCCGCATCGAGGAGATCACCGCCGAGGTCGAAGTCGGCCAGGTCTACGAGGGGCCGGTGACCAAAATTCTGGACTTCGGCGCACTGGTCAACATCCTGCCCGGCAAGGACGGCCTGCTGCACATCAGCCAGATTGCGCACCAGCGCATCGAGAAGGTGTCTGACTTCCTCAAGGAAGGGCAGGTGGTGAAGGTCAAGGTCATCGAGACCGACGACAAGGGCCGCATCAAGCTGTCGATGAAGGCGCTGACCGAGCGTGACGTCGCGGCGCAGCAGCAACAGCAGCAGTGAGCAGGCAGCCCGCCGCTGCGGCTTCTGCCCTCCGGAGATTCAGCCATGGCGCGTGAGATGCAGGCCATCGAAATCAGCGCGTATGGTGCGCCGCAGGTGCTGCGCCTGACGCAGCGCCCCGTGCCCGAGCCGGGCGAGGGCGAGGTGCGCATCCGGGTCAGCGCCTCGGGGATCAACCGCCCGGACGTGTTGCAGCGTCTGGGGCGCTATGCGCCGCCTGCGGGGGCGTCCGATCTGCCCGGGCTGGAGGTGGCGGGCGTCATCGACTGCGGTGACGTGGAGGCGATGGAAGCTGCGGGGCTGCGCATCGGCGACCACGTGTGCGCGTTGGTGGCCGGCGGCGGCTACGCGCAGTACTGCGTGGCTCCGGTTGGGCAGTGTCTGCCCGTGCCACGCGGGTGGAGCGATGTGGAGGCCGCGGGCATCCCGGAGACCTTCTTTACCGTCTGGAGCAACGTCTTCGACCGCGGCCGGCTGCAGGCCGGCGAGACGCTGCTGGTGCAAGGCGGCTCAAGTGGCATCGGCGTGACGGCCATCCAGCTGGCGCGGGCGTTCGGCGCGCGGGTGTTCGTCACGGTGGGCGGTGCCGACAAGGCCGAGGCCTGCCTGCAGCTCGGGGCCGAGGCCGCAATCCTGTACCGCAGCCAGGATTTTGCGGCCGAGGTGCAGCGCCTCACCCACGGGCGTGGCGTGGATGTGATCCTGGACATGGTGGCTGGCGCCTACGTGGCGCGCGAAGTGTCGTGTCTGGCCGAAGACGGCCGGTTGCTGATCATCGCGGTGCAGGGTGGCACCGACGCGGCGTTCGACGCCGCCTTGGTGCTGCGGCGGCGCCTGACGATCACGGGCTCCACGCTGCGGCCACGTCCGGTGGCGTTCAAGGCCGCCATTGCCCGCGAACTGCGGCGGCACGTCTGGCCGCTGATCGAGCGCGGGGCGATCCGTCCCGTTATTCACCAGGTGTTTGCGCCGCAGGAAGCGGCCCAGGCGCATGCGCTGATGGAGTCCAACCGGCACATCGGCAAGCTCATCATCGACTGGAGTCGGCTGCCTGGCTGAGGGGCGGCACCGCAAGACAACCTGTTTGACGAGGAATGCACCCATGCGCAAGCTGATTGTCGGCAATTGGAAAATGAACGGCAGCCTGCTCAGCAACGCTGACTTGCTGCGCGCGTTGCGTACCGGTCTGCCTGCCGAGCCTGCTGCTGATGTGGCGGTGTGCGTGCCGTTTCCCTATCTGGCGCAGGTGCAGGGGGCGTGCGCGGGTGGTCCCATCGCCTGGGGGGCGCAGGATGTGTCGGCGCACGAGGCGGGCGCCTACACCGGCGAGGTGAGCGCTTCCATGTTGCGCGACTTTGGGTGCCGCTACGTGATCGTAGGACACTCGGAGCGTCGCCAGTACCACGGCGAAACCGACGACGTCGTCGCACGCAAGGCGCAGCGGGCACTGGCCGCCGGCATTACGCCCATCGTCTGCGTCGGCGAGACGCAGGCCCAGCGTGACCAGGGCGACACCGAATTCATCGTCAAGCGCCAGTTGGCCGCCGTGATCCACGTCGTCGGGCACTGTGTCAGCGAAATCGTGGTTGCCTACGAGCCCGTGTGGGCCATTGGCACCGGGCGCACCGCCACCCCGGAACAAGCGCAGGCCGTGCACGCGGTGCTGCGCGCGCAGTTGCGCGCTGCCGTGCCCAACGAGCGGCGCGTGCGTATCCTCTACGGCGGTAGCATGAACGCCGGCAATGCGGCGGCGCTGCTGGCCCAGCCCGACATCGATGGCGGGCTGATTGGCGGGGCGTCGCTCAAGGCCGACGAGTTTTTGCGCATCATCGCCGCTGCCGACTGAACCGCCGCGGGCCGCGTGGTCCGTGATTCGTTTTTGGCTTCGAAAGGGATACAGATGACGGTGTTGTCCACATTGCTGATGATCGTCCAGGTCCTGTCGGCACTGGCCATGATTGGTCTGGTGTTGATGCAGCATGGCAAGGGGGCGGACGCGGGAGCCGCGTTTGGTGGTGGTGCCTCGGCCAGCTTGTTCGGTGCCACCGGGGGGGCCAATTTCCTGTCGCGCAGCACGGCGGTGCTGGCCACGGTATTTCTGGCTTCGACCCTGGCACTGGCCTTCCTGGGCTACCAGCGTCCACAGGCTGCCGGTGGCAGCAGCGTGCTGGAGACGGTGCCCGCCGTGCCTGCGCCCGCGTCGTCTGCCGTGCCCAGTGCGCCGCCCGCCGACCCAGCGCCGGCGTCGCAGATTCCCGGACGCTGAAGGCGTTGCGCGTCGGCAGGGAGCGGACTGGCCTGCTGCGCGACACACCCTCTGGCCCGAAACAGGCACTCTGCTACCAAGGACCCCCGGCACTGCGGCCGGGGTTTTTTTGCGGCTACAATAGCGGAGTCGTCGAGACACGGTTAGCTGCTGGCGCGGTGCAGCCATCGCCAGCGCTCGACGGCTGCCCCTTGCCGACGTGGTGGAATTGGTAGACACGCTATCTTGAGGGGGTAGTGGCGAAAGCTGTGCGAGTTCGAGTCTCGCCGTCGGCACCAATATCAAACACCCAAGAGCGCCTGCAGGGCGCTTTTTCCCGGAGGAGACCGTGAGCCTCGAGCAGTATTTGCCGGTTTTTCTGTTCATTCTCGTTGGCTTGGCGGTCGGTGTGCTCCCGCAGGTATTTGGATACGTGCTCGGACCCAACCGGCCGGATCCGGAAAAGAACTCCCCCTACGAGTGTGGGTTCGAGGCGTTCGAGGACGCACGCATGAAGTTCGACGTGCGCTACTACCTCGTCGCCATCCTGTTTATCCTGTTCGATCTCGAAATTGCCTTCCTGATCCCGTGGGCGGTGGCCTTTGCCGACATCGGCGCCACTGGCTTTTGGGCCGGCGTGATATTCCTGGCGATTCTGGTGGTGGGCTTTGCCTACGAGTGGAAGAAGGGCGCGCTGGACTGGGAGTGATCCCGGCGCCGTGGTACCGATGCAACCTGGGAGCCGCAGATGATCGAGGGTGTGTTCAAGGAAGGGTTCTTCACCACCAGCTACGACGCGGTGGTGAACTGGGCCAAAACCGGTTCGCTGTGGCCGATGACGTTTGGGTTGGCGTGTTGTGCAGTCGAAATGATGCATGCGGCCACCGCGCGCTACGATATCGCGCGCTTCGGTGCCGAGGTGTTCCGAGCCAGTCCTCGTCAGTCCGACCTGATGATCGTGGCCGGCACGCTGTGCAACAAAATGGCGCCGGCGTTGCGCAAGGTCTACGATCAGATGGCCGAGCCACGCTGGGTGATCAGCATGGGTTCGTGCGCCAATGGCGGCGGCTATTACCACTACAGCTATTCGGTGGTGCGGGGCTGTGACCGTATCGTGCCCGTTGATGTCTATGTGCCCGGCTGTCCGCCCACGGCCGAAGCGCTGCTGTACGGCATCATCCAGCTGCAGCACAAGATCCGGCGCACCCACACCATTGCGCGTGTTTGACCGGCGTTGATCGGGTAACCCCAGGAGAGTATTCGATGACAGCGACGACGTCCGCCACTGACTGGGCTGCGCTGGCCCGGCAGGCCCATCGCCCATCGCCGCAGGCCGTGTTCGAGGCGGTGCAGGCGGCGCTGGGACAGCGCGCGCGCAGCGTGCAGCTGCAGCGTGACGAGGTCACCGTGGTGGTCGAGGCGGGGCAGTATCGCGAAGCCATGCGTACCCTGCGCGACGCCCCCGGCTGCCGTTTCGAGCAGCTGATCGATCTGTGCGGCGTGGACTACTCCACCTACCGCGACGGCGCCTGGGAGGGGTCGCGCTTTGCGGTCGTCGTGCACCTGCTGTCGGTGACGCTGAACCAGCGCGTGCGGGTGCGCACCTTCTGCCCGGATGACGAGTTTCCGGTCATCGACACCGTCACTGACCTGTGGCCGTCGGCCAACTGGTACGAGCGCGAGGCCTTCGACCTGTACGGCATCGTGTTCGAGGGGCACGCCGACCTGCGCCGCATCCTCACCGACTATGGGTTCATCGGGCATCCGTTCCGCAAGGACTTTCCGCTGTCGGGCCACGTCGAGATGCGCTACGACCCCGAGCGTCGGCGCGTTGTCTACGAGCCGGTGTCCATCGAGCCGCGAGAAATCACGCCGCGCATCATCCGCGAAGACGGCTACGGGGGGCTGCATTGACCGGGTGTCCCCTGGGGTAGATCGACATGGCAGAGATCAAAAACTACACCCTGAACTTTGGGCCCCAGCACCCGGCGGCGCACGGCGTGCTGCGCCTGGTGCTGGAGCTCGACGGCGAAGTGGTGCAGCGGGCCGACCCCCACATTGGGCTGTTGCACCGCGCCACCGAGAAGCTTGCCGAGCACAAGACGTATATCCAGTCGCTGCCGTACATGGACCGGCTGGACTACGTCTCGATGATGTGCAACGAGCACGCCTATTGTCTGGCCATCGAGAAGCTGCTCGGCATCGAAGTGCCGATCCGGGCGCAGTACATCCGCGTCATGTTCGCCGAGATCACGCGGCTGCTCAATCACCTGATGTGGCTGGGTTCGCACGGCAACGACTGCGGCAGCTCCACCATCTTGCTGTACTGCTTCCGCGAGCGCGAGGACTTGTTCGACATGTACGAGGCGGTGTCGGGCGCGCGCATGCACGCGGCCTATTTCCGCCCGGGCGGCGTTTACCGCGATTTGCCCGATACCATGCCGCAGCACCAGCCGGGCAAGATCCGGGGTGCGCGCCCGCTGGAGGAGCTCAACCGCAACCGGCAAGGCTCGCTGCTGGACTTCATCGACGACTTCACGCAGCGCTTCCCGCAGTACCTAGACGAATACCACACGCTGCTGACCGACAACCGCATCTGGAAGCAGCGCACGGTGGGCATCGGCGTCGTGCCGCCCGAGAAGGCGCTGGCGATGGGCATGACCGGCCCGATGCTGCGCGGCTCGGGCGTGCCGTGGGACCTGCGCAAGAAACAGCCCTACGAGGTGTACGACCGGCTCGAGTTCGACATTCCGGTCGGCAAAAACGGCGACACCTACGACCGCTATCTGGTGCGCATGGAGGAGATGCGACAGTCCAACCGCATCATCAAACAGTGCGTGGACTGGCTGCGTGCCAACCCCGGGCCCGTGATTACCGACAACACCAAGGTGGCGCCGCCGAAGCGCGAGGCGATGAAGGCCGACATGGAGGCGCTCATCCATCACTTCAAGCTGTTCACCGAGGGCTTTCACGTGCCTGAGGGGGAGGCCTACGCCGCGGTCGAGCACCCCAAGGGCGAGTTCGGCATCTACATCGTCAGCGACGGCGCCAACAAGCCGTATCGCCTCAAGATCCGCGCGCCGGGTTTTGCGCACCTGTCCTGTCTGGACGAGATGGCGCGCGGCCACATGCTGGCCGATGCGGTGGCCATCATCGGCACCCTGGACATCGTGTTTGGAGAAATCGACCGATGAGCACCGAGACCCCCGCGCTGAAGCCGCTGGCGCTGTCCGAGGCGACGCTAGCGCGCTTTGCGCGCGAAGTGGCCAAGTACCCGGCCGATCAACGTCAATCTGCGGTCATGGCGTGTTTGGCCATCGTGCAGCAGGAGTATGGCTGGGTGAGTCCGGCCGCCGAGTTGGCGGTGGCGAACTATCTGGGCATGGCACCGATAGCCGTGCACGAGGTGACCACCTTCTACAACATGTACAACCAGCAGCCGGTGGGGCGCTTCAAGCTCAACGTCTGCACCAACCTGCCGTGCCAGCTGCGCGATGGCGCTAAGACGCTGCAGTATCTGGCCGACAAGCTGGGGGTGCAACCGGGGCAGACGACGGCTGACGGGCTGTTTACGTTGCAGTCTTGCGAATGTGTGGGGGCGTGTGCTGACGCGCCGGTGATGCTGGTCAACGACCGGCACATGTGCAGCTTCATGACTACCGAGCGCCTTGATCAGCTCATTGAGGGATTGCGCGCCGCGGCGCAGGAGGGCCAGGCATGAACGTCAACGCGCTGCTGCAGCAATTCCAGGCCACCGGGGTGCAAACCTGCTTCCACGGTCGCCACATCCAGCCGCAGATTTACGCCGGGCTGGACGGCACCAACTGGCGCTTGAAGGACTATGAGGCGCGTGGTGGCTACCAGGCGCTGCGCAAGATCCTGGGCCAAGATGGCGGCCAGGGGATGACACCGGATCAGGTGATCGCCGAGGTCAAGACCAGTGCGCTGCGCGGTCGTGGCGGCGCGGGCTTTCCCACCGGCCTGAAGTGGAGCTTCATGCCGCGCCAGTTTCCGGGGCAGAAGTATCTGGTCTGCAACTCCGACGAGGGTGAGCCCGGCACCTGTAAGGACCGCGACATCCTCATGTACAACCCGCATATCGTCATTGAGGGCATGGCGATTGCGGCGTATGCGATGGGGATTTCCGTCGGCTACAACTACATCCACGGCGAGATCTTCCAGGTGTATGAGCGCTTCCAGGAGGCGCTGGAGGAGGCACGCGCGGCGGGGTACCTGGGCGATAACATCCTGGGCAGCGGCTTCAGCTTTCAGCTGCACGCGCACCACGGCTTCGGGGCCTACATCTGCGGTGAGGAGACCGCACTGCTGGAGTCGCTGGAGGGCAAAAAGGGCCAGCCGCGCTTCAAGCCGCCGTTTCCGGCCAGCTACGGCTTGTACGGTAAGCCCACCACCATCAACAACACCGAAACGTTTGCCGCCGTGCCGTGGATCATTCGCCACGGCGGGCAGGCCTACCTGGAAGTGGGCAAGCCCAACAATGGGGGTACCAAGATTTTCTCCGTCAGCGGTGACGTCGAGCGTCCCGGCAACTACGAAATCCCGATGGGCACCCCGTTTGCCAAGTTGCTGGAACTGGCCGGTGGGGTGCGCGGCGGGCGGCGGCTGAAGGCCGTCATTCCGGGGGGCTCGTCGGCGCCCGTGTTGCCCGCCGAGATCATGATGGACCTGACCATGGACTACGACAGCATCGCCAAGGCTGGCTCGATGCTGGGGTCGGGCGCGGTCATCGTGATGGATGAGACCCGCTGCATGGTCAAGTCGCTGCAGCGGCTGAGCTACTTCTACATGCACGAGTCCTGCGGTCAGTGCACGCCGTGTCGCGAAGGCACGGGCTGGCTGTGGCGCGTGGTGGACCGCATCGAAAATGGCCAGGGGCGCCCGAGCGATCTCGAGCTGCTCGACAACGTGGCCGAGAATATCATGGGGCGCACCATCTGCGCGCTGGGTGATGCGGCGGCGATGCCGGTGCGGGGGATGATCAAGCACTTCCGCCACGAATTCGAATACCACGTCGAACACAAGACCTGCATGGTTCCGGCGTATGTCTGAGGGAAAGCCCACCATGGTCGAAATCGAACTCGACGGCCGCAAGGTCGAGGTGCCCGCCGGTAGCATGGTCATGCATGCGGCCGAGAAGGCCGGGGTCTATATCCCGCACTTTTGCTACCACAAAAAGCTGTCCATCGCGGCCAACTGCCGCATGTGCCTGGTCGATGTGGAGAAGGCGCCCAAGCCGATGCCGGCCTGTGCCACGCCGGTGACCATGGGCATGGTGGTGCGCACCAAGAGCGACAAAGCCATCAAGGCCCAAAAGGCCGTGATGGAGTTTTTGCTGATCAACCACCCGTTGGACTGTCCGATCTGCGACCAGGGCGGCGAGTGCCAGCTGCAGGATCTGGCGGTGGGCTACGGCGGCACGCGCTCGCGCTACGAGGAAGAAAAGCGCGTCGTCTTTCACAAAAACGTCGGGCCGCTGATCTCGATGGAGGAGATGAGCCGCTGCATCCACTGCACCCGGTGCGTGCGCTTCGGGCAGGAGATCGCCGGCGTCATGGAACTCGGCATGAGCCACCGCGGCGAGCACTCCGAGATCGAGACCTTCGTTGGCCAGACGGTGGACTCGGAGCTGTCGGGCAACATGATCGACCTGTGTCCAGTGGGGGCACTCACCAGCAAGCCGTTTCGCTACGCGGCGCGCACGTGGGAGCTGTCGCGCCGCAAGAGCATCAGCCCGCACGACTCCACCGGGGCCAATTTGGTTGTGCAGGTCAAGGGCGACCGCGTACTGCGTGTCGTGCCGCTGGAAAACGAGGCGGTCAACGAGTGCTGGATCGCCGACCGCGATCGCTTCAGCTACGAGGCGCTCAACAGCGCCGAGCGCCTGACGCAGCCGATGATCAAGCATGGCGGTGAGTGGCGAACGGTGGACTGGCAGACGGCACTGGAGTACGTGGCCAATGGCCTCAAAGGCGTGCGCGAGCAGCATGGCGCGTTGGCGATCGGCCTGCTGGCCAGCCCGCACGCCACGGTCGAGGAGCTGGCGTTGGCGCGCGCCCTGATGAGCGGCCTGGGGAGCCCCAACATTGACCACCGGCTGCGCGCCGCCGCCTTCGACACCGCAGCGCCCGCGGGTGCCGCCCGCTGGCTGGGGATGCCCATTGCAGACCTGTCCGCGCTGGATCGCGTGCTGGTGGTGGGGTCGAACCTGCGCAAGGACCACCCGCTGTTTGCACAGCGCATCCGCCAGGCGGTGCGCAAGGGGGGGCAGGTGTCGGCGCTGGTGCAGGCCGCGCCCGACTGGGCGATGCCCGTGCACACCGTGCTGGCTGCACCCATTAGCGACTGGGTGCAGGCACTGGCGCAGGTGGCGGTGGCGGTGGCGCAGGCGTGCGGCGTGTCGGTTCCTGTCGGGCTGGAAGGGGTGTCGGCCGACGACACAGCGCGGGCGATCGCCCAGTCACTGCTGGGCGGCGAGCGCAAGGCCGTGCTGCTGGGCAACGCGGCCGCGCACCATGAGCGTGCGGCGTCGTTGCTGGCGCTGGCGCAGTGGATTGCCCAGCAGTGTGGGGCGCGCTGGGGTGTGCTGACCGAGGCTGCCAACACGGTAGGGGCTCAGCTGGTGGGCGCGTTGCCCGGGGACGGCGGCCTCAACGCCAGCCAGATGTTGCAGCCGGGGACGCTGAAAGCGGCGCTGTTGCTGGGCGTGGAGCCGGGGCTGGACACTGCCGCGCCGGCGACCGGGCTGGCCGAGGCCGACATGGTGGTGACGCTGAGTCCGTTCCGCACCAACCTCGACATCAGCGATGTGCTGCTGCCAGTGGCCCCGTTCACCGAAACATCGGGTTCGTTCGTCAACGCCGAAGGGCGCCTGCAGTCGTTTCAGGCCGTGGTCAAGCCGCTGGGCGAGACGCGCCCGGCGTGGAAGGTGCTGCGCGTGCTGGGCAACCTGCTGGGGCTGCCCGGTTTTGACTACAACACCTCGCAGGAGGTGCTGGCGCGGGCCCTGCCCGGCGTGGTCAGTGGCGCTTTCGTGCCCGCCGAGCGGCTGGACAACCGCTGCCAAGCGGCGATCGACTTGACACCGGCTAGCACGCTGCCGTGCGTGGCGCCGATTTACCAGCTTGACCCACTGGTGCGGCGTGCCCCGGCCCTGCAGGCCACGGCCGACGGGCGTGCTGGCCGTGCCCGTGTCGCTGAAGGAGTGAGCGCATGATCGACACGCTGTACCAGGGAGGCCTGAACCTGAGCACGGCCGCGTGGTGGACGCAGGCCGGCTGGCCGGTGATCTGGATTCTGCTCAAGATCGTGGTGCTGCTGGTGCCACTGATGCTGCTGGTGGCGTATCTGACCTGGTGGGAGCGGCGACTGCTGGGCTTCATGCAGGTGCGCCTGGGGCCCAACCGGGTGGGACCTTTTGGATTGCTGCAACCGATTGCCGATGCGCTCAAGCTTCTCACCAAGGAACTGATCCGGCCGACGGCGGCCAACGGCGGCCTGTTTCGCCTTGGGCCCATCATGGCCATCATGCCAGCGCTGGCGGCTTGGGCGGCGGTGCCGTTCGGGCCGGATGTGGTGCTGGCCAACGTCAACGCCGGCCTGCTGGTCATTCTGGCGATCACCTCCATCGAGGTCTACGGCGTGATCATCGCCGGCTGGGCTTCCAACTCCAAGTACGCGTTCTTGGGGGCGCTACGGGCCTCGGCACAGATGGTGAGTTACGAAATCGCCATCGGCTTTTGCTTCCTGGTGGTGGTGATGACCGCCGGCAGCCTGAATCTGGCCGACATCGTCGCCTCGCAGCAGCGCGGCGTGGCCGCCGAGATGGGGCTGAACTTCCTGTCGTGGAACTGGCTGCCGCTGTTGCCTATTTTTATGGTGTACCTGATTTCGGCAGTGGCCGAAACCAACCGCCACCCGTTCGACGTGGTGGAGGGTGAGGCGGAGATCGTCGCCGGTCACATGGTCGAGTACTCGGGCATGGGCTTTGCCATCTTCTTCCTGGCGGAGTACGCCAGCATGTGGCTGGTGTCCATCCTCGCGGTCTTGATGTTTCTCGGTGGCTGGGCGCCGCCGATCGACAGCGACCTCTTCAACGCCATCCCGGGCTGGGTCTGGCTGGGGTTGAAGACCGCGGTCGTCGTTTCGATGTTCATCTGGATCCGCGCCACGTTCCCGCGTTTCCGCTACGACCAGATCATGCGTCTGGGCTGGAAGATCTTCATCCCGGTGACGCTGGTGTGGCTGCTGCTGGTGGGCGCCGTGATGCAAACACCGTGGAATCCGTGGAAGTGAAGGAGGGCTAAACGATGTCCGCCACCGCTGTCGCCCCGTTTTCGCTGAAAGATTTTTTCAAGAGTTTTCTGCTGCTGGAGTTGTTCAAGGGCATGGCCCTGACCGGGCGCTATGCGCTGCGCCGCAAGGTGACGCTGCAGTATCCCGAGGAAAAGACCCCGCTGTCGCCGCGCTTTCGTGGGTTGCACGCCCAGCGGCGCTACCCCAATGGCGAGGAGCGCTGTATCGCCTGCAAGCTGTGCGAGGCGGTCTGCCCCGCGATGGCCATCACCATCGAGTCGGCCGAACGCGCGGATGGCACGCGCCGCACGACGCGCTACGACATCGACCTGACCAAGTGCATCTTCTGCGGCTTTTGCGAAGAAGCCTGTCCGGTGGATGCGATCGTCGAGACCCACATCTTCGAGTACCACGGCGAAAAACGCGGCGATCTGTACTTCACCAAGGAAATGCTGCTGGCCGTCGGTGATCGCTACGAGAAGGAGATCGCGGCGGCCAAGGCGGCCGACGCGAAATATCGCTGACACCGCCTGCGCACGAGCACATCATGGATTTCGTTGCAGCCTTTTTCTATGTCTTTTCGGCGGTGCTGCTGTTTGCGGGCCTGCGCGTCATCACCGCGCGCAACCCGGTGCACGCGGTGCTGTATCTGATGCTGGCGTTTTCGCAGGCAGCCGCCCTGTGGCTGCTGCTGAAGGCCGAGTTCTTGGGTATCGCGCTGGTGCTGGTGTACCTGGGCGCGGTGATGGTGCTGTTCCTGTTCGTGGTCATGATGCTCGACATCAATGTGGATGCGATGCGGGCCGGCTTCTGGAAGCACCTGCCGCTGGCGCTGGTGCTGGGTGCCGTGGTGAGCGTGGAGTTGATCGCGGTGCTGTGGGCCGGGTTCCCGACCGCCACCGCCGACGCCAGTGTGGCCACGCGCGCCATGCACGCCGCCGATCACCGCAACACCTACGAGCTGGGACGGTTGCTGTACCGCGACTACTTGTACCCGATTCAGGTGGCGGCGGTCATCCTGCTGGTGGGCATGATCGCGGCGAT
>NZ_DAISZC010000016.1:19760-28621 GCF_036824975.1 Tepidimonas sp.
TGTACCCGATTCAGGTGGCGGCGGTCATCCTGCTGGTGGGCATGATCGCGGCGATCGCAATGACGCTGCGCGGCCGCAAGGACACCAAAACCATCGATCCGGGCGTGCAGGTGCGCGTCAAGGCCAGTGAGCGGCTGCAGGTGCTGAGCGTGCCGCCCGCGCGCGTGGCCGAAGCGGCCAAGGAGGAGCGGGCATGAATACGCTGGGCACCCTGGGGATTGGCCATTTTCTGGCGGTGGGCGCAATCCTGTTTGCGCTGTCGGTGGTGGGGATTTTTCTCAACCGCAAAAACCTGATCGTGCTGCTGATGGCCATCGAGCTGATGCTGCTGGCGGTTAACATCAACTTTGTGGCCTTCGCCCACTACCTGGGCGATCTGCACGGGCAGGTGTTCGTATTCTTCATCCTGACCGTAGCGGCGGCGGAGTCGGCCATCGGCTTGGCGATTCTGGTGCTGCTGTTCCGCAATAAGTCGTCGATCGACGTCCAGACGCTCGACGCCCTCAAGGGCTGAGACGCACTTCGCAATCCACGCGACACCTACCATGACGACACTTTCCGCAAGCATGCTGCTGGCCGTGCCGTTGGCGCCCCTGGTGGGCGCGGCGGCGGCCGGTATCCTGGGCACCCAGCTGGGTGGCAACTGGATTGGTCGCCGCTGGGCGCACAGTCTCACCATTTTGGGCGTGCTGGTGTCCTTTATCCTGTCGGCGATCACGCTCAAACGGGTCGCGCTCGACGGTGCCTACTTCGATCAGACCCTCTACGAGTGGATGGTCATCGGCGGGCTGAAGATGGAGGTCGGCTTCTTGGTCGACGGCCTGACCGCGATGATGATGTGCGTGGTCACCTTCGTGTCGCTGATGGTGCACATCTACACCATCGGCTACATGGAGGACGACCCGGGCTACAACCGCTTCTTCGCCTATATCTCGCTGTTTACGTTTTCGATGCTCATGCTGGTCATGAGCAACAACCTGTTGCAGCTGTTTTTTGGCTGGGAAGCGGTGGGGCTGGTGTCGTACCTGCTGATTGGCTTCTGGTTCAACAAACCCACGGCCATCTTCGCCAACATGAAGGCGTTCTTGGTCAACCGGGTGGGCGACTTCGGCTTCATCCTGGGCATCGGGCTGCTGGCGGCCTACACCGGCACGCTGAATTACAACGAGATCTTCGACAAGGCACCGGAGCTGGCCGCCATTGAGTTCCCGTGGTACGTCTTTGGTCAAGAGGCGATGTTGGTCACCGTGATCGGTATCTGCCTATTCATCGGCGCCATGGGCAAGAGCGCGCAGTTTCCGCTGCATGTGTGGCTGCCCGATTCGATGGAGGGCCCGACACCGATCTCGGCGCTGATCCACGCCGCCACGATGGTCACGGCCGGTATCTTCATGGTCGCGCGCATGTCGCCGATCTACGAGTTGTCGGATGCGGCGCTGAACTTCATCCTCGTGATCGGGGCCATCACGGCGCTCTTTATGGGCTTTCTCGGCATCATCCAGAACGACATCAAGCGCGTGGTGGCGTACTCCACGCTGTCGCAGCTGGGCTACATGACGGTGGCGCTGGGGGCGTCGGCCTATTCGGTGGCGGTGTTCCACCTGATGACGCACGCCTTCTTCAAGGCGCTGCTGTTCCTGGCGGCGGGGTCGGTGATCATTGGCATGCATCACAACCAGGACATCCGCTACATGGGTGGGCTGCGCCGCTACATGCCTATCACGTGGCTCACGTTCCTGCTCGGCACGCTGGCGCTGATTGGCACACCGCTGTTCTCGGGCTTTTACTCCAAGGACGCCATCATCGAGGCGGTGCATTTCAGCAATCTGCCGGCGTCGGGCTTTGCCTACTTCGCCGTGCTGGCTGGCGTTTTCGTCACGGCGTTCTATTCGTTCCGCGTGTATTTCTTGGTCTTTCACGGCCCTGAACGCTACGACCAGAACCCGGACGCGCACCACGTCCATCACGGGGGGCATGATGACCATGGCGACGGCAAGCCGCACGAGTCCCCGTGGGTGGTGACGGCGCCGCTGCTGGCGCTGGCCGTGCCGTCGGTGGTGATCGGATACCTGACGATCGGACCGATGCTGTTTGGGGACTTCCTGGCCGCCTCGATCGAGGTCCACGCGGACAAGCATCCGGCGATGGCGAAGTTTGCCGAGATCTTCCACGGCCCGCTGGCGATGGCGCTGCACGCCTTCAGCGCCCCGCCGCTGTATCTGGCGGCAGCCGGGGCGCTGTCGGCGTGGTACCTGTACCTGGTGCGGCCCGAAATGCCCGGGCGCATCGCGCAGGCGCTGCGGCCCATCGTCGTGGTGCTGGAAAACAAGTACTACATGGACTGGATCAACGAGCACATCATCGCGCGCGCCGCGCGTGCCATTGGCGTCGGTCTGTGGAAGGGGGGCGATCGCGGCGTCATCGAAGCTGGCATCGTCAACCTGAGCTGGAAGCTGGTGGGGGCGGTCGCCGGCATCGTGCGGCGGGTACAGACCGGCTATCTATACCACTACGCGTTTGTGATGATTGCGGGTGTCCTGGCCTTGATGACCTACTTCGTCTGGCTCGCCAAATAAGGAGAACGACAGCATGGGTTTGTTGAGTCTGGCGATTTGGACGCCGATCGTCGTAGGCGCCGTGCTGCTGGCGCTGGGGCGTGATGAGCACGTCCGCGTCGTGCGCTGGGTCGCGCTGGTGGGAGCGCTGCTGGGGCTGGCCGTCACCGTGCCGCTGGTGGCGGGCTTCGATGGCGGTAGCGCGGCCATGCAGTTCGTCGAAAAAGCCCCTTGGATCGAGCGCTTCAACGTGCACTACCACCTGGGCATTGACGGCATTTCGCTGTGGCTGATCGTGTTGACGGCGTTCATCACCGTCATCGTTGTGATCGCCGGCTGGGAAGTGATTACCGAGCGCGTCAATCAGTACATGGGCGCGTTCCTGATCTTGTCCGGGCTAATGATTGGCGTGTTCGCGTCGCTGGACGCGATGCTGTTCTACATCTTCTTCGAGGCGACGCTGATTCCGATGTACATCATCATCGGTATCTGGGGTGGTCCGAACCGCATCTATGCGGCGTTTAAGTTTTTCCTGTACACGCTGCTGGGCTCGCTGCTGATGCTGGTGGCGCTGATCTACCTGTACAACGCCTCGGGTGGCAGCTTCGCGCTGGCCGATTGGCACCGGCTGCCGTTGGGGGCCACTGCACAGAGCGCGCTGTTCTTTGCCTTCCTGGCGGCGTTTGCGGTGAAGGTGCCGATGTGGCCGGTGCACACCTGGTTGCCGGACGTGCACGTGGAGGCCCCCACCGGCGGCTCGGCTGTGCTGGCGGCGATCATGCTCAAGCTGGGAGCGTACGGCTTCCTGCGGTTTTCGCTGCCGATTACGCCCGACGCCGCGCACGAATGGGCGCCGCTGATGATCGCGCTGTCGCTGGTGGCAGTGATCTACGTCGGCCTGGTGGCCATGGTGCAGCAAGACATGAAGAAGCTGGTGGCGTACTCCTCGGTGGCGCACATGGGGTTCGTGACGCTGGGCTTTTTCGTGTTCAACGACCTTGGGCTGGCGGGCGGCATCGTGCAAATGCTGGCGCACGGCTTCGTCTCGGCGGCGATGTTCCTGTGCATCGGCGTGCTGTACGACCGCGTGCACTCGCGTGAGATCCGCGACTACGGCGGCGTGCTCAACACCATGCCGGCGTTCGGCGCCTTTGCGCTGTTGTTCGTGATGGCCAACGCCGGCCTGCCCGGGACGGCCGGCTTCGTTGGCGAGTGGATGGTGATCCTGGCGGCGGTCAAAGTCAACTTCTGGGTGGGGCTGCTCGCGGCCACGTCGCTCATCTTCGGCGCGGCGTATTCGCTGTGGATGTTCAAGCGGGTGTATCTGGGCGCACCGGTGCACGAGCACGTCAAGGCGCTCAAGGACATCAATGCGCGTGAGTTCCTGGTGTTGGCGTTGCTGGCCCTGATGGTGCTGTATTTCGGTATCCACCCTAAGCCGTTTACCGACACCATCGACCCTGCGGTGCAGCAACTGCTCAAGCAGGTATCGGTTTCCAAGCTGGGCTGATGCCCCCGGATTTCTTTTACCCGAGAAAGCGTTCGTCCCATGATTGATGCTGTCAGCTGGGCCACTGCCACCCCCGAGTTGTTGCTGCTCGGCATGGCATGCGTAATCGCCCTGTACGACCTGTTTGTGGATACCCCGCTGCGCGACGCGACGTTTCGCCTGACCCAGCTGACACTGGCAGTGGTAGCGGCGCTCGAGGGTTACCTGGCGCTCAGTGGCCAGACCTTGGTCGGTTTCGGCGGCATGATCGTCAGCGATCCGCTGGGGGCGTGGCTCAAGCTGTTTGCGACGGTGGCGCTGATGGTGACGCTGCTGTATGCGCGTCCGTACGCGGCCGGGCGGGACATGCTGCGCGGCGGCGAGCTGTTCACGCTGTCGATGTTTGCGCTGCTGGGCATGTTCGTGATGATCTCCGGGCACCACTTCCTGGTGATCTATCTGGGGTTGGAGCTGCTGACGCTGTCGAGCTACGCGCTGGTAGCGCTGCGGCGCGACGACGCGCGCGCCACCGAGGCGGCGATGAAGTATTTCGTGCTGGGTGCATTGGCCAGCGGCTTCCTGCTCTATGGTCTGTCGCTGATCTATGGGGTCACCGGCAGCCTCGGCGTGCGTGAAGTGGCGCAGGCAGTGGCGGGGGGCGTACAGCAGCCGCTGGTGCTAACGCTGGGCGTGGTGTTCGTGGTTGCCGGTCTGGCATTCAAGCTGGGGGTGGTGCCTTTCCATATGTGGGTGCCCGACATCTATCATGGGGCACCGACGGCGATCACGCTGCTGATCGGCGGCGCGCCCAAGCTGGCGGCCTTCGCCATCCTCGTGCGCCTGCTGGCTGAAGGGTTGCCTGCGGCAGCGGTCGAATGGCAGCAGATGCTGGCCTTCCTGGCGGTGGCATCGCTGCTGATCGGCAACCTGGCTGCGGTGGCGCAGACCAACCTCAAGCGCATGCTGGCGTTTTCGACCATTGCCCAGATGGGCTTTATGCTGCTGGCACTGGTGGGCGGCGTGGTGGAGGCAGACCGCAGCGGCATGGGCGATGCGTGGGCGGCGGCGATGTTCTACGTCGTCACCTACGTGCTGACCACGCTGGCCACCTTCGGCGTGATGCTGCTGCTGGCGCGCGACGGCTTCGAATCGGAGGAGATTGCCGACTTTGCCGGGCTGAACCAGCGCAGCCCGCTGTACGCGGGGGTGCTGGCGGCGTGCATGTTCTCGCTGGCCGGTGTGCCACCGCTGGTCGGTTTTTATGCCAAGCTGGCGGTGTTGCAGGCGCTGGTGGCCGCCGGTGGCGGGCTGTATGTGGGGTTGGCCGTGTTTGCGGTGCTGGCGTCGCTGGTGGGGGCGTTTTATTACCTGCGCGTCGTCAAGGTCATGTACTTCGATGCGCCGACACAGACGGCGACGATTACCGCACCGGTGGCGGTGCGAGCGGTGCTGTCCCTCAACGGCGCGTTGGTGCTGATGCTGGGCCTGCTGCCCGGTGGGCTGATGACGTTGTGTGTGCAGGCGGTGCGTGCGGTTTTGTGAGGCCGGTTAGACTGCGCGCATGAGTTTGCAATCCGCTGTGTACGCGGTGATCGCGTTGGCGCTGATCGCCGCCAATCTGCCGTTTCTGAACGATCGCTGGCTGCTGGTGTGGCGGGCCCGCGGCGGCGTCAAGCCGCTGTGGGGGCGGCTGGCGGAGCTGGTGCTGTGGTATGGCGTCGTTGGCGTGGTGGCCGTGGGGCTGGAGCAGCATCTGGGGCAGCGCTATCCACAGGGCTGGGAGTTTTACGCGATCACCGCCGCGATGTTTCTGACGTTTGCGTTTCCCGGCTTTGTCGGGCGCTATCTGCTGCGGCGGTAAGGCGAGCAAGGGGTGCGTCCATGTCTGCCGCTGCCTTGCTGCCCGATCGGCAGCCCGCCCATCTGACCGAGACCGCGTGTGAACGCAGCACGCTGTGGCAGGGGCACTTTTTGCGCCTGCAGCGCGACTGCGTGCGCCTGCCCGACGGGCGGCAGGCGTGGCGCGAGTATCTGCACCACCCGGGCGCCGTGATGGTGATCCCTTGCCTCGACGACGGCCGCCTTGTCGTCGAGCGGCAGTACCGCTATCCGGTGCAGCAGGCGATGATCGAGTTTCCCGCGGGAAAGCGCGATGCGGGGGAGTCGGCGATTGTTTGTGCCGTGCGTGAACTGCGCGAGGAAACGGGCTACACCGCCCGCGAGTGGGCGCGTGCAGGCGTGCTACACCCCGCCATCGGTTACGCTGACGAATGCATCGAGATCTGGTTTGCGCGCGGTTTGCAGGCCGGCCCGCGCGTGCTAGACGACGGCGAACACCTGGACGTGCTGGTGGTGGACGCCGAGGCGTTGCTCGCCGCCGTCCGTGACGGGGTCGTCACGGACGGCAAGACGCTGGCCGGACTGCTGTGGTGGCAGCGTGTCAGCACCGGGGCGTGGCCGCTGCAGTGGCGCACCACCGTCGCGTGGCTGGGCGACGGTGCCGACACAGCTGACATGCCGACGGACAAAGCGGCGGGGGCAACCGGCGCCAGCGACGGCCGGGCCGACATGCCCGCGCCCCCTCAGGCCACCAGAGACGCCCCGGGCACGCCCGGCGTGGGAGCGGGCGCATGAAGGTACTGGATTTGGCGTGCGCACAGGGGCACGTGTTTGAGGGGTGGTTCGGCAGCGAAGAGGATTACCTGCAGCAACGTGCGGCCGGCCTGATCGAATGCCCGGTTTGTGGTGACCATACCATCGACAAGCGGCTGAGCGCCCCGTACGTGCACACCCCACGCAGCACGGTGGTGCCGGCGGCGCCCGCGCCCGCCGAAGGCGTGCGCGCACCGGTGCTGTCGCCCGAGGAGCAGTCGCGCCTGTTGCGCGCCCTGCGGGCGCTGGTGCGCGACAGCGATGACGTGGGCGAGCGCTTTGCCGAGGAGGCGCGCGCCATGCACCGGGGCGAGGTGCCCGCGCGCAGCATCCGGGGCCGCGCTACCGCGCAGGAAGCCGTGGCGCTGCTGGAGGAGGGTGTGCCGGTGCTGCCATTGCCCGACACGCCCCTGCTCAAAGAACCCCTGCAATAGGGCGCCGCCCTCAGGGGTAAAGACCGCGCAGGTCGCGTGCGCGCAGGATGCGCTCGCACGCCACGATGAAGGTGGCGGTGCGCAGTGTTACGCCCTTGTCGCTGGCCACCTGCCATACCCCGTCCAGCGCCCCCCGCATCACCGCTACCAGGCGCTGATTGATTTCCTCCTCGCT
This sequence comes from Tepidimonas sp., assembly GCF_036824975.1. GTDB lineage: Bacteria > Pseudomonadota > Gammaproteobacteria > Burkholderiales > Burkholderiaceae_C > Tepidimonas. The sequence continues at coordinate 27,066 of NZ_DAISZC010000016.1, forward strand.
CCAGAAGAAGCTGGAGAAGTCCTGCACCCATTCGAAGTAGCTGACGGTGACGCCCCCGGCGTTGGCGATCACGTCGGGCACCACCAGTACGCGGCGTTCGTTGAGAATGTCGTCGGCCTCGGGCGTGGTCGGCCCGTTGGCCCCTTCGATGACGAGGCGGGCCTGGATGCGGTGGGCATTGTCGTGCGTGATCTGCTGCTCCAGCGCTGCGGGGATCAGGATGTCGCACGGCGTGTCCCAGAACCGGTCGCGCTCGATGGCCTCGGCCCCGGCGAACCCGGCCACAGTACCGTGGGCCTTGGCGTGCGCCAGTAGGGCCGGGATGTCCAGGCCCGCCTCGCGGTAGACGCAGCCGGCGTGATCCTGCACCGCCACCACGCGCGCACCGGCTTCGGCGAACAGCTTGGCGGCGATGCCGCCCACGTTACCGAAGCCCTGCACCGCCACGCGCGCACCCACCAGGTCCAGGCCGATGCGCCGCGCGGCCTCGGCTCCCACGGTGAAAACACCGCGTCCGGTGGCTTCGTGCCGCCCCAGCGAGCCGCCCAGGCTGATGGGCTTGCCGGTCACCACCCCGGTGGCGGTCTCGCCGATGTTCATCGAGTAGGTGTCCATCATCCACGCCATGACCCGTTCGTTGGTGTTGACGTCTGGCGCGGGGATGTCCTTGGTGGGGCCGATGATGATGCCAATTTCGCTGGTGTAGCGGCGCGTCAGGCGCTCCAGCTCGCCCATCGACAGCTGTCGGGGATCGACACGGATGCCGCCCTTGGCGCCACCGAACGGCACGTTGACGGCGGCATTTTTGATCGACATCCAGGCCGCCAGCGCCATCACCTCGGACAGCGTGACGTCCTGGTGAAAGCGCACGCCCCCCTTGCCGGGCCCGCGCGAGGTGTTGTGCTGTACGCGGTAGCCTTCGAAATGCGCCACCGTGCCATCGTCCATCTGGATCGGGACATCGACGATGAGAATGCGCTTGGGGCGCTTGAGCGTTTCGACCCAGCGCGCGAGGTTGCCCAGATAGGGGGTGACACGATCGACCTGTTGCAGAAAGATACCCCAGGGGCCGAGGTGGTGCGGGTCGAGGTAGGATGGCAACGTGTGCATGGTCGAAGAAACAGGGTGTTGCGTCATGTGGCTACAGGGAGTTAGTGAAACGTGACGCGCAGCTTACGGCGGCGGCGCGCGGCTGTCCAACGCCGGTTGGCGATCCGGCTATGCGCGCTGCGCATGAATGCGCGGCGAGCTGGCTGTGCTGGCCCAGGAAGCGCTGGCCGCGCCGTTGCGCGTTGGGGCGGCAGATCAGCGCCGTGCTGACTTTGGGGTTTCGTGCCACTTGGTGTCGGCGCGCGTGTTGCCGTGCGTTGTGTCGTTGGGATTTCGGTTTTTTCCCTATCCCCAGTGGTCGGCATCCACGCCCGTGTCGCGGCGCGGACGCCCGCGTGGTGACGCCGACTGCGCAGGCAGGGCAGAATCTGGCGCTGTGAAATCGCCCGTTCTCCCCGCGTCGTTCGATCCCCGTCGCGTGCCGGTGTTGGCGTGCGATGCGCACC
>NZ_DAISZC010000016.1:28721-32637 GCF_036824975.1 Tepidimonas sp.
CTCCCCGCGTCGTTCGATCCCCGTCGCGTGCCGGTGTTGGCGTGCGATGCGCACCTGCCGCCAGTACCCGTGCAGCAGTTCAACGCCGATCAGTGGCGGCGCTGGTTTGCCGAGCCGCCTCTGTGGGAGCCTGAGTGGCGCGCCGAGCCGCCTTGGGGGGACGCGCCGCCGCGGCCGGCGGCGGTGCTGGTGCCCATCGTGTGGCGCGAACAGCCGATGGTGTTGTTGACCGAGCGCAGCGCGCATCTGCCTACGCACGCCGCGCAGGTGGCGTTTCCGGGCGGCAAGCTGGATGCACGCGACGGCGGTGATCCGGTGCGCTGTGCGCTGCGCGAAGCGGCGGAGGAGGTGGGGCTGGCCCCCGCCTGGGTGGAAGCGCTGGGAACGCTGCCGCGCTACCGCACGGGCTCTGGCTTCGACATCACACCCGTGGTGGGGCTGGTGTGGCCACAGGGGCCGTGGCAACCCGATCCGCACGAGGTGGCCGATGTGTTCGAGGTCCCACTGGCGTTTCTGATGGACCCGCGCCACCACCGGCACCATGAGGTGCAGTGGGCGCACACGCGCCGTCACTGGTTGTCGATGCCCTATGACGATGGGGGCATGCAGCGCTTCATCTGGGGAGCAACCGCTGCCATGCTGCGCAATCTGTACCGGTTTTTGTCGGCGGCCACCGCCGCTATGATGCGCCCATGACGTTTTTCGCCGTCCTGTTTGCGCTGTTGCTGGATCAGGCCCGCCGCCCCGGTGCGGAGGCGGCGCTGGCTGCTCCGGCGCGCGGCTGGGCAGATTGGGTGCAGCGCCAGCTCGACGCCGGGCACCGTGCCCAGGGCGTGCTGGTGTGGGGGCTGGCGTGGGGCGCGCCGGTGCTAGGGGCGGCGTTGGTCTACCAGGGGCTGGACCGCGCCAGCGGCCTGCTGGGGTTTGCGTGGACCCTGGCGGTGCTCTACCTGCTGCTCGGATTTCGGCAGTTTAGCCATCCCTTCACCGCGGTACGGGCCGCGCTGGAGTCGGCAGACGAGGCGCGTGCGCGCGCCGCGCTGGCCGACTGGCTGAATACGCCCGTGGTGGACTGGCCGCGTGAGGAGCTGCTGCGGCGTACGCTGGCGCAGGCGGTGTTGTCGGCGCAGCGGCACGTCTTCGGGGTGCTGGTGTGGTTCGTCGCCGGGGCGGTGCTCGGGCTGGGTCCGGCGGGTGCCGTGGCGTACCGCCAAGCGGCGAATTTGGCTGCGCGCTGGAGCGGGGCGGGGCCTCTGTCGCCCGTGGTCAGCCCCGCCGTGGCGGCGCTGGCGCAACGAGCGTGGTACTGGCTGGATGCCGCCGCGGCACGCGTGACAGTGCTGGTGTTTGCCATGGTGGGGCATTTCGAGGAAGCGCTGGCGCGCTGGCGCCAGCATGCCGGCCCTTGGCGTGAGTCCAGCGACACGCTGTTGCTGGCCGTGGCTGAAGGGGCGTTGCAGGTGCGCTTGCTGGCGCGCGGCGCCGATGATCCGCTGCGTGGTACCGATTTGCGTGAGCCGCAATTGGCCCACCTGGCCAGTGCCGTCGGGCTGGTGTGGCGGGGCGTCGTCCTGTGGCTGATGGCGCTAGCCATCGGCCTGCTGGCCCGTATTTTCTGAGGTGAGGCGCTCTCGCCGCTGGTCGCCGCTGGCGGTGTCGCCGCCGGGGGTGGGTGACGATGGGCGTCAAAAGATGGGCGTCAAAAACGCCGGGCCGCGCGCAACTCCTCGTACAGCGTAACGTAGAGCTGCCAGCGGCCCGGGGTGATGCGCCCGTCGGGGGCCACGGCGGCGCGGACCGCGCAGCCTGGCTCCTGCCGATGGGTGCAGTTGTGAAAGCGGCATTGACCCAGAAACGGTTGCAGGTCCGGCATCAAAGCCGCCAGCTGCTCCGGCTCGAGGTGGTGCAGCCCGAATTCGTGAAAGCCGGGCGAGTCGATCAGGGCGCTGCGCCGATCGCCGTCCAACCAGTACCAGGTGCTGCGCGTGGTGGTGTGGCGGCCAGTGCCCAGCGCATGCGAGATGGTTTGCGTCTGCACCTGCGCCTCGGGGACCAACCGGTTGATCAGCGTGCTTTTGCCAGTACCCGACGGCCCCATGACCAGCGTAGCGCAGTCATGCAAACGGGTGAGCAGCGCACTCAAGCCCGTGTCGTCGTGCGCGTCGCGCAACTGCAGGGGCAGCACCACTTCGCCCATCGCCCGGTAGGGCGCCAAGCGTGCCCACGCGGCGTCGAAAGCGGGTTGTACGTCGCGTTTGTTCAGCGCGATCAGTGCCGGCACGCCGGCGGCGCGCGCCGCGATCAGGGCTCGCGCCAGCTGCGCTTCGGAAAACACTGGCTCCGCGGCCAGCAGCACCAGCACCTGGTCGATGTTGGCCGCCAGCGTCTTGGTGCGTTCGGCATCCTGGCGGAACAGCACGCAGCGGCGCTCGTGCACCCGCTCGATCACCCCCTCGTCTCCAGCCGCCGACCAGTCTACCCAGTCGCCCACCACGGCGTCCAGGCGTTTGCCGCGCGGGTGGCAGCGCACCCGCGCACCGCTGTCATCCTCTACTGTGGCGTGGCGTCCATACGTGGCAACGATTCGCCCTGTGCGGAGGATGGGCGACGCGCCGGCGGCGCGCGCCGCACGCGTCATGTCGGATCTCCGGCCAGCCCCAGCCGGGCCAGCCGCTGCGCCGCCGGGGGATGGGAGTAGTGAAAGCGCACGTACAGCGGATCGGGGGTGAGCGTGCTGGCGTTGTCGCGGTGCAGTGCCAGCAGGGCCTGCGCCAGCGCTGCGGCACTGGCGTGCTGGCTGGCAAAGGTGTCGGCCGCGAATTCATCGCGCCGCGACAGGGCGTTGAGCAGCGGCGTCAGCCACACCCCGGCCAGTGGGGCCAGCAGCAGGAACAGGATCAGCGCCAGCGCGGCGTTGCCCCCTGCCAGTTGTGGCGTCACGCCCAGGCCGTGGTAGAACCAGGGCTGCTGGGCCAGCCACGCCAGCAGCGCCAGGCCAGCGGCGCTGGTGGCCGCCAGCAGCGCCAGCCGGCGCGGAATGTGCCGCAGCCGCGCGTGGCCCAATTCGTGCGCCAGCACCGCTTCGATCTGCTCCGGGGTCAGGTGCTGCAGCAGGGTGTCGAACAGCACCACACGCTTGGTGGGCCCAATGCCGGTGAAGTAGGCGTTGGCGTGTGCGCTGCGCCGGCTGCCATCCACCACGAACACCCCTTCGGCCCGAAAGCCGCAGCGCTGCAGCAGCGCCTGCACCCGCGCCAGCAGCGCCTCGTCGCGCAGCGGCTCGAAGCGGTTGAACAGCGGCGCGATGACGCGCGGAAAGATCAGCAACAGCAGCACCTGAAAGCCCATCCACACGCCCCACACCCACAGCCACCACAGGCCGCCGCCGTGCTCCATCAGCCACAGCACCGCGGCCAGCAGGGGCAGTCCAAGCACAGCCGCCACCAGCGCGCCCTTGAGGCCGTCGGCCACCCACAGCGCCAGCGTGGTGCGGTTGAAGCCGTGGCGCTGCTCCAGGCGAAAGGTGCGCCACCAGGCCCACGGCAGTTCTAGCGTCGCACCGATGGCCAAAAACGCCGCCACCAGCGCCACCTGCTGCGCCAACCCTTCACCCAGCCACGCCAGCAGCAAGCGGTTGAGCGCGTCGAGCCCGCCCAACAGCGTCCACGCCACCAGCACCGCGCTACCGAACAGCATCTCCAGCAGCGTCAGCTGCGCCTTGTCCAGCGTGTAGCGGGCCGCCCGCTGGTGCTGCGCCGGATCCACCCATCCCGCGAACGGCGCCGGAACACGGTGCGCATGGCGGGCCACGTGGCGCATCTGGCGCCACAGCAGCCAGGCGCGCAGCAGCACGGCCAGCAGCAGCCAGGCGGCGAACACGAGCGTCCACAGCAAGTCGGCGGCAATGGGGGCGTGG
>NZ_DAISZC010000105.1:0-3528 GCF_036824975.1 Tepidimonas sp.
GTGGTACTTCCGCCGCCGCGGCTGGCTGAAGTGATGCGAGCGCCGTGCGTGGCTGTTAGGGAAGATCTGCACGACCGTTGCGAGCGGGCGCAGCGCAAGGCGCACGCAGCGCAGCGACCGAGACATCACAATGAGTTAGGCGAGCGAGCGAGCACCGCGCAACGCAGCGATGCGCTCGCGCAGCAGGTTGTGCAGACCTTCCTTAGTTGTGCGTCCTGGCGCTGCGGGCGCCAACGGCGCGCACCGCCGCCTGGCGGCCCAGGGCGGCTGCTGGCAACAGACGGTAGTGTGCTGCCCGCCTTGGCCGCTGTTATCCGGCGAGCATGCGCCACTGCACCGGCGGTGCTTGCCCGGCGCACTCAGCCGTCTGCTGAGCCGACTTACAGCAAATTAAGCGCCTTGCGCACGATGCGCGCGCTGTAGTGGCGCGCCACGTCACGTATAAAGGCCTGAAAATCCACGTGCGCCTCGTCGTCGGCGCGGTCCGAGATGGTGCGCACGGCGGCAAACGGCGTGCCGAAATCCCAGCACACCTGCGCCACCGCCGCGCTTTCCATGTCCACCGCCAGCGCTTCGGGTAAGGCTTCGCGCAGGACCTGCGACTCGGCGGCGCTGGTGATGAAACGATCGCCGCTGATGATCAGCCCCTTGTGCACGGTGGGGCGGTGCAAGCCCAACACACGCAGCGTCTCCTCACTCACCAGCTTGGGCAACCAGGTGACGGCGTCGCGCGCCGCCTCTTCCAGCACCTGCACCAGCACCAAGTCGGCGTCGAAGTGCTGTTTGCCCGTGCCAGGCACCTCCCAGGGCGGAAACAGCGGCGCGGCACTCAAGTCGTGCTGCAAGTAGCGCATGCCCACCACCACGTCACCCACTTCGGCGCCAAAGGCCAGCCCCCCCGCCACCCCGGTGAACAGGATGTGCTGCGGGTGGAAACGCTCACACAGAAGGGTGGCGGTGGTGGCCGCCGCCACCTTGCCGATGCCACACAGCACCGCCACCACCTCGTGGCCTTGCAGGTGGCCTTGCCAAAAGTCGCGCCCCGCCACCGTCACCTTGTGCTCGTCCGGCATCAGCTGCAGGATCTCCGACAGCTCCTCGTGCACGGCACTGACGACGGCGATACGCGACATGGGGCAGCCTCCGAAAGAGTGGCGTTACTTCGTACCCCGCAATTCTCGCCGCAAAATCTTGCCCACGGGCGTCTTCGGCAACTCGGTGCGGAACTCGATCACCTTGGGCCGCTTGTAGCCGGTCAGCCGCGACTCGCAAAACTCGCGGATATGCGCCTCGGTCAGCGCCGGATCTTTCTTCACCACCACCAGCTTGACCGCTTCGCCCGAGTGCTCGTCGGGAATACCCACCGCCGCGCACTCCAGCACGCCTTCGCACTGCGCCACCACGTCCTCCACCTCGTTGGGGTAGACGTTGAAACCGGACACCAGGATCATGTCCTTCTTGCGGTCCACGATTTTGAAGTAGCCGCGCTCGTCCATCACGCCGATGTCACCGGTGAGGAACCACCCGTCGGCCGTCATGACCTTGGCGGTCTCATCCGGACGCTGCCAGTAGCCGGCCATTACCTGCGGGCCACGGATGGCGATTTCGCCCGGCGTGCCGAGCGGCACCTCGTTGCCCTCGTCGTCCACACACTTGAGCTCGGTGCTGGGAATGGGCATGCCGATCGTGCCCGAAAACTCTTTGGAGGTGACCGGGTTGCAGCAGGCCGAGGGGCTGGTTTCGGACAGGCCATAACCCTCGCAGATCGGGCAGCCGGTGCGCTCCAGCCACTTTTTGGCCACCGCCGCCTGCACCGCCATGCCGCCACCCAGCGACACCCGCAGATTGCGCCAGTTGACGGTATCGAACTGCGGGTGGTTAACCAGCGCGTTGAACAGCGTGTTGACCGCCGGGAAACTGTGGAAGGTGTGCTTGGACAGCTCTTTGAGCACAGCCGGGATGTCGCGCGGGTTGGGGATCAGAATCGTCTTGCCCCCGGTGCGCATGCTCAACATCATGTTCACCGTAAAGGCGAAGATGTGATACAGCGGCAACGCGCACACGGCGGTGGGCTGCTCGTGCGGCGGGATGGTCTTGCGCACTGGCGACTCCCACGCCTCGGACTGCAGCACGTTGGCCACCAGGTTGCGGTGCAGCAGCACCGCCCCTTTGCTCACCCCAGTCGTGCCGCCGGTGTACTGCAGCACCGCTACGTCGTCCGGCCCCACGTCGGCGGCACGGAACGTGGCGCGGCCACCGCGCGCCAGAGCGCTATTGAAACGCACCGCCCCCGGCAACTCGAATGGCGGCACCAGCTTCTTGACGTAGCGCACCACCAGGTTGACGATCTGTCCCTTGGCACCAAGCAGATCGCCCATCGCACACAGCACGATGTGCCTGACCGGCGTGGCCTCTAGGCACTGCTGCAGCGTATGAGCAAAATTTTCGATGATGAAGATGGCCTTGGCCCCGCTGTCTTTGAGCTGGTGCTCCAGCTCGCGCGCGGTGTACAGCGGATTGACGTTGACCAGCACATAGCCCGCGCGCAAGATGGCCGCCACCGCGATGGGATACTGCGGCACGTTGGGCATCATCACCGCCACGCGGTCGCCACGCTGCAGACCCAGGCTTTGCAGGTACGCTGCCAGCGCGCGCGAGGCCTCGTCGACTTCACGGTACGTCCACTCCTTACCCAAAAAACTATATGCGGGCCGGTCGGCGTACTGGGCGAAGCTCTCCTCCATCAGAGCCACCAGCGAACGGTAGCGGCTGGGGTCGATTTCGGCAGGTACACCTTCCGGGTAGTGCTTCAGCCACGGCTTGTCTGCAGCGCTTACGGTGCTCATGCCGTCTCCTGTAAGAGGGGAGCGCGTCAGTTGTGCCAGCGCACCCGACACGCACCTAACACTGAACGGAAGTCATCGCTGCATTATTCCCGAAACACCCCCGTCTGGGGCACTCAATCAGGGTTCTTCTGAACGGTCGCTCGATTCAATTCGGCAGCGCGCCGACATGCAACCGCTCTACTGACCTACCCCCGTTTTCCGTACCACAGGTTTTGAACATCTGCGCGGGGTGGATGAACTTTACGCTGGGGTTTTGTGGGGCACGCGGGCGCGCGCCAGTCCCAAGGCTTATTTCAGCGGTGAACTTTACGCTCGGGTTTTGTGGGGCACGCGGGCTGCGTCGTCCGTTTGCTGACGATGTAGCGACGCGAAGCGTGCCGGCGGGATGCAACCGCAGTTGCTGTGAGGCCGCATCTCGTTGAAGTCGACTCGCCAGCGCGCGTTCTCACGCCGCCCCTGCGCCTAGGTCTCCAGAACCCGTGCTCATTGAGGCGCTCGGCGCGCAACCTTGCCGTTGAAGCTGTCGATGCAGAGGCATTCTGCGTTGGCTCGCCCGGCTGGTTCAGGATGTGCCTGTGGCGCCTCTGGCCGAGGTCCAAGCTAGGAACGCGCGGCTGGTGGAGATTGTGTGCAACCTCTTATCTGTAAATTTCCGGGTCGGTGGTCATGACGTCCGGGTTAC
>NZ_DAISZC010000106.1:0-3382 GCF_036824975.1 Tepidimonas sp.
CCGCTGCCACGCTCCACACCAGCCCAACGCCCACCGCGTCGGCCAGCCAGTCCGCCACCTCGGCGTGGCGCCAGCCGGTGGCCGCCTGCGCGGCTTCGATGGCGGCACCGTGTAGCAGCAAAGCTGCCGCCACCACGGACCAGCCCAAACGGGGGTAGGCCAAGCGCCCCAGAGACGCCAACGCCGCAAACGCCAGCGCGTGCTGGGCCTTGTCCCACAGGTCGAACATCTGCGGCGGCAAATGGGTAGGCGGTGTCAGCGACAGCACGGTCACCACGACAGCCAGCGACCAGAAGCCAACGCGCCAGACGCGTGTGCGTTGACGGCTGCCCCCCATCACCGCACCCTGGGCACCGCGGCCACTGCCGACGCCAGCGCATCGACGAAACGTGCCGCCACATCGTAGCCCGTTTGCTGCGCAATTTCCTGAAAGCAAGTCGGGCTGGTGACGTTGACCTCGGTGAGCCGATCGCCTATCACATCCAGCCCCACCAGCAGCAGGCCGCGCTGCGCCAGCACCGGCCCAACGGCGCGCGCAATCGCCCAGTCGGCGTCGGACAGCGGCTGTGCCACGCCGCGCCCGCCCGCGGCCAGATTGCCGCGCACTTCGCCACCCTGCGGGATGCGCGCCAGCGCATACGGCACCGGCTCGCCGCCAATTAGCAGGATGCGCTTATCACCCTGGGCGATTTCGGGCAGGAAGCGCTGCACCATAACCGTGGTGTGCCCGTGCGCGGTCAGCGTCTCGATCACTGCCCCTAGGTTCATGCCATCGGGCCCGATGCGGAAAATCCCGCGCCCGCCCATGCCGTCCAGCGGCTTGAGGATGATGTCGCGGTGCTCGGCGTGGAAGGCACGGATCGCCTCGGCCGAGCGCGTCACCAGTGTGGGCGGCGCCCACGCCGCAAACTCCATCAGCGCCAGCTTCTCGGGGTGGTCGCGCAGCGCCGTCGGGGCGTTGAAGACGCGCGCGCCCTCGCGCTCGGCCTGCTGCAGCAGGTGGGTGGCGTAGAAGTATTCGGCATCGAACGGCGGATCCTTGCGCATCAGCACCGCGTCGAATGCCTGCAACGGCTCGCGCGCCTGCTGGCGCACACGAAACCAGTCGTCGGCGTCGCCGGTCAGGGTGACCTCGCGCACCCACGCCGTCACCGGCTCGCCACTGCGCCACTGCAGGTGCGCGGGCTCGCACGCGGCCAGCGTCACGCCGCGGCGTGCCAGCTCGCGCATCATGGCATACGTGGTGTCCTTGTAGGTGGCAAAGGTGTGCAATGGATCAGCCACCACCAGCACACGGCGCAGGGGCTGGACCCCGCTGGCCCGCGGCGTGACCCCACCGGCGGCATCGCTGGCCGGCACCGGCTTGACGGCAGCCTCATGCATCGTGTTCCGCCTCCGGGTCGGTGGCTTCCAGCTCGTAGGCAGCGGCCAGCATCGCCAGCCGCGCCACCACGCCGTACATGTAGAAGCGGTTGGGCACACTCGCCCCCGGCTTGCTGCCGGGCTGCGGCTGCAGCGAGCTTTTCTCAAACGCCAGCGGTACGAAGCTGGCACCCGGGGCGTTGAGATTTTCATCCACGCCGCGCTCGGCATGCACCCGGTAAAACCCGCCCACCACGTAGCGGTCCATCATGTACACCACCGGCTCGGCCACGGCGTCGTTGATGCGCTCGTGCGTCATCACGCCTTCCTGAATCAGGACCTCACTGACCTGCTGGCCGTCTTTGATGATGTTCATTTTGTTTTTGGTGCGGCGGCTCAGGCTTTCCAATTCAGCGGCGTCACGCACCATCATCACGCCCATGCCGTACGTCCCGTTGTCGGCCTTGACGGCGACGAACGGCCGCTCCTGAATACCGTATTCTTTGTATTTCTTGCGAATGCGCGCCAGCAGCGCATCGACCTGGGTTTGCAGGCATTCCAGTCCGGCCCCCTCGGCGAAGTTCACCTGTCCGCACTGGGCAAACATGGGGTTGATGAGCCACGGGTCCATGCCCAGTAGCTTGCCAAAACGCTTGGCCACTTCCTCGTAAGCACGGAAGTGGTTGCTTTTGCGGCGCACGTGCCAGCCGGCGTGCAGCGGCGGCAGCAGATATTGTTCGTGCAGGTCCTCCAGAATGCCCGGCACGCCTGCGCTGAGGTCGTTGTTGAGCAAGATGGTGCAAGGATCGAAGTGCTTCAGGCCCAGCCGCCGCCCTTCGCGGATGACGGGCTCCAGCAGCAGCGTCTCGCCGTTGGGCAGTTCGATCGGCGTCGGCTCCTTGACCTCCGGGTTGATCGAGCCAATACGCACATTCAGCCCCGCCGAGTAGAAGATGCGCTGCAGCTGCGCCACGTTCATCAGGTAGAAGACGTTGCGCGTATGGTTTTCGGGGATCAGCAGCAGGTTCTTGGCCTCGGGGCAGATCTTCTCGATCGCAGCCATGGCCGCCTGCACGGCCAGCGGCACCATCTCGGGCGTCAGGTTGTTCCAGCCGCCGGGGAACAGGTTGGTGTCCACCGGCGCCAGCTTGAAGCCGGCGTTGCGGATGTCCACCGAGGTGTAAAACGGCGGCGTGTGCTCCATCCACTCCAGGCGGAACCAGCGCTCGATGACCGGGGTGGATTCCAGGATGCGTTGCTCGAGCTCGTTGATCGGGCCGGTGAGTGCAGTAACGAGATGGGGAACCATGCGATGCCCTGACAGGGTGAGAGGGACGGCTGGCCACGCCGTGCGGACGCGACCGGCCCCAGTGCACCGATTGTAGGAAGTCCGGTGCGCGCGCGGCAACCCGATGGAGTATCGGCTATAACCATGGCCCATGAACCACCACCTGTGGCTGCTGGCCATCGCCCAGGGCCTGTTTCTCACCAACAACGTCGTCTTCATCGCCATCAATGGGCTGGTGGGGCTGAGTCTGGCCCCCGTGGGCTGGATGGCTACCCTGCCCTTGATGGGCTACGTCGTGGGGGGCGCCCTATCCACCGGACGGGTTGCCCGCGCCCAGGCGCGCTGGGGACGGCAGGTGGCGTTCCAGCTCGGCCTGGGGGTGGCGTTCGGGTCGGCGCTGCTGGCGGCCGCCGCTGTGGCCACGCATCAGTTCTGGCTGCTGGTCGCCGCCACCGTGATCGCCGGTTACTACAGCGCCAATGGCCAGCTCTACCGCTTCGCCGCCGGCGAGCTGGCGTCACCCGCGTACCGAGAAAAGGCGGTCTCATTGGTACTGGCCGGCGGCCTGATCGGCGCCGTCGCCGGGCCCAACCTGGCCAACCACACGCGCAACCTGCTCGGCACGCCGTTCCTAGGGGCGTATCTGGCGCTGGCCGCAATCGCCCTGCTGTCGATGGCGGTGATGGCCGGCATCCGCTTTCCCGCCGAACCGCCCCGCCGTGCCGGCGCCAC
>NZ_DAISZC010000017.1:0-30553 GCF_036824975.1 Tepidimonas sp.
CAGCGCTGTACGCGCTGTGGTTCCGCATCCGGCCGACGGCATCGGCTTGAGGGCACCGCCGATGCTGAAGCGCCCACCCGCAGGCAGCGCAGCAACACGGTACGCCCCGCCTCACGCTGGGCCGCCGCGCAGGCGTTGCGCAATTTCCACCATCAACTGGCGCGCCAGCGCCACCTTAGGCCCGGGTGGCAGCTCGATGGCCTGGCGCTCGTCCACTAGCAGTAGCGCGTTGTCGTCGCGCCCAAAGGTGGCCGGGCCGATGTTGCCCACCAGCAGCGGCACGCCTTTGCGCACGCGCTTGGCCTGGGCGTTGGCCAACAGGTCGTGGCTTTCGGCGGCAAAGCCCACACAATACAGATGCCCGCTGCGTGCACGCGGCTGTGCCGCCACCGTGGCCAGAATGTCGGGGTTTTCGACAAACGTGAGTGAGGGCGGCTGGCCGCTGCCGTCTTTTTTGAGTTTGCGCTCGGCCACCTGCGCCACGCGCCAGTCGGCCACTGCCGCTGCCGCGATGAAGACGCTGGCCTGATCTACCGCGGCCATCACCGCCTCGTACATCTGCTGCGCCGACTGCACGTCCACGCGTCGCACCCCGCGCGGCGTAGGCAGATGCACCGGGCCGGCGATCAGCGTCACCGTCGCACCCGCTTCGCGCGCGGCGCGCGCCAATGCAAACCCCATCTTGCCGCTGCTGTGGTTGGTGATGCCGCGCACCGGATCGATGGGCTCGAAAGTCGGCCCCGCGGTCACCACCACATGCAGACCCGCGAGCACCTTGGGCGTCAGTGCCGCCACCACATCCTCCACGATCTCCTCGGGCTCGAGCATGCGGCCATCGCCCACCTCGCCACAGGCCTGCTCGCCCTGCCCCACCTCCAGCACTTGGGCGCCGTCGGCCTGCACCTGCGCCACGTTGCGCTGGGTAGCGGGGTGTGCCCACATCTCGCGGTTCATGGCCGGCGCCAGCAGCAGCGGCACACGCTGGGCTGGGCGCGCCAGGCACAGCAGCGCCAACAGCTCGCTGGCGCGCCCTTGGGCAAGCTGGGCTATCAGGTCGGCACTGGCCGGCGCCACCACGATCGCGTCTGCCCAACGTCCCAGGTTGATGTGCGCCATCGCGTTGGGCTCGCGCAGGTCCCACTGGCTCAGCACCACCGGCTCGCCACTGAGCGCCTGCATCGTCACCGGCGTCATGAACTGGGTGGCGGCCTCGGTCATCACCACGCGCACGCGCGCGCCGGCCTGCACCAGCAGGCGGCACAGCTGCGCCGACTTGTAGCAGGCTACGCCGCCCGACAGCCCCAGTACGACATGTTTGCCTTCCAGCGCTTTCATGGGGCGCCACTGTAGCACCGCTACCCCGCCGCCTATAATTTGAATTTCCACCGACGGGCCCCTCGGCCCGCCCATCGTCATGACCAAATATGTGTTCGTCACTGGCGGCGTGGTGTCTTCCCTGGGCAAGGGAATCGCGTCCGCGTCGCTGGCCGCGCTGCTGGAGTCACGCGGCCTGCGTGTTACCCTCATCAAGCTCGACCCCTACCTCAACGTCGACCCGGGCACGATGAGCCCCTTTCAGCACGGCGAGGTGTTCGTCACCGACGACGGCGCCGAAACCGACCTGGACCTGGGCCATTACGAGCGCTTCATCACCACCCGCATGAAGCGCAGCAACAACTTCACCACTGGCCAAATCTACAAGTCGGTGCTGGAGAAGGAGCGCCGCGGCGACTACCTGGGCAAAACGGTGCAGGTGATTCCCCATGTCACCAACGAAATCCAGACCTTTATCCAGCGCGGCGCCGAAGGGGTGGATGTGGCGATTGCCGAAATCGGCGGCACCGTGGGCGACATCGAATCGCTGCCGTTTTTGGAAGCCGCGCGCCAAATGAGCTTGCGCCTGGGGCCGAACAACTCGGCGTTCGTGCACCTCACCTACGTGCCCTACATTGCTGCGGCTGGCGAGCTCAAAACCAAACCCACCCAACACACGGTGCAGAAGCTGCGCGAAATCGGCATCCAGCCCGATGCGCTGCTGTGCCGCGCCGACCGCGTCATTCCCGACGAAGAGCGCGAGAAGATCAGCCTGTTTACCAACGTGCCGCTGTGGGGTGTGATTTCCATGCCCGACGTGGACATCATCTACAAGGTGCCGCGCGTGCTGCACGAGCAGGGGCTTGATGGTTTGATCTGTGACCGGCTGCGCCTGCACACCCCGCCGGCCAACCTCAAGCGCTGGGACGACCTGGTCTACGAGGTCGAGCACCCGCAAGGCGAGGTGCGCATTGCGATGGTTGGCAAGTATGTCGATCTGTCGGACAGCTACAAGTCGCTCAACGAGGCGCTGCGTCACGCCGGCTTGAAAAACCACGTGCGCGTGGCCATCACCTACATCGACTCCGAGACGCTGGAGGACGGCGACGTGGCCGAGCGCCTGGCGGGCTTCGATGCCATCCTGGTGCCGGGCGGCTTTGGCAAGCGCGGTGTCGAAGGCAAGATCCGCGCCGCCCGCTTCGCGCGCGAGTACGGGGTGCCGTACCTGGGCATCTGTCTGGGCATGCAAGTGGCCACCATCGAATTCGCCCGCCATGTCGCGGGCCTGGAAGGCGCCAACTCCACCGAGTTCGACCCACACACACCGCATCCCGTCATCGCGCTCATCGACGAGTGGCTGGACGCTGACGGCACGCTGCAAAAACGCGACGCCCACACCGACCTGGGCGGTACCATGCGGCTGGGGGCGCAAAGCGCGGACGTGTTGCCCGGCACACTGGCCTACCAGATCTACGGCCCCGTGGTCACCGAGCGCCACCGCCACCGCTACGAGGCCAACACCCAGTATTTGGACCGATTGCGCCAGGCGGGGCTGGTGATATCGGCGCTGACGCAGCGCGAGCAGCTCACCGAAATCATCGAACTGCCGCAGGCGGTCCACCCCTGGTTCATGGGGGTGCAGTTCCACCCCGAATTCAAGTCCACCCCGTGGGATGGACACCCCCTGTTCAACGCCTTTATCGCTGCGGCCCTGCAGCAGCAGGCGCGCCAGCGCGCCGCGGCGTCCGTACCCACCCTAGGATGAACCGGTCATGCAACTGTGCGGCTTCGAAGTCGGTCTGGACCATCCGTTTTTCTTGATCGCCGGCCCCTGCGTGGTCGAGAGTGAGCAGCTGCAGCTCGACGTCGCCGGCCAGCTCAAGGAAATCACCGCCGCGCTGGGCATCCCGTTCATTTTCAAGAGCAGCTACGACAAGGCCAACCGCTCCAGTGGCCGCTCGTACCGCGGTCCTGGCATGGTGCGCGGCCTGGAGATTTTGGCCAAGGTGCGGCGCGACATTGGTGTGCCGGTGCTGACCGACGTGCACACCGAAGCCGAGGTGCCGGAGGTGGCAGCGGTGGTGGACGTGCTGCAAACCCCTGCTTTTTTGTGCCGCCAAACGGACTTCATCCGCGCGGTGGCGCAGTCGGGCAAGCCGGTCAACATCAAGAAAGGGCAGTTCCTGGCGCCGCACGAGATGAAAAACGTGATCGACAAGGCGCGTGCCGCGGCGCGTGAAAAAGGTCTGTCGGAAGACCGCTTCCTGGCGTGCGAGCGCGGCGTGAGCTTCGGCTACAACAACCTGGTCTCTGACATGCGCAGCCTGACTATCATGCGCGAGACGGGCGCGCCGGTGGTGTTCGATGCCACCCACAGCGTACAGCTGCCCGGTGGGCAGGGCACCTCCAGCGGCGGCCAGCGCGAGTTCGTGCCGGTGCTGGCGCGCGCCGCGGTAGCAGTGGGTGTGGCGGGTCTCTTCATGGAAACCCACCCCGACCCGGAGCGCGCCCTGTCGGACGGCCCCAATGCCGTGCCGCTGAAGCACATGCGCGCGCTGCTGGAGTCGCTGCAGGAGATCGACCGGGTTGTCAAGCGCCGCGGCTTTCTGGAAACCACCTTCACCGCCTGAGCATCCCCACGCCATGAGCGCCTACATCATCGCCGACGTCGAGGTCACCGACCCCGAGCAGTACGAAGCCTACAAACGCTGGTCCACCCAGGCGATACAGGAGCACGGCGCCGAGGTGCTGGTGCGCGGCGGCGCCGTCACCGTACTGGAAGGCGACTGGAAGCCCCAGCGGGTGGTGGTGCTGCGCTTTGCGGACGTCGCTGCCGCGCGCGCGTTTCACGATTCCGCCACCTACCGGCAGGCGCGCCAGGCGCGCGAGCGCGCGGCCATCATGCGCATGATCGTCGTCGAGGGGGTGACCTGACATCGTCCCTTCGTCTCCCGTATTCGATTCGGTCCCACATTGCCATTGCCTTTGAAGGAAGCTACATGAGCGCCATCGTCGATATCGTCGGCCGCGAGATCCTGGACAGCCGCGGCAATCCCACCGTCGAGTGTGACGTGCTGCTGGAGTCCGGTGTCATGGGCCGTGCCGCCGTGCCCTCCGGCGCCTCCACCGGCAGCCGCGAGGCCATCGAACTGCGTGATGGTGACCCCAAGCGCTACGGCGGCAAAGGCGTGCTCAAAGCCGTCGAGCACATCAACACCGAAATCTCCGAGGCCGTGCTGGGGCTGGACGCCAGTGAGCAGGCGTTTCTGGACAAAACCCTGATCGATCTGGACGGCACCGAGAACAAGTCGCGCCTGGGGGCCAACGCGCTGCTGGCGGTCAGCATGGCGGTGGCGCGCGCCGCGGCCGAAGAGTCGGGCCTGCCGCTGTACCGCTACTTTGGCGGCAGCGGCGCCATCCAGCTGCCAGTGCCGATGATGAACGTCATCAACGGCGGCGCACACGCCAACAACAACCTGGACCTGCAGGAATTCATGATCGTGCCGCTGGGCGCGCCCAGTCTGCGCGAGGCGTTGCGCTACGGCGCCGAGGTGTTTCATGCGCTAAAAACAATCATCCACGACCGTGGCATGAGCACGGCGGTGGGTGACGAGGGCGGCTTTGCCCCCAATGTCGCCAACCACGAAGCGGCCATCCAACTCATCCTGGAAGCGATCGACAAGGCCGGCTATACCGCAGGCGAGCAGATCGCCATCGCGCTGGACTGCGCGGCCAGCGAATTCCACCGCGACGGCCGCTACCACCTGGCGGGTGAGGGCCTGACGCTGAGCGCCTCCGAGTGGACCGACATCCTGGCCACCTGGTGCGACAAGTATCCGATCCTCAGCATCGAGGACGGCATGGCTGAAGGCGACTGGGAGGGTTGGCAGCTGCTAACGCAGCGGCTGGGGCACAAGGTCCAGCTGGTGGGCGACGATCTGTTCGTCACCAACACCAAGATCCTGAAAGAGGGCATCGATAAAGGCGTGGCCAACGCGATCCTCATCAAGATCAACCAGATCGGCACGCTCACCGAAACCTTCGCCGCCATCGAGATGGCCAAACGTGCCGGCTACACAGCGGTCATCAGCCACCGCTCAGGCGAGACGGAGGACAGCACCATCGCCGACATCGCGGTGGGTACCAACGCGGGCCAGATCAAAACCGGCTCCATGAGCCGCAGCGACCGCATGGCCAAGTACAACCAGCTGCTGCGCATCGAGGAAGACCTGGGTGATGTCGCGGTCTACCCCGGGCGGGCGGCGTTTTACAACCTGCGCTGAACGGCCGCTGCGATGCGCGCGCGCTGGGTGACCGCCGGGCTGCTGGTGCTGCTCGGGGTCGTCCACGCGCAAATCTGGTGGGGGCGCGCCAGCGTGTCACAGGTCGATGGCTTGCGGCGCGAGCTGCTGCGGCAGGAGCAAGCCAATGAGGCCGCGCGCCTGCGTAACGAGCGTCTGGCTGCCGAGGTCGACGACCTGCGCGAGGGCCTGCAGACGGTGGAGGAAATCGCGCGCGAGTCGCTCGGCATGGTCAAGCCGAACGAAATCTTTGTGCAGATCCAGGGCGGCCACGGCGGGCCCTGACGCGCTGATGGGGCCGCCCCGCCCGCCCCACGCCATGCCCGACGTCGGCTGTCACTGCACCCGGTCGGACCCCGGGGGCTGCTGCGGCTGGGCCAGAAATAGCTGCGCCGCATCCACCGCATCGAACCGGTAGTGCTGACCGCAGAACTCGCAGCCCACGTCCACCGCGCCCTGCTCGGCCAGGATCGATTCCACCTCGGCCGCGCCCAGGCTGCGCAGCATCGCGGCCACACGCTCGCGCGAGCAGGTGCAGGCAAAGCGCGGCTGCACGCGGCTGCCGTCCAGCCGCAGCAGGTTTTCCTGCCAGAACAGACGGTGCAGCAAGGTATCCGCATCCAGCCGCAGCAGCTCGTCGCGCGTCAGGCTGGCCGCCAGCAGCGTAATGCGACGAAAGTCCTCTTCGGCGTCGTCGCCGCTCTCCGCGGCATGCGCCGTGCCCGCCAGATTGGCCTCACCCGCCGTGGGCATGCGCTGGATGAGCAGCCCGGCAGCCACCTCGGCGTCGGCGGCCAGCACCAGGCGGGTGTCGAGCTGTTCGCTCTGCCGCATATACAGTCCCAGCATATCGCTAAGCCGCGGCAGAGCGTGACCATCGGCGTCGTGCAGCGGCACAATGCCCTGGTAGGGCTGCTGCCCGGGCTGGCGCCCGCGCGGGTCGAGCGTGATGGCGCAGCGCCCCTGACCATGAACATTGACCAGCTGGGCCAGCGCCGCATCCGGAGCCACCGCCTGGGTCACGGTGGCGGTCGCGCGGAAGGCCATGTCGGGCTGCACCTCGGCCACCGCCACCTTCAGCGGCCCGTCGCCCACGATCTGCAACACCAGCGCACCGGCAAACTTGATGTTGCTGTGCAGCAGCACGGCCGCTGCCGTCATCTCGCCCAGCAGCTCGGTCACCGGCGGCGGGTAGGCGCCGGCGGCGGCGCGGCGCTGCAGCAGCTCCTGCCAGCCGTCGGTCAGGCGCACCAGCGCGCCCCGCACCGGCGCCCCATCGAACAGAAATTTGTGCAATTCCGACACGCCCACCCCTTCAGCCCAGCCGTTTCAGACCGGCGCGGAAGCGCCGGGCGTTGTCGATGTAGTGGCGTGCGCTCCAGCGCAGGCCCTCGATTTCCTCGGCAGTCAGCGCACGCACCACCTTGGCCGGGCTGCCCAGAATCAGTGTTCCATCAGGGAAGGACTTGCCCTCGGTGACCAGCGCGCGCGCGCCCACCAGGCAGTTGCGCCCGATGCGCGCGCCGTTGAGCACCACCGCACCGATGCCAATCAACGACTCGTCCCCGATGGTGCAGCCGTGCAGCATCACCTGGTGGCCGACCGTGACGTGCGCGCCGATGGTCAGCGGGTAGCCAATGTCGGCGTGCAGCACGCTGCCGTCCTGGATGTTGCTGCCGCGCCCCACCGTGATCGGATCGGTGTCGCCGCGCAGCACGGCGCCGAACCAGACACTGGCGTCTTCGGCCAGCGTCACGCGCCCGATGACCCGTGCGCTGTCCGCCACGAACACCGACGGGTGCGCGTCGGGCGCGATGTCGTCGAGTTGGTACAGGCTCATTCGTAGAATTGTACGGATGTACCCCGACACTGCCCAAGCCCCGTCGCACCCGCCTGTGTCGGCCCGCCCCGCGCCGGCTGCCCCTGGGGGTGCCGCGGCGTGCCACCCCTCGCCATGTGCCCCAACCACCCGCATGGCCACGCCAACACAGGCCGCTGACGGCGAGGGCCAACCGGCAGAGCTGCGGCGCGCAGCCCTGCACTGGCTGCAGGTGAGCGACCCGCTGGCCAAGGCCGCGGGCGTACAGCGCCTATGGCAGGCACGCCATCCGGACGATGGCGCGTCCCCTTGTCCGCTGGACACCGCAGTCGCCCTCGGTGCGCCCACTGCGCCGCTGCCCGGCCGTCCGGCTCGGCCGCGCCTGATCACCCCTGACGCCGTGCCGCCGCGCTCGCCCTTTACCGCCGAAGGACACGCAGCGCTGGTGCACGCCATCTGCCACATCGAGTTCAACGCCATCAACCTGGCGCTGGATGCGATCTGGCGCTTCGCCGGTCTGCCCGCGGCGTTCTACGACGACTGGCTGCGCGTGGCGGCCGAGGAGGCACGGCACTTCTGCCTGCTGCGCGAACACCTGTGCGCGTTGCCGCGGCCGCAGGGCGGTCACTGGGACTACGGCGACTTCGACGCCCACGACGGGCTGTGGACGATGTGCGCGCGCACGGCGCACGATCCGGTGGCGCGCATGGCGCTGGTGCCACGCACCCTGGAGGCGCGCGGGCTGGATGCCACGCCGCTCATCCAGGCCAAGCTGCGCCGCGTCGGCACCGCGGCAGCCCGGCAGACCTGCGCCATTCTCGACGTCATCCTACGCGACGAGATCGGTCATGTCGCCATTGGCAACCGCTGGTACCGCTGGCTGTGCGCACGTGCGGGACTCGACCCGGTGGCCCACTACCGCCAGCTGGTGCGCGCTTACCGGGCGCCGCGCCTCAAGCCCCCCTTCAACACACGCGCCCGTGCCCGCGCTGGCTTCACGGCCGAAGAACTGGCCTTCTTGGAACAACACGTCATCTAACGCCCCCCGACGTCCAGCCGCATGCCGACGGGCCGTGCCGCATCACCGTGCCCCCCGTGCGGCACCGGCCAGCCGGGCGACAACGGGCCGCTGAACAGTCCTATCGGTCAGCAAGGCACGGCTGGGCGTCGCGATCGGCCAACCCTGTACCCTGGCGGCACGCACCCGGTGGCGGGGTGCGGCCATCCTGTCACCGCACCCTCCACCGCCTGCTGCTGGATGCGCACGCTCTGCGGTGTTCATCCCCCGCCGCGGGGGTGGTGGCGTGCGTGCAGGGCCTTGAGCCGCTCACGCGCCACGTGGGTGTAGATGGTGGTGGTGGAAATGTCGGCGTGACCCAGCAGCAGCTGCACCGCGCGCAGATCGGCCCCGTGGTTGAGCAGGTGCGTGGCAAAGGCGTGGCGCAGCGTGTGCGGCGACAGCGGCACGTGGATGCCGGCCTGCCGTGCGTAGCGCTTGACCAGCATCCAAAACATGACACGCGTCATGGCGCGGCCGTGGCGCTCGGTCACGAACAGGTCGTCGCTGGCGCGGCCCGCTAGCAGCACCGGCCTCGCTTCGGCCATATAGCGCCGCAGCCAATCGGCGGCCACATCACCAAACGGCACCAGCCGCTCCTTGCTGCCCTTGCCGGTGACGCGCAGCACCTGGTCGGTCAGGCTCAGCTCAAACAGCCGCAGCCCCACCAGTTCACTGACGCGCAGACCGCTAGCATACATCAACTCCAGCATGGCGCGATCGCGCAGGCCCAGCGGCTCGCCGGTATCGGGTGCGGCCAGCAGCGCCTCCACCTGCGCCTCCGTCAGCGTCTTGGGCATGCGCTGCAGGCGCTGCGCCGACAGCAGCGGCAGCGTTGGGTCAGCGCTCATCAGCCCCTCGCGCACGGCCCAGCGGTAAAAGCGCCGAAACGCCGACAGGCGGCGGTTGCTGGAACTCGCCCGACTGCCCGGCAGGCGCTGCGCCAGGTAGCCCTGCAGCAGGGCCGCATCCGCCTGCAGCAACGCGCTGCCCTGCCCAGCCAGCCAGTCCGCCAGCGCCTGCAGGTCACTGCGGTAGGCCGCCAGCGTGCGCGGCGCCAAGCCATCCTCCAGCCACAGCGCGTCGGCAAAGCGGTCGACCGCGTCAGCATCGGCAGGTATCATCGCCATATGACGATGGTACCGTCCGGGCCGACGGCGCTGCAGGTGCAGCCTTTACCCGCCTTCGAGGACAACTACATCTGGCTGCTGCATGACGGGCGGGCAGCCTGGGTGGTCGACCCCGGCGACGCAGCACCGGTGCAAGCGGCGCTGCGCGATCTCGGTTTGCCGCTGGCGGGAATTTTCATCACTCACCACCATGGCGACCACGTCGGTGGCGTGGCGGCGTTGCGTGCAACCACCGGCTGCCGCGTCGTGGGCCCGGCGCGCGAGGCGCTGCCCGTGGCCGCAGAAGCGGTCGACGACGGCGACGTAGTCGAGGCGCTGGGCCAGCGCTGGCGGGTGCTGCACGTGCCGGGACACACGGCCGGGCATGTCGCCTACGTCAACGAGCCCGCCGTCGACCTACCGCGCTGGTTGTTCTGCGGTGATACGCTGTTTTCTGCGGGCTGTGGCCGTCTGTTTGAAGGCACGGCGGCGCAGATGCTGGCGTCGCTGCAGCGACTGGCCACGCTGCCCGAGGACACTCACGTCTGCTGCGCCCACGAATACACGCTGGCCAACCTGCGCTTTGCCCGTGCGGTCGAACCCGGCAACACCGATGTGCAGGCCAGCCTGCGCGATGTGGCACAGCGCCGCGCGCGCGGCGAGCCGTCGCTGCCGAGCACCATCGGACACGAGCGTCGCATCAACCCGTTCCTGCGGGTGCGGGAACCTGCGGTGCGTGCCGCTGTCCAGACCGGCACGACCGATGCTGACGACGTGGCGGTGTTCGCTGCGCTGCGCCGTTGGAAGGACCACTTCCGCTAGCGCCCGGCTCGGCTGGCGGCCTACTCGTCTTTGACTCATCCCGATCCGATGACCCTCCTGATACGCCTTGGACTGCTGACGCTGGCGGCTGCACTGAGCGCCTGCGCCAGCGTGCCAGCCCAACCTGACCCCATGACCGCACCCCGCGACGCCGCGCCCGCCACGCCTGTGGACACGGCGTCTGCTGCGGTCGGCCCGGCGCCGACCCCGGCGCGCCCTGCCGCAGTGCCTACACTGCCCTCCGTGGCCGAGCGGGCCACACTGCCAGGCGCCGATCTGACGCAGGCCACCCTGCCCACCCCCGCCCCAGTGGCGGCCGTCGTCGCGCCGCAAACCCTGTGGGAGCGCATCCAACGCGGCTTTGCCATGCCGGACCTACAGGACGAACGGGTTGACCACTGGCAGCGGTGGTATGCCAGCCGCCCCGACTACCTGCAACGCATGACCGACCGCGCCAGCAAATATCTGTTTCACATCGTCGAGGAACTGGAACGACGCAACCTGCCACTGGAGCTGGCGCTGCTGCCCTTCATCGAAAGCGCATTCAACCCGCAGGCGGTCTCCCGCGCCAAGGCTGCCGGCATGTGGCAGTTCATGCCAGCTACTGGACGCCACTTCGATCTCAAGCAGAACCTCTTCCGCGACGACCGGCGTGACGTGCTGGCCTCCACCCGCGCCGCACTGGACTATTTAAAGCGGCTGCACCGCATGTTCGGCGACTGGCACTTGGCGCTGGCCGCCTACAACTGGGGCGAGGGCAATGTGCAGCGGGCCATCCGGCGCAACGAGGCCGCGGGCTTGCCCACCGGCTACCTCGATCTGCGCATGCCGGCCGAAACGCGCGACTACGTCCCCAAGCTGCAGGCGGTCAAGAACCTGGTCATCGACGGCCAGCGCCACGGCGTGACGTTGCCGACCATCGGCAACCACCCCTTTTTTGACACGGTGCGCATCGAGCGCGACATCGACGTGGCGCTGATCGCCCGGCTGGCCGACGTCAGTGAGGCCGACTTCCGCACCCTCAACCCGTCCCACAACAAGCCGGTAATCCTGGCCTCGGGCACCCCGGACATTTTGCTGCCGTGGGACAGCGCGGTGCTGTTCACGCAGCGCCTGCGTGAACACAACGGCCCGCTGGCCAGCTGGACCGCATGGCGGGTGCCCCAGGACATGAGCGCTGCCGACGCCGCGCGACGGGTGGGCTGGAACGAAGCGGCGCTGCGCCACACCAACCGCATTCCGCCGCGCATGCGCCTGAAGGCCGGCTCGACGATACTGGTGCCGCGCGACGGACACCTGGACCGCGACGTGCCAGAACAGCTGGCCGACAACGCGCAACTGCTGCTGGCACCCGAACGCGCGGCCACCCGAACCATACGCGTGCGCTCAGGCGACACCCTGGCGTCACTGGCGCGGCGCCACCGGGTGCGTGTTGCCGACCTGGCAGCCTGGAATGGGTTGAGCCCACAGGCCCGGCTGCGGCCCGGACAGACGCTGCAGTTACAACGCCCCGCGGTACAGACGGCGCAGGCCGGCAAGGCTCTTCAGGGCGTTGGGCGCGACCGCCACCCACCCACCGCGCGCAAGCAGTCGCGCGCGAAGTCCGCAATGGCGGCGAATTCGCGCTCCACCGCCAAGCGTTCTGCCACAGCGCCCACGCGAGCGGCCGCCCAAGCGGCTGCAGCACGCTCGCCACGGGCGCTGCGCACCGCGCAGACCGAGGCGGTTCGCTAGCCGAGTAGCAGCCTTCCGCGGCAGTCGCTCGGACGGGTATCGACGGGACGGTGCTCGTCTGGTCAGCCGCTCGCTGGGCACCGGAGCGGGCCACAGCTCGCCGCTGCGTCGCTACGGCGACGACGCCACCGCGTGGAAACCACGCCGACAACCCCGCCACATGACCGCTTGGCCCTCGACCCATGAAAAGGGCAGGCCGATTGGCCTGCTCCGTGCTGCGCTGGAGCGGGAAACGAGTCTCGAACTCGCGACCTCAACCTTGGCAAGGTTGCGCTCTACCAACTGAGCTATTCCCGCCTGTGCCGCTGCCATGGGTGCAGCGGCTGCAAACTGGAGGCGCGGGCCGGAGTCGAACCGACCTACTCGGATTTGCAATCCGGTGCATAACCGCTTTGCTACCGCGCCTTGTCCGGTTCAACCCGACAGACCGCCGGATGGAGTGCCTGAACGGGGTCAGCCACCCGAAATCTGGAGCGGGAAACGAGTCTCGAACTCGCGACCTCAACCTTGGCAAGGTTGCGCTCTACCAACTGAGCTATTCCCGCTTGGGTTTTCAGACTGTTGGCGATCACCTCACTTGGCACCGCCGCCGTCTGAAGTCAGTATTCTACACGAAAACGACCGTCTTTCGCGGGTGACTCCGGCGCGTTGGGCGGTGCGGTCGGCGCGCCACAGCACCGCGCAACGGCGAGCGCGCCACACCCTCAGTGCGTGACGGTAGGCGCTGCCGCTTCGGATACTGCGGCCGCTGGCACCGGCTCACTGTCGGGCAACGGCTCGGGCTGGCGCTCCAGCGCCAGCTCCAGCACGCGGTCGATCCACTGCACCGGCACGATCTCCAAGCCTTGCTTGACGTTGTCCGGAATCTCCGCCAGATCCTTCACGTTATCCTGCGGGATCAGCACGGTGCGCACGCCACCGCGCAGCGCCGCCAGCAGCTTCTCCTTCAGGCCGCCGATGGCCGTGACCTCGCCACGCAGCGTGATCTCGCCGGTCATCGCCACGTCGGCGCGCACCGGGATGCCGGTCAGCGCCGACACCATCGCCGTCGTCATGGCAATCCCGGCGCTGGGCCCGTCCTTCGGCGTGGCGCCATCGGGCACGTGGATGTGGATGTCGCGCTTGTCGAACAGCTCGTCCTCAATACCCAAGCGGCGCGCGCGGCTGCGCACCACGGTGCGCGCAGCCTCCACCGACTCTTTCATCACGTCGCCCAGCGAGCCGGTGCGGATCACGTTGCCCTTGCCCGGCATGATGGCCGCCTCGATCGTGAGCAGGTCGCCGCCGACCTCGGTCCACGCCAGTCCCACCACCTGCCCCACCTGGTTTTGCTGCTCGGCCCGCCCGTAGGTGAACTTGCGCACGCCCAAAAAGTCAGCCAGGTTGTCCGGGGTCACGGTCACCGGCTTGCTCATCTTGCCCAGCAGTAGGCCCTTGACCACCTTGCGGCAGATACGCGAAATCTCGCGCTCCAGCGCGCGCACGCCAGCCTCGCGCGTGTAGTAGCGCACGATGTCGCGCACCGCCGCCTCGGTCACCTCGAGTTCGTCGTCCTTGACGCCGTTGTTGGCACGCTGCTTGGGCAGCAGGTAGCGCAGTGCGATGGCCACCTTCTCGTCTTCGGTGTAGCCCGACAGCCGGATCACTTCCATGCGGTCGAGCAGCGCCGGCGGGATGTTGAGCGAGTTCGACGTCGCCACGAACATCACGTCCGACAGGTCGAAGTCCAGCTCGACGTAGTGATCCTGGAAGGTGTGGTTTTGCTCGGGGTCGAGCACCTCCAGCAACGCCGACGCCGGATCGCCCCGGAAGTCCATCCCCAGCTTGTCGATTTCGTCCAGCAGAAACAATGGGTTGCGCACCCCCACCTTGGTCAGGCTCTGCAGGATCTTGCCCGGCAGCGCACCGATGTAGGTGCGGCGGTGGCCGCGGATTTCGGCCTCGTCGCGCATGCCGCCCAGCGCCATACGCACGTACTTGCGACCGGTGGCCTTCGCAATCGACTGCCCCAGCGACGTCTTGCCGACCCCAGGTGGCCCTACCAGACACAGAATCGGCGCTTTGACCTTGTCGACGCGCTGCTGCACCGCCAGGTACTCCAGGATGCGCTCCTTGACCTTTTCCAGCCCGTGGTGGTCGGCATTGAGCACCTCCTCGGCGTAAGCCAGGTCGTGCCGCACCTTGGTCTTCTTGCTCCACGGCAGGTTGACCAACACGTCGATGTAGTTGCGCACCACGGTGGCCTCGGCCGACATCGGCGACATGAGCTTGAGCTTTTTGAGCTCGCTTTCGGCCTTCTTGCGCGCCTCGGCCGGCATGCGCGCGGCTTTGATTTTTTTTTCCAGCTCCTCCAGCTCGGCGCTGGCGTCTCCTTCGCCCAGCTCCTTCTGGATCGCCTTGACCTGCTCGTTCAGGTAGAACTCGCGCTGGTTCTTCTCCATCTGGCGCTTGACGCGCCCGCGAATACGTCGGTCGACGTTGAGAATCTCGACCTCGGCCTCCAGCTGCGCAAACAGATGCTCCAGACGCGGCACCAGCCGCTCCAGGTCGAGCACGCTCTGCTTGGCTTCGAGCTTGAGCGGCAGGTGCGCGGCGATGGTGTCGGCCAGCCGACCCGGATCGTCGATGCTGGCGATCGAGGTCAGGATCTCGGCCGGAATCTTCTTGTTGAGCTTGACGTACTGGTCAAACTGCTGCATGAC
The DNA here is from genome assembly GCF_036824975.1 of Tepidimonas sp. GTDB lineage: Bacteria > Pseudomonadota > Gammaproteobacteria > Burkholderiales > Burkholderiaceae_C > Tepidimonas. The sequence goes on from NZ_DAISZC010000017.1 coordinate 14,859, forward strand.
GGCACGGCGCAGCGCCTCCAGCTCGGTGGCGTCGGCCTCGGCCTGCTCGGCCTCGGCATCCACCGGCAGCACGTTGCCGCTGAAGTGGGTCTCGCCCTCATCGACATGCAGCAACTTGGCGCGCTGAACCCCCTCCACCAGCACCTTCACGGTGCCGTCGGGCAGCTTGAGCAGTTGCAGGATGCTGGCCACGCAGCCCGTCTCGAACAGGTCGGCAGGCTTGGGCTCTTCCTTAGCGGCGGTCTTTTGCGTCACCAGCACGATGCGCCGCTCGTGCGCCATCGCGGCCTCGAGCGCCTTGATGCTCTTGGGCCGCCCCACAAACAGCGGGATGACCATGTGCGGAAACACCACCACGTCGCGCAGGGGCAACAGCGGCAGCACGACGGGCTGGGGGGGAAGTGGGTTCTGTCCGGACATCGGCAATTCCTTTCTGGCCTTGGCAGGTGGGGGCGCCGGTGGCCGTCTTCAAGCGCCCCGACGCCCCATCAGGCCTGCTTGGCCTCTTCGCGGTAGACGAGCAGCGGCGGCTTGCCTTCGGTGATGGTGGCGGCCTCGACCACCACGCGTTCGACGTTGCGCAGACTGGGCAGCTCGAACATGGTGTCCATCAGCGCCTGCTCCAGAATCGAGCGCAAACCGCGCGCACCGGTCTTGCGCTGTAGCGCCTTGCGGGCGATGGCGCGCAGCGCCTCGGGTCGCACCTCCAGCTCGACACCTTCCATCGCAAACAGTTCGGCAAACTGCTTGACGACCGCGTTCCTGGGCACCGTCAGGATGTCCACCAGCGCGTCCTCGGTCAGCTCGGCCAGCGCCGTCACCACGGGCAGACGCCCCACCAGCTCCGGGATGAGTCCGTAACGCACCAAATCGTCGGGCTCGACCTGGGCAAACAGCTCGGTGACAGCGCGTTCGCGCTTGCTGCGCACGGCGGCCGAAAAACCAATACCCGAGGCTTCGGTGCGCTGCTCGATGATCTTCTCCAGCCCCGCGAACGCGCCGCCGCAGATGAACAGGATATTGGTGGTGTCCACCTGCAGCATATCCTGATTTGGGTGCTTGCGCCCGCCCTGCGGCGGCACGCTGGCCACGGTGCCTTCGATAAGCTTGAGCAGCGCCTGCTGCACACCCTCGCCCGAGACGTCGCGCGTGATGGAGGGGTTTTCCGACTTGCGCGTGATCTTGTCGATTTCGTCGATGTAGACGATGCCGCGCTGCGCCTTTTGCACGTCGTAGTCGCAGGTTTGCAGCAGCTTGGCGATGATGTTTTCGACGTCTTCGCCCACGTAGCCGGCTTCGGTCAGCGTCGTGGCGTCAGCCATGACGAACGGCACGTCGAGCTTGCGCGCCAGGGTCGAGGCCAGCAGCGTTTTGCCCGAGCCGGTGGGGCCGATGAGCAGGATGTTGCTCTTGGCCAGCTCCACGCCGCTCTTGCGTCCCTGCTCGTTGTGGCGCAGGCGCTTGTAGTGGTTGTACACCGCCACCGCCAGCGTTTTCTTGGCCGCCTCCTGCCCAATCACATACTGGTCCAGGTGCTCCTTGAGCTGGGCAGGCGTGGGCAGGGCGTCGGCACCGGCGCCGATGGCCGATGGCGCCTCGCCCACCTCGTCGCGGATGATGTCATTGCACAGGTCGATGCACTCGTCGCAGATGAACACCGACGGTCCGGCAATGAGCTTTTTGACCTCGTGCTGGCTCTTGCCGCAGAACGAGCAGTACAGGGTCTTGTCGCGGCTGCCTTTTTTCTCGGGCATGGGTTCGGGGCCTGTGATGCAGAAAACAAAAAAGGGGGCGCTTACGCCCGTTTGTCGATGACCTTGTCGACCAGGCCGTAGGTGGCGGCCTCGCTGGCCGACATGAAGAAGTCACGTTCGGTATCGCGCTCGATCTTCTCCAGCGGCTGACCGGTGCGCTCGCTCAGGATACGGTTGAGGTCGGCACGCAGGCGCAGGATTTCGCGGGCGTGGATTTCGATGTCGGTGGCCTGCCCCTGGGCACCGCCAAGCGGCTGGTGGATCATGACGCGCGAGTTCGGCAGCGCAAAGCGCTTGCCCTTGGCGCCAGCGGCCAGCAAAAACGCGCCCATGCTGGCCGCCATACCGATGCACAGCGTCGACACATCGGGCTTGATGAAATTCATCGTATCGAAAATGGCCATGCCCGCACTGACCGAGCCGCCGGGCGAGTTGATGTAGAGCGAGATGTCCTTGTCGGGGTTTTCGCTCTCCAGAAACAGCAGTTGGGCCACCACCAGGTTGGCGGTCTGGTCGTTGACCGGGCCGACCAGGAACACCACCCGCTCCTTGAGCAGGCGGGAGTAGATGTCGTAGGCCCGCTCCCCGCGGCCCGATTGTTCGATGACCATCGGAACCAGGCCCAGGTTCTGTACGTCCAGTGCGCTCATGCGTCGTCCGCTCCGTATCGAAAAAAGGTGTTCTGAAGGCTTACTGTAACCGCTTGCGCGCCAGCGCAGCGGATGCGCCAGCAAAAAGGGCGGACCGTGTCCGCCCTTCGGGGGTGTCGTTGCGCAGGCCCGCCGCTCGGGTCACTAACCCGTGGCCGACGCCCGGGCCAATACCGTCGCCGAACACACCGACGCGCCGGTCACCGCCCCACGCCCGTCGGCTGACCTCAGCCCTGCCCCATCAGCTCGGCAAAACCGATGGTCTTGGGCGTGACGCGCGCCTGACCAAAAATGAAGTCGGCCACGTTGTTTTCCAGCACGATGGCCTCAATTTCCGCCAGTCGGTCCGGGTTGGACTTGTACCAGTTCACCACCGCGTCGGGGTACTCGTAAGACGAGGCCAGTTCGCGCAGGTGGGCGTCAACCTGCTCGGGGGTGGCGCGCAGGTTGTTGGCCTTGATCAGCTCGGCCACCACCAGCCCCAGGCGCACCCGGCGCTCGGCCTGCTGCTGAAACAGCTCGCGCGGCATCGGTGCCTTGTCGGCGTCCTTGACACCGCGTTGCTTGAGGTCGTTGCGGGCGCGCTCGATGAGGCGGTCGGTTTCGGCCTCGACAGCAGCCTTAGGCAGCTCGAGCTCGGCTGCGGCGGACAGTGCCTCCAGCGCCACCGTCTTGTTGCGTGCCTGCAGGCGGAACCTGACCTCGCGCTCCAGATTGCGGCGAATGTCCTCGCGCAGCGCCTGCAGCGTGCCCGCTTCGATGCCCAGCGACTTGATGAACGCCTCATCGACTTCGGGCAACTGCTGCTGCTCGATCCTCTTCAGCGTGACCAGGAAGTCCGCCGTCTTGCCCGCCACTTCCTTGCCCTGGTAGTCCTCGGGAAATGCCAGCGGGAAGGTCTTGGACTCGCCCACCTTCATACCGCGCACAGCGTCGTCGAACTCCTGGAGCATCTGGCCTTCGCCCAACACGAAACTGAAGTCGGTGGCCTGTCCGCCCTGGAACGGCTCACCATCGATCTTGCCTTCGAAGTCGATGGTGACGCGGTCGCCATCCTGCGCAGGCTCACCGTCCGGACGCACATGGAAGGTGCGGCGCTGCTTGCGCAAAATCTCCAGTGTGCGCTCGATGGCGGCTTCATCCACCGCGGCGTCGAGCTTTTCCAGCTCCAGCGCCGACAGGTCACCCAGCTTGACCTCCGGGAAGACCTCGAACACCGCTTCGAACGCCAGCACACCTTCAGGCGCACCGTCCTTTTCGGTAATGCGGGGCTGCCCGGCCACACGCAGCTGCGCTTCGGCGACGGCGCGACTGAACGCCTCGCCCACCTGGTCGTTCATCACCTCCATCTGCACCGAGTAGCCGTAGCGCTGCGCCACCACCGACAACGGCACCTTGCCGGGACGAAAACCATCCATCTTCACCTGGCGCTGCAGGCGCTTCAGGCGCTCATCCACTTCTTTGCGGATCGCCTCCAGCGGCAGCTCGAGCGTGATTTTGCGCTCCAGCTTGTCCAGGGTTTCGACATTGACTGCCATGATGACTCCTGTAAGAGGGAAAAGGGGGATCTGGCCGAAGGCAAATCCCGAATTCAGCAACAGCAACCCACGCGCGGACGTGCGGGGGTGCACCCAGCGCCGCACCGTCCCCGCAGCCCAACGCCAGCCCTCAGCGGCAGAATTTGGCGGCAGAACTTGACTTGACCCGCCCACGCCAGCCGACGCAGACCACTGGTAAACCGTCTATTGTAATCTGGCCGAATGCCACCGCCTGCCGCCACGCTCCGGCGCGCCCACGGTAGGGTTCGTCGCAGCCATCGCAGCCGGGTCCGTGGCTGCGCCATCCACCGTGGACGGCGCAGCCCCCCCTGGGTCCACGCCGCGCGGCCAGCTAGCGGGCCGCCATCCCCAGCGTCACCCACCACGCGACCAAGCTCATCGCCGTCACCGGCAGCCCCACGCGCAAATGGCGCCGCCAGTCGATGACGATGCCGTCGCGCGCCGCCAAGTCGGCAACGATCAGGTTGGCGATCGAGCCCACCAACAACAGGTTCCCTGCGAAGGTGCTGACCAGCGCCAGCGTCACCGCCTGATCCTGACTGGCCAAATGCGGCAACAGCAGCATCACCGCCGGCACGTTGGACACCAGGTTCGACAGCGTCACCCCCGCCAACGCCAGCACCAGGGGATCGGCCAGTGCGATGCCCTGGGCAGCCAGCCACGCCAGCGCACGCGCCGCCATCCCCGTGCCTTCGAAGCCGTGGTTGACGATAAACAGCCCTGCGAACAGCAGCAGCAGTGGCCAGTCCACCAGCCCCATCACCTGCGACGAGTGCAAGCGACGGCTCAACAGCAAGATACCGGCGGCCACCAACGCGGCCACCTCCCGCGGCCACGGTGTCAACAAGAAAGCGACCAGCAACGCCGCGGCCACCACCAAGCCCTTGGCCGACTGCCAACGATCGAACGGCGGCTCGTCCTGCATCCCATCACCCGCCAGCGGCCCGGGCGCCGCTGCCACCCAACGCGCGCCCCCACCCTCGCCCCGCAGCCGCCACACCAGCCACCCCCACAGCCCTAGCAGGGCCAGCCACACCGGCAACGCAGCAGCCTGCAGGTATGCCCTAAACGGCACCTGCATCACGGAGCCGATCAGCATGTTCTGCGGATTGCCAATCAGTGTGGCCGCCGAACCGATATTGGCCGCGCACGCCACCCCCACCAGCCACGGCACCGGGTCCCACCCGCGCCGCCAGGCAATCCGCACCACCACCGGCGTCACCGCCAGACACACCACGTCGTTGGAAAACACTGCCGACAGCGCCGCCACCACCGCCAGCAGCAGCGCCAGCAACGCCGGGGCCGGCAGTGGCCACCCCCCGACGGCGCGCGTGACGGCCACGTAAAAGCCGCCCAGCCGCAGCTGGGCCGATATCTGCATGAAGGCGAAGAGCAACGCCAGGGTCGGCCAGTCGATTGCTTCCACCGCCTCGGGCACGCTCCAGCCGTGCACGGCGGTCATGGCAATGCCCCCCAGCACCGCCACCCCGGTGCGGTCAAGCTGCAGGCGCGGCAGCCCGCCCAGAAACATGCCCAGGTAGACGACGCCGAAGATGGCGGCCGAGGCCAGATCGCGCCAAGTCGGCAACGCGCCGTCGAAAATCATCGCGGTACAAGGGGGCAGTGGTCCACGAGCGGCGGCGTCGGGTCAGTGCTGTTTCGCTGGTGCGCGGGGGGGGACTCGAACCCCCACGCCATCGCTGGCGTCAGGACCTAAACCTGGTGCGTCTACCCATTTCGCCACCCGCGCGCCGCGCGCCGGCCGGCGCGCTTGGCTTATTCGTCGAAACTCCGATTGTAGCGTCAGCCAAGGCGCACCCCGGGGACGGCAGCCACTGTCCGCGCTACCCGGCCCCATGGCATTCAGAACAGCTCGACGTCCCCCTCAGATCCGCGAGGGGCCGTGCCCATCTCCGCCGGTTCGACGTCGGTTTCATAGCCACGCACCTGGTTGCGCCCCTGGCTCTTGGCCAAATAAACGGCACGGTCGGCACGCTCGAACGCGTCCGACGGCGTGTCGTGCTCGCGCAGGCGCGTGTAGCCGACGCTGACCGTGATACGCCCGACCTGGGGGAACGGATAGGCCTCGACCTGGGCGCGCAGGCGCTCCAATGCAGCGCGCGCGGCGTCCGCGTCGGCGGCCCGCATCAGCACCACGAACTCCTCCCCACCAAAGCGGTAGACGCGGTCATCGTGGCGGAAGGTGCTACGCAGGATGCGCGCCATCAGCAGCAGCACCTCATCGCCAATCAGATGCCCGAAGCGGTCATTGACCGACTTGAAGTGATCGACGTCCACCACCGCCAACCAGTAGTTGCCGCCAGTACGCTGTCGGCGCGCATCGGTGTTGCCACTGTCACCCGCAGCGGGCTGGGTGGCGCGGTAGAAGGTGTCGTCGAACGACTTGCGGTTGAGCAGGCCCGTCAGCGAGTCGCGCTCGCTGGCATCCAGCACGTTGACGAAGTTTTCGTAGATACGGGCCAGCCCTTCGACCAGCCGTATCCGCCAGTCGGTGGTGGCGCCACTGGTGTCGGCATGGGGGCCCTCTCCGCCGGCGGCGTCATACTCGACGACGACGATCAGTCGATCGTCGCTGTCGGTGACGATGGGCACGACGATGCGGCAGCCACCCTCGCCAGCAATCGCCACGGGGCGCCGCCGCGCCAGCGCCTGCACCATGACGGGTTCACTGGCGAGCGTGGGGCCATGCTCGAGCACCGCCAGCGGCGAGGCCGACTGCGGCACCGCTATACCCTGCTCGGCCCACACGCGCATCCACAGCCGCTCGCCATCGTCGCCGGGGACGACCTGCCACAACGTCACCCGCCGCGCATCGAGCAGCGAACGCAGCACCTCGACCAGCGTGGTGTCGATACGATCGCGGTCGCGCCCACGCGTGAGCCGCTGAATGTGTTCGAGGTGGTCGATGACGTGCCGCATGGCAACCGCGTCGTGCTGCTGTTCTTGTGAACTGTTCCTGTTTTTGATGTGTCGGGCGGTATCGCCGCGATACACCCTCGCCTCTGTGACGCTGTCTCCGTGGCGACAGCCCCCCGGGCGGCGCGACCGATGTCGGTTATTGCCGCACCAAAGCACACCGGCTCGCCCAGCGCCTCCCCCAAGAGACCCCGTAGGGAATCTCCAAAAAGCGTTATTCTGCACCAGCTCGCATGTTGGCACCAATCGGATAAACCCGATTGGCGTCTCTGGGCCCTGCGGCTGTGGCACCATCGCGGCATGGCGTGGGCCCATGGTGTCGATCATTATGAGAACTTTCCCGTCGCGTCCTGGCTGTGTCCACCGGCGTGGCGCGATGCCGTGCGCGCGCTGTACGCCTTCGCGCGCACCGCAGACGACCTGGCCGACGAGGGCAACGCGAGCGCGGCGCAGCGGCTGGCGGCCTTGCAGGCCCTGCGAGCAGCGGTGACGGCGTTGTGGCAAGACCGGCCTGTACAGGCCGATGCTGCGTGGCAGCCGCTCTGGGTGGCGCTGGATCGGGCACGTCGGCAGCACGCGCTGCCGCTGCAGCCGCTGCTCGATTTGCTCGATGCGTTCGAGCAAGACGTGCGCTGGCAAGCCGCTGCGCGGCGCTGGCGCGACGAAGCAGAGTTGCTGGATTATTGCCGTCGCTCGGCCCAGCCCGTGGGGCGACTGTTGCTGCACTTAGCCCGCGTGCACGATGGTGCCGCGCAGGCCGACAGCGACGCCATCTGCAATGGGCTGCAGCTCATCAATATGGCGCAGGACGTGGGCGTCGATCTGGCGCGCGGGCGTTGCTATCTGTGCGATACGTTGCTGCGTCGCCACGGTCTGGACCCCAGCCTGCCGCCCACTACCTGGGACGACGCTCGACTGGCGGGCGCGGTGCGCGAACTGGCAGGCTGGGGTTTGGCGCTGCTGGCCCGCGGCTGGTCACTGCCCCAGCGGCTGGGCGGTCGCTTCGGTTGGGAACTGCGCCTGGCGCTGGAAGGCGGTTGGCGAATCGGCGAATGCATTTGGCGCAGCGGGGGGCACACCCGCCACCAGCGCCCGCGGCTGCGCACGGCCGACGCGGCGCGTCTGCTGTGGCGGGCGCTGTGGCGCCACCGACCCGGGGTCCGACCGCTCGCACCATCCTCCTTACATCCTTTACTGGTCATTGAAACCTCATGAACCCTGACCCGCTTTTCCGGGCGGCCCGCTGGGGCATTGCCCTGCTGTGGCTTGGCCTGCTGGGGCCGCTGGCTGGCAACGCCAGCAGCCCGGGAACTGATCGCGCGCCGGCTGGCCCTTCCCGGGCCGCAGCGGCAGCGGTGCATATTGCGCCCTGGTCGAGCGTGCAGCAATTTCCGCTGCACAGCGTCCCCGCACAGCTGTTGCCGCGCAACGAGGCACGCATCAGTGCAGAGGTGAGCGGGCGCTTGCAGCGCTGGCTGGCCGACGTCGGCCAGACGGTGGCAGCCGGCGCCGTACTGGCCCAGTTAGATCCCACCGACCTGACGCTTGCCCGTGACCGCGCCCATGCGGCATGGGAGGCGGCGCAAGCGCGCCTGGCGCTGGGAGAAACCCAATTGCGCCGCGCCCGCGAACTGCAAGCCGAGGGTTTTTTGTCGGCCGAGGCGCTCAACGCCCGTGAAACGGAAGTCGCGCTGCTGCGCGCCGAAGCCAGCAGCGCGCACACCCAGTGGCGCAGCGCCGAACACCAGCTGAGCAAAACCGCCATCCGAGCGCCTTTTGCCGGCACGGTGATGCAGCGCTTGGCGCAGCAGGGAGAAGTGGTGGCCAGCGGCACGCCCCTGTTCGTGCTGGCCGAGCTGCGCGCGCCCGAAGTGCAGGCACAGCTGAGCAACGCCGATGCGCGCGACCTGCAACAAGCGCGCGACATCCAGTTCGTGACACGGGAGGGCACCACCGTGCCGCTGCGTTTTCTGCGCGCCACGGCGGCCCTGGCCAGTGGCAACCGGTTGCGCACGGTCCGTCTGGGGCCCATCGGCGCCACGGAACTGCCCCCAGGCAGTGACGGCGAATTGCGCTGGCGCAGTGCCCAGCCGCACGTGCCGCCCACGTTGCTGGTGCGCCGCGGCGACACCTTGGGCGTATTTTTACTGGACGACTCGGGATCCGAGCCGCGCGCGCGCTGGGTGCCATTGCCCTCCGCACAGGAAGGCCGCGCCGCGCCGGCCCGTCTAGCACCAGACGCGCGCGTGATCGTGCAAGGCCAGCAGGCACTGCAGCCGGGGCAGCCGGTGCGGGTGGTAGAAGCAGCCGCGCCGCAGCAACCCTAAGGACCCCACCCCATGCGGCTGCTGCGTGCTCTCATCACCAACCACCCGTTGGCCAACATCGCCTTCGTGGTGGTCATGGCGCTGGGCCTGCTGGGCTACGTGAGCCTGCCACGCGAGCGCGACCCGGAAATCAACTTCAACTGGGTCAACATCACCACGGTCCTGCCCGGCGCCAGTGCCGAGGAGGTCGAGCGGCTGATCACTGACCCACTGGAAGACGCCATCAAGGGCGTGGCCGACGTGCGCTTCGTCATTTCCAACTCGCGCGAAAACGTCTCCAGCATGCTGGTGCGCTTTCGCGACATCGACGCGCGCACCTTCGACAAGCGCATGAACGACCTGCGGCGCGAAATTCAGAACAAAGCCAGCGCCGAACTGCCCGAAACCGCCAAAGAGCCGCGCGTGCTGGAGATTTCGACCTCCAATGGCTTTCCCACCGCGATATTGCGCTTGGCCGGACAAGCCGACGATGAGGTGCTGCGACGCGAAGGTCGGCGCATTCGCGCCGACCTGGAGCGGCTGGCCGGAGTGGATCAGGTGTTCGCCTCGGGCTTGCGCGAGCCCGAGCTGTTGATCCAGCCCGACCCGTACGCGCTGGCGGCGCGCGGCCTGACCGGCGCCGATGTGGCCGATGCGCTGCGCAGTTTCTGGCGCGACACGGCCGCTGGCGCGCTGCGCACGCGCGACGGGCTGTGGTCGGTCAGCGTCAGCGGCGTCACGCTCGACCCGCAGCAGCTCGCAGGGCTGCCCGTGGTGTCGGCTACCCAGCCGCGCGTCAGCGCCCGCTTGGGGGAGGTGGCGCGCATCGAGCGCGCGCGCGGCAAGCCCAGCCAGCTGGCATCGATGGACGGACAGCCCACGATCTCGCTGGCGCTGACCAAGAAGGCGCGCACCCATACGCTGGCGCTGCTGGAGACCATCCGCGCCTACATCGAGCGCGAAAACGCCGCGCTGGCCCCGCTGGGGCTGCGCCTGACGCTGACCGACGACCAGACCATTCCGACACGTGAAGCCATCGACGTGATGCAGACCAACGCGCTGTACGGTGTGCTGTTGGTGCTGGCAGTGTGCTGGGTGTTTCTGGGCTGGCGCATCGGCGTGCTGGTAGCGCTGGGCATTCCGTTTTCGTTGTTGGGCACGTTTGCGGTGCTGCACGCATTGGGCTACACGCTCAACATTTCGGTGCTGCTGGGCGTGGTGATTGCGCTGGGCATGCTGGTGGACGACGCGGTGGTGGTGGTGGAGGCGATTTACTACCGCATCGAGCGCGGCCAGGCGGCACTGGTCGCCAGCCTGGACGGCATTGCCGAGGTCTGGAAGCCCGTGCTGGCCTCGGTGGCCACGACGCTGGCAGCGTTTTTGCCGCTGATGCTGCTGCCCGGCATCGTGGGCAAATTCATGTTTGTCATCCCCTTCGTGGTGACGCTGGCGCTGCTGATTTCGTTGCTGGAGGCGTTCTGGATGATGCCCGTGCACGTAAGCATGCTGCGGCTGGATCAGCCGTCGCGCGTGCAGGCGTGGCGCAAGCGCTTCAACCGGGCGCTGCGCCTGCGCTACGGACAGGCGCTGGCGGTGGTGCTGCGCTACCCGGGCCGTTTTTTGGCCGCCGCGGGGCTGATTCTGGTGGGTGCGGCGACGTTGGTGGTCACTGGCGTGGTGCGGGTGCAGTTTTTTGCCTTCGACCCCGTGCGGGCTTTTTACGTCAACGTGGACATGCCCGCCAACGCATCGCTGGAAGAAACCCTGGCCGAAGTGGAGCGGGTGGAGCAAGCGGTGCGCGCCCGTCTGCTTGGGGTGGGCGACGCGGACGCTGGCCTCGAGGCGCGCGCCGTCACCTCCACCGCCGGCCTCAAGTTCACCGAGACCGAACCCGTCTATGGTGACCACTACGGGCAGGTGTTCGTGTCGCTCAATCCGCGCACGCCCAGCAGCCGCGAGGTGCGCGACATCGTGGAGGCGATGCGCGCCGACATCGAGCGCCTGCCCGGCCCGGGACGCAAGAGCTTTACGCTGCTGTCGGGCGGACCGCCCGCGGGCAAGGCCATCAGCGTCAAGGTGCGCGGTGATGACTTCGAGCGCATTCAAGCCGCCGCCGACGCGATCAAAGGTGTGATTGCCGCCCTGCCCGGTGCGCGCGATGTGCAAGACGACAACGTTCCTGGCCGTGCTCAGCTGCGGCTGCAGGTGGACGCCGACGCCGCTCGTCAACTGGGGGTGCCCGTGGCGCAAGTGGCGCGACTGGTGCGGCTGGCCATCGACGGGGAGGTGGTGGCATTTACGCGCGACGGCGGCGACAAAATCGAGCTGCGCGTGCGCCATCCGGAACCCACCGAGGCCCTGCCCGACCCGATGGCACTGCTGCGCACGCCGGTGGCGCTGCCCAACGGGCAGATCACGCAATTGGGGCAGCTGGTGCAGGCCGACATCGCGCCGGTGCGCGGCTTCATCCGCCACCACAATCTGCGCCGCACCATCACGGTAGAAGCCAACCTCGACAAGGAGATCCTTGACACCGCCGAAGCCAACCGGCGCATCCGAGCCGCGTGGGAGTCGATGCGACTGCAGCACCCGGGCGTCGATCTCGATTTTTCCGGTGAACTCGAAGACATCGAAGAAAGCCTGAATGCGATGCAGCAGCTGTTCTTGCTGGGGGTGGGCTTGATTTACTTGATTCTGGCTGCACAATTTCGCAGCTACGGACAGCCGCTGCTCATTTTGGTGACGGTGCCGTTGGCCTTCGCCGGCGTGGCCATCGGGTTGGCCATCACGCGCAATCCCCTGTCGCTATACACGCTGTACGGCGTCATTGCGCTGACGGGCATCGCCGTCAACAGCGCCATCGTGCTCATCGACGCGGCCAACGAGCGGCTGCGCGCGGGCATGAGCATCATTCACGCGGCGCTGTGGGCGGCGCGGCGGCGCGTGGTGCCAGTGCTCATCACCAGCACCACCACCATCGGCGGGCTGGCATCGCTGGCCTTTGGACTGGGCGGCCACAGCCTGCTGTGGGGACCGGTAGCCTCCAGCATCGTGTGGGGACTGCTGGTGTCCACGGCGCTAACGCTGTTCGTGGTGCCGCCGCTGTACGTGCAGACCATGCGCGTAACGCGCCGCTGGTGGGCGCCTGCCCTGCACGGTGCCCGCGGCAGCGCGGCACGGGAGGCTCCATGAGCCCGATGCTGCCCCGCCGGCCCACGGAGCCTGCTGTGGCAATGCCGCCGTCTGCGCTGGCCTACGCGCAGGAACGTGCCGCGGCGGCGGGCAGCAGCTTTTACTACGCCTTTCTGTTTCTGCCGCCGGCGCGGCGCGCCGCCATCACCGCGTTTTACGCATTCTGCCGCGAAATCGACGACATCGTCGATGAGGTGCACGACCCGCATGTGGCGCAGGCCAAGCTCAACTGGTGGCGCCAGCAGGTGGCGCTGGCGTTTGCCCCACAGGGGCGTCCGCAGCATCCGGCACTGCAGGCGCTGCAGCCGCACATTCCCGTCTACGGTCTGACGCCCGAGCCGCTGCTGCAGGTCATCGACGGATGCGAAATGGACCTGCATCAGAGCCGCTATCTGGACTTCGCGGCGCTGCAGCGCTACTGTCACTTGGTGGCAGGCGTGGTGGGCGAGGTGTCCGCACGCATCTTCGGTCAAAGCGATCCCGACACCACCGCCTACGCGCACCGGCTGGGACTGGCGCTGCAGCTGACCAATATCATTCGCGACGTGGGCGAAGACGCGCTGCGTGGTCGGCTGTACCTGCCCATCGATGAGCTGCAACGCTTCGATGTGCGAGCGCACGAAATCCTCAAACGCGGCGTGGGCGCCGGACCGGATTTTGCCCAGCGCTTCCAGGCATTGATGCGCTTTCAGATCGAACGCGCGCTGGCCACCTACGACGAGGCCATTGCCCTGCTGCCGTCGGCCGACCGCCGCTCGCAAAAACCCGGGCTGATGATGGCCAGCATCTACCGCGCGCTGCTGCGCGAGATTGCCCGTGAGCCGGGCTTGGTGCTGACGCAGCGCGTGGCGCTGACGCCGCTGCGCAAATTCTGGCTGGCGTGGAAAGTGCAGGCGCTGGGGCAGCTATGAGGGGTCAGCGCTTGACGATTGTCGGCGGTGGTTGGGCCGGACTGGCAGCAGCCATTGCGGCAATGGATGCAGGCTGGCAGGTGACGGTGCTGGAAGCCTCGCGGCGCTGGGGGGGCCGTGCGCGGCGCGTGACGGTGCGCGATGCCAGCGGCCAGCCGTGGGCGCTGGACAACGGCCAGCACCTGCTGATCGGCGCCTACACCGCGACCCTGACGCTGCTCAACCGCGTCGGTGTCGATCCCCAGCGCGCCCTGCAGCGCATCCCGCTGACCGTGCGCTACCCGGACGGCTCTGGGTTGGCGCTGCCTGCGTGGAACGCGCGGCTGCCGCGTGCGCTGGCACCGCTGGCGATCGCGCTGGCACTGTTGCGCATGCGCGGCCATGGCTGGCGCGAACGGTTGACCGCATTGGCCGTTGCGCTACGCTGGCGCCGCCACGGCTACACGTGCGATGCCGGCGCCACCGTCGCCGACCTATGCCGCCCGCTGCCGACGCGCGTGCGGGACGAGCTGTTCGAACCCCTGTGCGTGGCTGCCCTGAACACGCCGCCCGAGCAGGCCAGCGGCGCGGTGTTTTTGCGCGTCCTGCACGATGCGCTGCTGGGGCCGGCCCAGCCGCCGCTGGCGCCCAGCGACCTGCTGCTGCCCCGGGTGGACCTGGGCGCGCTGCTGCCGGATACGGCCGTTGCGGCATTGGCGCGCGGCGGCGCTCAACTGCATACCTCAGCCCGCGTCACCGCCCTGCGGCGCGCGAACCGCGGGTGGTCGGTCATACTGGCCGACGGTACGGTGTATGACAGCGACGCGCTGATCCTGGCCAGCCCCGTGTGGGAAAGCGCACGGCTGCTGGCCACCGTGGCCGCCGATACAGAGGACGCTGGGACGCAGACCACAGCACTCGATGCGCCACCCCCCGCCCTGCCCACCGCCACCGATGCGGCAGCCCCTCACCCCGCCCCGGTGGCGGCCGCATGCAGTGCACAGGGCTTCGGACACCGCTTGCCTGTCCACGTGAAGCAAGCCATCACACGCTGGATCGGACTGGCGCAGGGGTTGACGCATGTGCCCATCGCCACCGTGTATGTGCGCGCACCGGCAAACTGGCACTGGCCTGCTGACGCCCCGGTGCTGGCACTGCGCAGCGATCCGCGCCACGCACCAGCCCAGTTTGCCTTTCTGCACCGACGCAGCAACTCCCCACAGCCTTACCTGGCCCTGGTCGCCAGCGCCCCCGACGCGACGCTGAGCACCGACCGCGCGGCGCTGGTGCGCGCCGTGCAGAGGCAATGCGCCGCGCAGCTGGGCCTGCACAGCGCGCTCGTGCTGCACGCCGCCATCGAAAAGCGCGCCACCTTCGCGTGTACCCCGGCGTTGCAACGTCCTCCCACATGCATCGCGCCCGCTTTGGTGGCTGCCGGGGACGCCATCGACGGCCCCTACCCCGCCACGCTAGAGGGGGCGGTGCGCAGCGGCATGGCCGCCGTGGCGGCGCTGGGCACGCCGGGTTGAAGGCCAATCGCCACCGCAGCGCCGCCGGACACCGGCCGTGCCGGGCTTATGCGCTCAGGACCGGGCGGCAGCCTTCAGTGCCTGATAAGCGGGTCGTGCATGGCAGCGCTGCACCCAATCGTGCACGCGCGGGAAAGCATGCATCAGCTCCAGAGAGGGGCGCGACCAATTGGCCACGCTCGCCACGCACAGGTCGGCAATGGTGAAACGCTCAGCGGCCAGATAGGGCCAGCCACGCTGCGCCTGTGCCTGCAAGTGCGCCTGCAGCACCGCCAGCGGCCCGCGCAATCGGCGCTCGGCCTCCGCCAGCTTGTCGGCATTGCGCCGCTCGGGCGGCAAGCCGATGCGGTGCATCAGCACCGTCAGCGCATCAGCCTCCAGTTCCGTCATGGCCCAAAACGCCCAGCGCAGGGCCTCGGCGCCTCCGGCGGCATGACCGGCGCGATGTCGGTGCCGTCACCGCGACCATGGTGCCGCGCCCGATAGAGTGCACACGCCTTCGACTCCCACACCACCACCCTGCTCTCGGGCCGCTCATCGACCAGCACTGGAATGTGGCCGTTGGGATTGAGCGCCAAAAACTCGGGAGTGCGCGTTGCCCCGCCCTGGTAGGGCCAAGAACGCGCCAATGGCCCCACCCCATCGGCCGGTGGGTGCGCGTCGCCCCACCCTGGTTGGGCCAAGAAACGTGCGTAAACGGCACACCCAATTCCAGCGCCGCCCACAGTGGGCGCACCGCCTTAGGTGCAAACATGCCATAGGGAAGGTCTGCACGACCGTCGCGAGCGGGCGCAGCGCCAGGCGCACGGAGCGCAGCGACCGAGACATCACAATGAGTTAGGCGAGGAAGCGAGCACCGCGCAACGCAGCGATGCGCT
>NZ_DAISZC010000107.1:0-3229 GCF_036824975.1 Tepidimonas sp.
GCACCGCCCAGACCGGTGGCGTGATCGGTCAGCGCCTCCAGAATCGCCAGCGCGCGCGCGTCTTCGCGCTCCATCGCCCCCTCGGCCAGCGCATCCAGCCGTTCCAGATAGGCGGCCAGAGGCACCCCGCCACCCGCGCCCTCCAGCAGGCGCGCGCGGCAATGGGCCCGCCAGCGCGCGTGCTCTGCGGCGTCGAGCGTCTGCGGATGATTGCGAGCCCGAAAACGAAACACCAGTTCGGGCAGCCGCGCGTCGTCGAAGCCCATCTGCCGCCAGGCGGGGTCGCTTGGATCGAGCGCACGCAGCCGCGCCAGCCGCCGCCGGTCCTCGTCGCCCACAAAGCCGTCGTACAGCGCCGCGTCCACGTCGCGCGGCGCCACCGGCGCCGCGCGTTCATACACCGCCGCCCACAGCCCGCTCAGATCGGGCAGCCGACGCGCGTACTCGGCGTGGCGCTCGATGGCGGACCAGTCGATGGCAAAGCGCTGGCTGGGGCCGCCCTTGAGCACCGCCACGTTGCCCACCACCATCGGCGCGCGGTTCAGGTGCACGCTCTTGATGGGCAGGCGCGTGACGCCCTCGGGCAGCTCGGCCTGCCGTGTGAACAGACGCCGGCGCACCTCATCGGGGCGCAAGTCGGCCAGCTCGCGCGGATCGTGCGCCAGATCCCAGGCCAGCAGCTCGTTGCGGTTGGTCGGATGCATGGCCAGCGGCCACATCACGGCTAGGCACCCCCGCTCCACCGCAAAGCGGCCGCTGACGTGCACGAATGGCCGCTGCGCCCCCGCCGTTGCGGGCAACCCCAGCTCTTGCATCACGCGCTCTTTGCGGTGCAGGCTGAACGCAAAATCGAACAGGCGCGGCTGGCAGGCGCGCAGGCGCTGCGCCAAAGCGATGGTGGCGCGTACGTCGCTCAGCGCATCATGCGCGTGTTCATGCGTCAATCCGTTGGCAGCGCTGAGGTGCTCCAGCTTGAAACTGGGCTTGCCTTCGCCGTTGGTGGGCCACACCAGCCCTTCGGGCCGCAGCGCCCACGCCATGCGCATCACGTCCAGCAGGTCCCAGCGGCC
Organism: Tepidimonas sp.; assembly: GCF_036824975.1. Lineage (GTDB taxonomy): Bacteria > Pseudomonadota > Gammaproteobacteria > Burkholderiales > Burkholderiaceae_C > Tepidimonas. Next base: position 1,071 of record NZ_DAISZC010000107.1, read on the forward strand.
GCAGCCGTCACGCCACTCGCGCGCATACGGGTCCAGCAGATTGCGCCACAGTAAATGGCGCGTGACCTCGTCGTCGAAGCGGATGGTGTTGTAGCCCACCCCGATCGTCCCAGGGCGCCCCAGCTCGGCCGCAATCGCTTCGGCAAACTGGCGCTCGGGCAAACCGTGCGCCTGGCATTGCTGGGGCGTGATGCCGGTGATCAGGCAGCTCTCGGGGTCGGGCAACACGTCAGGCGCGGGCTGGCAGTACCACACCACGGGTTCACCGATGGGGTGCAGCTCGGCATCGGTGCGCCACCCCGCAAACTGGGCCGGCCGGTCGGTCTGGGGGTTATTGCCAAAGGTTTCGTAATCGTGCCAAAAGAAGGTATGTGCAGCCATGGTCGTCGGCCATTCTCGCATGGCCACCCCCGCTGCCCGGCCAACGCGCGGTATCCGCCGGGCCTGCTGAGACGCACCGCAATGTCCGGCTCAGCTGTGGCCCACAACCTGCGCCGTCGGCTGGTAGAGTTCGGGTCATGGATGTGCGACGCCGCCACTTCACCCTGGCGCTGGGCCTGCTGGGCACCGGCGCGCTGACGGCGTGCAGCGATCCGCCCCCACAGATCAGCCGCCTGGGAGGTGACGACCGGCCATTGACGATGCGCCTGAGTCCGGCTGCCGACTTGGCGCTGATGGGATCGGTGCACAACGGCGCCGTGCTGTGGCGCTGGGAAGATGGGCAAATCGTGGCGCGGCTGGAACACCGCCCCGGCGCCCACGCCGACGTGATGGCCGCAGCGTTTTCGCCCGATGGACGCTGGGCCGCCACCGGCGAGCGTGACTCGGTGGTGCTGTGGGACTTGATGGCGCGACGCGCGCTGGGCTTTTGGGCGCCGCCGGGCGGTGTGCGCGCGCTGGCGGTGGCCGACGGCGGGCGGCGCGTGCTGGTGGGCCTGAGTACGCAGCAGGCCTGGATCATCGACCCGCGCGGCGGCACCACCCCCGCCGTCATCGAGCAGGCCGATGCCGTCGGCGTGACCTACCTGTGGCCGGACGGGCGAACCGGCCTGACCGGCACCGATGACGGCATGCTGCGGGTATGGGACTTGGAGCGCGGCGAGGCCACGCTGACCGCACGCTTCGACCGGCCACTGGCCACCGTGGCGCTGAGCGCCGATCACGAACTGCTGTTCGCCGCCCCTTTCCACGGCCCGGCGCGCCTGTGGCGGCTCAAGGACGGCCGCGTGCTGCACGAGGAGTGGGGCGAGCGGCGCATTTCGCTGTCCAGCGCCCGCTTTTCCGCCGACGGGCGGCGGCTGCTGACCGGCTCCCCGTCGGGCGAGGTGCGGCTGTGGTCGGTCAAATCCGGCAAGGTGCTGCAGCGCTGGCAAACGCCCAAACCGGATCCGGTGCGGCCCTCTGCCGCCGGCATTCTGGATGTGGCGTTCACACCCGATCACGCCAGCGTGATCGCCGCGCTGGCCGATGGCTCGGTGGTCGTCTGGCCCAAAGGATGACCACCTTGTCACCCACCGCACCCCCCGTCGGCGCACACGGCTTGCAACCGCCTGCCCAGCCCAATCAGATATCCTCTTTGGCGGGGGCTGCGGGCGAAGCGCTCTGGTCGGCAGTCGCCCGCTGCCGCTGGGGCTGGGCGCTGATTGTGGCTGACCGGGCAGGCATCCGGTCCGTCGCGCTGGCTGACGACGCCGACGCACTGCGTCAGCCCCCCACCGCAGCGCTGCCCGGCGCCGGCAACGACACAACCGCCCGCGCACACCACCGTGGGGCACGGGGCCGCCCTTGGTGGCACGGCACCCTCACCGCTCCTTTGCCCGCCGCGCTGCGGGAGGCGGTCCTGACCGCTCTGGACACCCCGGCCACTGCCCCCGTTATGCCGCTACCACTGGCACCCATGGGAACACCATGGCAGCAGCGCGTCTGGGACGCCCTGCGCGCGCTGCCGGCGGGTGGCACCATCACTTACGGGGCACTGGCGCACCGGCTGGGGCTGCCGCACGCCGCCCGCGCCGTCGCCAGCGCGTGCGCGGCCAACCCCTTGGCGGTGTTGATTCCTTGCCACCGCGTCGTCGCCGCCGATGGCAGCCTGGGCGGCTACCGCTGGGGCCTGCCGCGCAAGCGCGCCCTGCTGGTGGCCGAGGGTGCTTTGGGGTAGC
>NZ_DAISZC010000108.1:0-3201 GCF_036824975.1 Tepidimonas sp.
TAATAGGGTACCGGTGCGAAAAACGCCAGCCACACGCATCCGGACTTACCCTGGGGGGCTGTCACCTGCGCTACCGGAGACTCTGGGGCAACCAGGGTCCTTGGCCGCGACGCAAGCCGCTGCGGTATTCCCGGCGAACGGCCAACCCCACTAGAATTGACGTTTACGTAAACGTCATGTTCCGGGGTCGTGTCACCCCTGCCCGGACTGTGACACACTCGGATTGTGCCCATCGCCGAGGAGACTGCCGATGACCCAGCTCAGCGCCGACTACCGCGCCCTGGCCGACTACCGCCCCGCGCACAAAGTGCGCTTCGTCACCGCCGCCAGCCTGTTCGACGGGCATGACGCGGCCATCAACATCATGCGCCGCATCCTGCAGAGCATGGGGGCGGAGGTGATCCACCTGGGCCACAACCGCTCGGTAGACGAAGTGGTGACCGCCGCGCTGCAGGAGGACGTGCAGGGCATCGCGGTCAGTTCTTACCAGGGCGGGCACGTGGAGTATTTCAAGTACATGGTGGACCAGCTGCGCGCGCGCGGCGGCGAACACATTCTGGTGTTCGGTGGCGGCGGCGGGGTGATCGTGCCCAGCGAAATCCGCGAGCTGATGGACTACGGCGTGGGCCGCATCTACAGCCCGGAAGACGGCCAGCGCATGGGCCTGCAGGGCATGATCGGCGAGATGTTGATGCGCTGCGACCGCGATCTGTCGGCGTTGGCGCCCACGACGCTGGAGGCGATCCGCGGCCACTCCGACGCCGCCTGGCGCGCGCTGGCGCAACTGATCACGGCAGTGGAAAACGGCCGCGCCGACGCGGCGCTGCTCGATGGGCTGCGCCAAGAGGCGGCCGGTGCCCGGGTGCCGGTGCTGGGCATCACCGGCACCGGCGGCGCGGGCAAGTCCAGCCTCACCGACGAACTCATCCGCCGCCTGCGGCTGGACCAGGACGATGCGCTGCGCATCGCCGTCATCAGCATCGACCCCAGCCGACGCAAGAGTGGCGGCGCGCTGCTGGGCGACCGCATCCGCATGAATGCCATCGGCCCGTGGCAGAGCGGCCCGCGCGTGTACATGCGCAGCTTAGCCACCCGCGAGGCCGGCAGCGAGATCTCGGCCGCGCTGCCGGACGTGATCGCAGCGTGCAAGGTGGCGGGCTTCGACCTGGTGATCGTCGAAACTTCGGGCATCGGTCAGGGCGATGCGGCCATCGTGCCGCACGTGGACGTGCCGCTGTACGTGATGACGCCGGAGTTCGGCGCCGCCAGCCAGCTGGAGAAGATCGACATGCTGGACTTCGCCGAGTTCGTGGCCATCAACAAGTTCGACCGCAGGGGCGCGCTGGACGCCCTGCGCGACGTGGCCAAGCAGGTGCAGCGCAACCGGCAAGCCTGGACCACTCCGGTGGAGCAAATGCCGGTGTTCGGCACCATGGCGGCGCGCTTCAACGACGACGGCGTCACCGCGTTGTACCAAGCGCTGCTGCCCCGGCTGGCCGCGCTGGGCTTGGCGCTGCCGCTGGGCGCCGAGGGCGGACGGCTGCCGCGCGTGGCGACACGCCACAGCTCCCAGCACGGCGCCATCGTGCCTGCGGCGCGCACGCGCTATCTGGCCGAAATCGCCGACACGGTACGGGCATATAAGCGGCGCGTGCAGCGCCAGGCCCGGCTGGCGCGCGAGATCCAACAGCTGCGCGCCAGCGCCGAGATGCTGCGCGTGGACAAGCCCACGCGCGCCAAGGCAGCCGAAGCGGCACTCGACCTGGCCCAGCAGCGCGAGGCGCAACTCGACGCCGACGCGCGCAAGCTGCTGCAGCAGTGGCCCGACATGGTGCGGGCCTACGCCAGTGATGAGTACGTGGTCAGGATCCGCGACAAGGAGATCCGCACTCAGCTCACCCACACGACGCTCAGCGGCAACAAGATCCGCAAAGTGGTGCTGCCCAAGTACGAGGACCACGGCGAGCTGCTGAAGTGGCTGATGCTGGAAAACGCCCCTGGCAGCTTCCCGTACACCGCAGGCGTTTTTGCCTTCAAGCGCGAAAACGAAGACCCGACGCGCATGTTTGCCGGCGAGGGCGACGCCTTTCGCACCAACCGGCGCTTCAAGCTGCTGTCCGAAGGCATGCCGGCCAAGCGGCTGTCGACCGCGTTCGATTCGGTCACGCTCTACGGCCACGACCCCGACCCGCGCCCCGACATCTACGGCAAGATCGGCAACTCGGGCGTGTCGATTGCCACACTGGACGATATGAAGGTGCTGTACTCGGGCTTCGACCTGTGCGACCCGGCCACCAGTGTGTCGATGACGATCAACGGCCCGGCCCCCACCATCCTGGCGATGTTCTTCAACACCGCCATCGACCAGCAGCTCGACAAGTTCCGCGCCGACAACGGGCGTGAGCCCACCGACACCGAAATCGCCAAGATCAAGGAATGGGTGCTGGCCAACGTGCGTGGCACCGTGCAGGCCGACATCCTGAAAGAAGACCAGGGTCAGAACACCTGTATTTTTTCTACCGAGTTCAGCCTGAAAGTGATGGGCGACATCCAGGCCTACTTCGTCCACCACAACGTGCGCAACTTCTACTCGGTGTCCATCAGCGGCTACCACATCGCCGAAGCCGGCGCCAACCCGATCAGCCAGCTGGCCTTCACCCTGGCCAATGGCTTCACCTACGTCGAGAGCTATTTGGCCCGCGGCATGCACATCGACGACTTCGCGCCAAACCTGAGCTTTTTCTTCAGCAACGGCATGGACCCGGAGTACACGGTGCTGGGCCGGGTGGCACGGCGCATCTGGGCGGTGGCGATGCGCGACAAGTACGGCGCCAACGAGCGCAGCCAAAAGCTCAAATACCACATACAGACCTCGGGGCGCAGCCTGCACGCGCAGGAAATCGCCTTCAACGACATCCGCACCACGCTGCAGGCGCTCATTGCCATCTACGACAACTGCAACAGCCTGCACACCAACGCCTACGACGAGGCCATCACCACCCCGACCGAGGAGTCGGTGCGCCGCGCCATGGCCATCCAGCTCATCATCAACCGCGAGTGGGGGCTAGCCAAGAACGAAAACCCCAATCAAGGCAGCTTCATCATCGAAGAACTGACCGAACTGGTGGAGGAGGCAGTACTGGCCGAGTTCGAGCGCATTGCCGAGCGCGGCGGCGTGCTGGGCGCGATGGAGACCGGCTA
>NZ_DAISZC010000018.1:0-29993 GCF_036824975.1 Tepidimonas sp.
GATGCCTGTCCCCGTCACGGCCCACTGCACCTCAATGACCCGCTCGGGCTGGCGCTGCGCCAGTGCCTGGAAGTCAGGGCAGTCGGTGCGATGCACGCTGACGCCCTTGCCGCGGGTGACAAAGCCGCGAATGTCGTCGGGCGGCGCGGGCTTGCAGCAGCGCGCCAGCGTGGTCATCAGCGCGCCCACCCCGACTACCAGCACGTCGCCCGCACGCGCGGTGGGCGCCGCGCGGGTCTTTTTCAGCACCAGTTGGTCGGGCGCAGCAGCCGGCTCGGCGGGCCGCAGGTGCTGTTCGATGTGACGCAGCGCCAGCGCCTCCTTGCCCACCGCCTCGAACAGGTCCTCCGGCGTCTCAAAGCCCAGCTCCAACGCCAGCTCCTCCAGTTTCAACGCCGTTTTGCCCTCACGCTGCAGCAGCCGCTCGACCTGCTCGCGCCCGCGCGCGATGTGGTCGGCGGCGGCCTGGGCATTGAACCACGCCCGCACCTTGCTTTTGGCGCGGTGGCTGACCAGATAGCCCGCCTCGGGGTTGAGCCAGTCGCGCGAGGGGCCGCCCTCCTTGGCGGCGATGATCTCCACCGTTTGCCCCGTGGCCAGCGGCGTATTCAAGGGCACCATTTGGCCATCGACACGCGCACCCCGGCAGCGGTGGCCCAGGTCGGTGTGCACCGCATAGGCAAAGTCCACCGGCGTGGCGCCCTTGGGCAGCTCGACGATGGCGGCCTGCGGCGTCAGCACGTAGATGCTGTCCTCGAACAGGCCATGCGACAGGCCACTGAGGTCGCGCTGCCAGGCCAACAGTTGGCGCAGCACCGCAATCTTGGCGTCGTAGGACGAGGCCGCACTGACGCCCGCATAGCCCTTGGTGCCCGCCTCTTTGTAGGCCCAGTGGGCGGCCACGCCATGCTCGGCGTGTTCGTGCATGGCGCGCGTGCGGATCTGGATTTCGAACGTGCGGCCCTGCTCGTCGCACACCACGGTGTGCAGCGATTGGTAGCCGTTGGGCTTGGGGCGGGCGATGTAGTCGTCGAACTCCTCGGGCACGGGCGTGAAGTGGTCGTGCACCCAGGCCAGCACGCGGTAGCACTCCTCCACCGTCTCGACGATGACGCGCAGCGCGCGCAGGTCGTGCACCTGGTCGAAGTCCAGCGCCTTGCCGCGCATTTTCTTGACGATGCTGTAGATGTGCTTGGGGCGCCCCTGTACCTGCACACACAGGCCCAGCGCGCGCAGCTCGCGCTCCAGGCGCTGTCGCACCTGCTCGACCACAGCCTCGCGCTCGATGCGCTTTTCATCCAGCAGCCGGGCGATGTGCTTGTAGGTGTCCGGCTCCAGAAAGCGAAAGGCCAGATCCTCCAGCTCCCACTTGAGCTGCCAGATGCCCAGCCGGTTGGCCAGCGGCGCAAACACCTGCAGCGACTCGGCCGCCAGCGCGGCATCCGGTTCGCGCTTGGCCGCCGCAAAGTAGCGCAGCGTCTGCAGGCGCGACGCCAGCCGCAGCAGCACCACGCGCAGATCGCGCGAAAACGCCAGCAGCATCTTGCGCACGTTTTCCGTCTGCGCGGCCGCCGACGGGTGGGCGTCGCCACTGCGCGCCGCAGCGCTGGCCGCCTGCGCACGCTGGCGGGCCTGCCGCTGCAGCTGCACCAGCTTGTTGGTCTCCAGCGCCACGTCGGCGTAGGAGTCCCCAAACGCCTTGGCAATCACTTCGCGTGGCCGAGCCAAAAACGGGCACCCGTAGACCAGATAGACGCACGCCTGCAGATCGGCGCTTGCGCCAATGGCACGCAGTATCTCGACCACGCCATCGGCGTGCGCCAACGCCGGCTCCCCGGTTTCCAGCACCTCGCCACTGAGCAGCGGCTCGGCAAAGGCGCGCGCCCGCAGCAGTGCGCGCTCATCGGCCGTGGGATTGGCCAGCGCTGCGGTGATGGCCGGGCTGGCCCCCGCCGCAGCGGTGTCGGGGATGGCGCGGGTAATCACGGTGCCAGCAGAAAATCGCACACCACCCGCACCTGCTCGGGCTGCACCAGCGTCGGCGCGTGGCCCACGCCGTCGAACTCCACCAGCCGCGCGCGTGGGCCGCGCTGCGTCATCGCCAGCGCGGTGGCAGGCGACAACAGGTCAGATTCGGCGCCACGCAGCAGCAGCGTCGGGCATGTGATCGCATCGTAGAGGGCCCACAGGCTGGCGCTGCCGGCCTCGGCGGCGGCGCGCCCGGCCTGCTCGGCTGCGGCCGCATCCGCGGCGCGCGTGGCCTCCAGCAGAGCGCGAAAGGGCACCGCGATCGCCGGGTCGTAGTGCAGCGTCCAACCGCCTTCGACCGGACGCAGCATCGGGCGCGTCAGCGCCAGCCACTGCTGGCGCGTGTGCGGGCCAAAGGTCTGGGAAATCGCCCACAGGGCATCGGCCGCAGCGTCCTCGTCGGGCCACACCGGCTGCTGCCCTACGTACCGGGCAATGCGCTGCAGCGACGCGGGCTCAATGACCGGGCCGACGTCGTTCAAAACCAGCCGCCGCAAGCCGATGGCGGGCTGCGCGGCCAGCGCCATGCCGATCAGCCCCCCCATGCTCGTGCCCACCCAGTCGATGCGCAGCGCGCGGGGCTCGGCGCTGCCGGTGGCCTGGGCGTGGCGCTGGCGCAGGTGCGCCAGCAGCGCCGCGGCATCGGCCGCATAGGTGGGTATCTGGTAGGCCATGGGGTCTTCCAGCCAGTCGCTGTGGCCCCGCCCCGCCACGTCCATGCACACCACCATGGCGTGCGGCGCCAGGGCCCGGGCCAGCACGTCAAAGTCGCGCGCCTGGCGCGTCAGGCCGTGCACGCAGACGACGATATGGCCCGGGTGCGCAGTGCCGGTGGCATTCCACTCCCACCACGCCACGCGGCGTGGCTGCCCGTGTTGGGCCCGAGGGCCGGGAACGGCCAGATGGTGCAGGGTCGGTTCCATGGAGCGCGTGTGTGACAGAATGTTCGCAGGTCGGCGCGCGGCGTGTCCGCGACCGAATGTGATGCTATCGGAAATGGAGCGCGGCTCATGCTGAAAGACAAGACGGCCCTCGTGACGGGATCGACCAGCGGCATTGGTCTGGGCATTGCGAAAGCCTTGGCGCGTCAGGGTGCCAATATCGTGCTCAACGGCTTCGGCGACGTTGATGGCGCCCGCCAGCAGATCGAGGCGCTGGGCGTGCCGGTGTTCTACCACGGCGCGGACATGAGCCATCCTGCCGAGATCGAGGACCTGATGCGCGCCGCTGCCGAGCGCTTCGGCCGCGTCGACATCCTGGTCAACAATGCCGGCATCCAGCACGTGGCGCCGGTTGAGGAGTTCCCGCCCGAGCGCTGGGACGCCATCATCGCCATCAACCTCTGCAGCGCCTTTCACACCATCCGGTTGGCGCTGCCGGCAATGAAGGCGGCCAACTGGGGGCGCATCATCAACGTGGCCTCGGTACACGGCCTGGTAGCTTCGGCCCAAAAGTCAGCCTACGTGGCGGCCAAGCACGGCCTGGTGGGACTGACCAAGGTGGTGGCGCTGGAGACCGCCACCACGGGGGTAACCTGCAACGCCATCTGCCCCGGGTGGGTGCTAACGCCGCTGGTGCAAAAGCAGGTGGACGCCAAGGCCGCGGCACTGGGCATCAGCAACGAGGAGGCCACCCGGCTGCTGCTGGCCGAAAAGCAGCCGTCGATGCAGTTCACCACGCCCGAGGAACTGGGTGAGCTGGCGGTATTTTTCTGTTCGCCCGCCGCCAACAATGTGCGCGGCGTGGCGTGGAACATGGACGGCGGCTGGACGGCGCAATAAGAGGGACCTCGCGGCCGGGGCGGCCGCGACACGGGGGCGCGCATCAGGGCCGGGCGGTCAGGCGGATCGAGCCGGAGACGGTCACCTCCAGCGTGGTCTGACCAGGCTCCACCGTCAGCACCGGGGCGGCCTCGGCCGCGGCCATGGCCTGTGCGCGCAGCAGGGGCCGTGGCGGCCCTCCGTCGGGAGAGGCGGCACTGACGTGCACCTCGCCCAGCGCGTAGCCGGCGTAGCCAAAGGCACGCGCCACCTCCAGTGCTTGCTGCCGGAAGGCGGCGATGGCCTGCTCGCGCAACGCGGCTTCGGCACGCGCGATGGTGTCACGGCTCAGCGACAGCTGCAGGCCCGTGATCACCAGCCCCGGCAGCTGGGCAGCGACGCTGGCCACCTGCCCCATGTCGCGCCCCTGCAGCAGCAGCTCGGCGCTGCCCTGCCAGCCGACGATCTGACCTTCGCGTCCGTAGCGTGGCTGCACCTGCACCCCGGCGCTGCTGGCTTCCAGCTGCCCAGGGCACTGCAGCGGCCGCACCTGCGCCAGGGCGCCATCGAGCACCCGCGCCAGCTGCGCCTGCACCGCCGCAGGGTCTGCCCCCTGCTGGCGCGCGGCCACCGTCACCGCCAGCCAGTCGTGCGGCACGCGCTGCTGCGCGCGCGCACTCAGGTGCACGACGCCGACTGCAGCCGCGTCAGACGATACGGTTTGCGCAAACGCTGCGCCAACTGGCAGCAGCAGAGTCCACAACCCGAGCGCCCATGCGACTCGCCATCGATATACCCATGCCTTGTCCATGACCATCGCCTCCCTGCCCATCGTCGGGCCGCAACGGGCGCGCGCAACGCCCGCGCGCGCAACCGGCAATGGTCTTAGCGTAACACGCCGCTTTGGTCTGACAATTGCGCCATGAATACGCGTCGCCCCCCGCGCCTGCTCGTCGTGGACGACGACCAGCGCATCCGTGAACTGCTCAACCGCTACCTGACGCAGGAAGGCTTCGACGTGCTGCTGGCCGACGACGGGCCGCGGCTGGATCGCCTGCTGCAGCGCGACCCCGTTGACCTGATCGTGCTGGACTGGATGCTGCCGGGTGAAGACGGGTTGTCGATTTGCCGCCGCCTGCGCGCCAGCGGCGACCTGACGCCGATCATCATGCTCACCGCCAAGGGCGAGGATGTGGACCGCATCGTCGGTCTGGAGGTGGGCGCCGACGACTACCTGCCCAAGCCGTTCAATCCGCGCGAGCTGCTGGCGCGCATCCACGCCGTGCTGCGCCGCCGACCTCCCCCGGAAGCGCCCGGGGCGGTGGCGGCTGACGGCGCAGTGGTGCGCTTTGGCCCGTACACCTTTGACGTCGGGCGTCGGCGGCTGCTGCGTGACGGCACCGAAGTGCCGCTGACCACCGGCGAGTTTGCGATGCTCAAGGCCCTCGTGCGCCACCCGCGCCAGCCGCTGTCGCGCGAACGGCTGGCGATATTGGCGCGCGGGCGCGAGTTCGAGCCGTTCGACCGCAGCCTGGACGTGCAGGTGTCGCGGCTGCGCAAGCTCATCGAACCCGATCCTGCCAATCCGCGCTATATCCAGACCGTGTGGGGGGTGGGCTATATGTTTGTCCCCGATGCCTGAGGCGCGTTCGCCCATGACGCTGTTTTGGCGCAATTTTCTGCTGCTGGCCGCGCTGCTGTCGCTGAGCGTGCTGACCTGGTTCCAGACCTTTCGCACGCTGGAGGAGGAGCCGCGCGCGCTGCAAAGCGCGCAGGCCTTGGCGTCGCTGGTCAACCTGACGCGGGTGGCGCTGGTCTACACCGACCCGATCGCGCGCATTGCCCTGGTCAAGACGCTGGCCGACGAGGAAAACGTCCGTATCGCGATGCGCGAACCCAGCGACGTGTACGTGCCGTTTGCCCCCAACACGACGGGACAGCGCATCGCCGCCGCGCTCATCGACCGTCTGGGTGGCGATACGGTGGTGGCGCGCGAAGTCAACGGCTTCGATGGTCTGTGGATTGGCTTTCGCATCGACAGCGACAGCTACTGGCTGCTGGCCGACCGCTCGCGCATCGAGCCGGTGCACGGCACCACGTGGTTCGTGTGGCTGGGACTGGCACTGCTGCTGTCGCTGCTGGGGGCGGTACTGATCACGCGTCTCATCAACCAACCGCTGCAGCGGCTGGCCCAGGCGGCACGGCGCATCGGTGCCGCCGACTTTGCCGGCCCGCCGCTGAACGAGGCGGTCAGCACGCGCGAGATCGCCGACGTCAATCACGCCTTCAACCGCATGGCCGAGGCGCTGGCGCGCACCGACGCCGACCGGCGGCTGCTGCTGGCGGGCATCTCGCACGACCTGCGCACACCGCTGGCGCGCCTGCGGCTGGAAATCGAGCTGGGGGTACCGGACGCCGCCACCCGCGAGCGCATGGCGTATGACGTCGAGCAGATCGATGCCATCATTGACCAGTTTCTGGCCTACGCACGCGACATCCGCGCACCCACGACCGCGGTGGCGCTGGCCGACGCGGTGGAGCGCGCCGCGCAACCGTATCGCACACGCAACGACCTGGCGCTGGAGGTGGACATCGCCGCGGACGTGGCGGTGATGGCCGAGCCCACGGCGCTGCAGCGCGTGCTGAGCAACCTGCTGGAAAACGCCGTGCGACACGGGCGCGGAGCCGATGGCCGCGCGCACGTGCAGGTGCACGCCACGCGCATTGCGGACGGCGTCGAGCTGCGCGTGCGCGACCACGGCCCGGGCGTGCCGGCCGAGGTGTTACCGCACCTGACGGCGCCGTTCTTTCGCGCGGAAAGTGCCCGTACCTCGCCTGGCGCGGGGCTCGGTCTGGCCATCGTGCGCCGTACTGTGGAACGCTGGGGCGGCGCCTGCCAGATCGACCACGCCCCCGGTGGCGGCCTGCAGGTGACGCTGCGCCTGCCTGCTGCTTGACAGGCAGTCATTACGCCGCCGCGGCGCATCGCCCCCGGCAGGGGTAGCGAACAGCCCCTCCTTGCTCCTTGCCCCGTGCCGTTTCCGACTGGCCCCAGGCCGGGCCGCGCGCGTACGCATCCGCACGGGTGGATTGCGCGGCCTGGCTAGCCGCTCAGGTGCCCACCGCAGACAGCAGCACCACCGCCCGGGCCTCGATCGAGAGTCCCTGCCCCACCGGTCCCAGCCGTTCCGCGGTCTTGGCCTTGACGTTGACCGCCTGCTGCGGCAGCCCGAGGGCGCGCGCGATGTTGGCCTGCATGGCGGCGCGGTAAGGTCCCAGGCGCGGTGCTTGTGCCACTACAGTGGCGTCCACGTTGACGGGTTGCCAGCCGCGCTCGCGCACCGCCTGTGCGGCCGCACGCAGCAGGACCTGAGAGTCCGCCCCGGCGTAGCGCGGGTCGTGGTCTGGAAACCAGGTGCCGATGTCGCCCAAACCGGCGGCGCCCAACAGCGCATCCGTGAGGGCATGCAGCAGCGCATCCGCGTCCGAGTGTCCCAGCAGACCACGCTCAAACGGGATGTCGACGCCGCCGAGCACCAGCCGCCGCCCCGGCACCAGGGCGTGCACGTCCCAGCCTTCGCCCACGCGCCAGGTCGGCGCTGCCGCAGCGCGCAACCAGGGTTCGGCCATGGCAAAGTCCTCCGCAAACGTGAGTTTGAGGTTGCGGGCGCTGCCGCGCACCACGCGCGGCTGCAGACCCAGCGCCTCCACCGCGCTGGCCTCGTCGGTGATGCCTACAAACCCCGTGGCCCGATGCGGCTGTAACGCCTGCCGCAGCAGCCCCAGCCGAAACATCTGCGGCGTCTGCGCCAGCCACTTGTCGCCGCGCTCCACCGTTGCCCGCACGCGGCTGTCGGCACCCACCCGCTTGAGGGTATCGGCCAGCGGCACCGCCAGCAGCCCGCCCACCGGATCGTCGATGCACGCCTCGATGAGGGCTTGAATGTCGGCGGGCCGCACCAGGCAGCGCGCCGCGTCGTGCACCAGCACCCAGTCCTGATCGCGCGCGCCCGCCTCGGCCAGCGCCGCCAGCCCGTTGAGGACGCTTTCGGCCCGCGTGGCGCCGCCCACACGACAGACCCGCACCCGTTGGCCATCCCCCACCGTGGTGTCATCGTCGGCCGCCAGCACCACCGCCACGCCCGCCAGCGCCGGCAGCGCGCCCAGCGCGGCCAGCGTGTGGTCGATGACGCGCCGCCCGGCGATGCGGTAATACTGCTTGCGAAAGCCAAGACCGGCGCGGCTGCCGCTGCCCGCAGCCGGCACCAGCGCGTAGTAGCGCACGGGGCCGGTCGCGTCGCGCGGCCAGGGCGTGTCAGCGCAGGCGGGCACAGCCGGCCCAAGGCTGGGGCCGTTCGTCGAGCCGTCGCGGTCGGGTGCAGCAGACATCATGGCGCCGGATTCTAGAATCTCGCCTTCCCATGGAACTGCCCCGTCTGACTCCCGGCAAGCGCTTTGCCACCCCATGCCCGCCGCGCGGCGCCGACGCCCTGGTGCTGGCGGCGCTGGCTGAACGCGACAAGGCCGCTGGCCGCCTGACAGCCATCGTCACCGCCGACGCGGCAGATGCGCAGCGCCTGCTCGAGGAACTGCCCCTCTTTGCGCCCGGGCTGCGCTGCGCGCTATTTCCGGACTGGGAAACGTTGCCCTACGATACCTTCTCGCCGCACCAGGACCTGATTTCTGAGCGGCTGGCCACACTGTGGCGCATCCAGCAGCGCAGCGCCGACGATGGCGCCGACGTGATCCTGATCCCGGCCAGCACGGCGCTGACGCGGCTGGCGCCGCCGTCGTTTTTGGCCGCCTACACGTTCTCGTTCCAGACCGGGCAGCGGTTGGACGCTGAGCGGCTGCGCGCGCAGCTGGCGCTGGCCGGCTACCAGCACGTCACCCAGGTGGTCAGCCCGGGCGAATATGCCGTGCGCGGTGGGCTCATCGACCTCTACCCGATGGGCTCGCCGGTGCCGTATCGGGTCGATCTGTTTGATGATGAGATCGACTCCATCCGCACCTTCGACCCCGACACGCAACGCAGCCTCTATCCCGTGCCCGCGGTGCGCCTGCTGCCTGGGCGTGAGTTTCCGCTTGACGACGCGGCGCGCGCGCGCTTTCGGGCGCGCTGGCGCGAGCTGCTGGAGGGCGACCCGACCAAGAGCCGCCTGTACAAGGACATCGGCGCCGGGGTGGTGCCGCCGGGCGTCGAATACTATCTGCCGCTGTTTTTCGACGAAACCGCTACGGTGTTCGACTACCTGGGCCCGCAGGCCACCGTGGTGCTGCACGGCGACGTGGAGGACGCCATGCAGCGCTTCTGGCAGGACACCCGCGAGCGCCATCGTCTGGCGCAGGGCGACCCGGAACGCCCGGTGCTGCCCCCGCACGCCCTGTTTCTGGACGCCGAGGGCTTTTACCGGCTGGCCAACGCCTACCCGCAATGGGCGCTGCGGCCCGTGGCACCGGCCCAGGCGTGGACGGCTTGGGCGGACGTCGTGGCCCCTCTGCCGGAGCTGACCGTGCAGCGTGCAGCCGAGGAGCCGCTGGCGCGGCTGCACGCCCATCTGGCCGCCACTGAGGCGCGCGTGCTGATCCTGGCCGACAGCGACGGCCGCCGGGAGAACCTACACGACTTTCTGCGCGCCAGCGGCATCCAGCCGGTGGGCGTCGGCGATCTGGCCGCGTTTCGCGCCAGCGATGCCCGCTTGGGCCTGACGGTGGCGCCGCTGTCGGCAGGCTTTGCCTGGCGCGAAGCGGGTATCGAGTTGGTCACCGAAACCGAACTGTTCGCCGCCGGCCCCACCGTGCGCCGCCGGCGCAAGCAGGAACAGGCCAGTGACGTTGAAGCGCTCATCAAAGACCTGAGCGAACTGCAGCCCGGTGACCCGGTGGTGCACGCCCAGCACGGCATTGGCCGCTACCGCGGACTGGTGAACCTGGACCTGGGCGAAAAAAACCCGGACGGCACCCCCGCGCTGCAGGAATTTCTGCACCTGGAGTACGCGCAGGGCGCAACGCTGTACGTGCCGGTGTCGCAGCTGCACCTCATCAGCCGCTACACCGGCGTCAGCGCTGACGAGGCACCCCTGCACCGCCTGGGCAGCGGCCAGTGGGACAAGGCCCGACGCAAGGCTGCCGAGCAGGTACGCGACACCGCCGCCGAACTGTTAGACGTTTACGCCCGCCGCGCCGCACGTCAGGGCCACGCCATGCGCTTCGATGCCAAGGCGTATGAAGCCTTCGCCAACGACTTCGGTTTCGAGGAAACGCCCGATCAGCGGGCTGCCATCCACGCCGTCATCCAGGATCTGATCAGCCCGCGTCCGATGGATCGGCTGGTCTGTGGCGACGTCGGCTTTGGCAAGACCGAGGTGGCGCTGCGAGCGGCCTTCGTGGCCGTCATGAGCGGCTACCAGGTGGCGCTGCTGGCGCCCACCACGCTGCTGGCCGAGCAGCACTACCAGACGCTGACCGACCGCTTTGCCAAGTGGCCGGTGCGCATCGCCGAGATGAGCCGCTTTCGCACGCCCAAGGAGATTGCCGCGGCGCTGAAAGGACTGCAGGAGGGCAGCATCGACATCGTCGTCGGCACGCACAAGCTGCTCAGCGAAAAAACGAAGTTCAAAAATCTCGGGCTGCTGATCATCGACGAGGAGCACCGCTTCGGCGTACGCCACAAGGAGGCCATCAAGGCGCTGCGCGCCGAGGTGGACGTGCTGACGCTTACCGCCACCCCGATCCCGCGCACGCTGGGCATGGCGCTGGAGGGGCTGCGCGATCTGTCGGTGATCGCCACCGCGCCGCAGCGGCGGCTGGCCATCAAGACCTTCCTGCGCGAGGAAAACGCCGGCGTCATCCGCGAGGCGGTACTGCGCGAACTCAAGCGCGGGGGCCAGGTGTACTTCCTGCACAACGAGGTCGAGACCATCGAAAACCGTCGCGCCCAGCTGGAGCAGCTGCTGCCTGAGGCGCGCATCGCCATCGCCCACGGCCAGATGCCCGAGCGCGAGCTGGAGCGCGTCATGCGCGACTTCGTGGCGCAGCGCTTCAACCTGCTGCTGTGCTCCACCATCATCGAAACCGGCATCGACGTGCCCACCGCCAACACCATCGTCATCAGCCGCGCCGACAAGTTTGGGCTGGCGCAGCTGCACCAGCTGCGCGGGCGCGTGGGCCGCAGCCACCACCAGGCCTACGCCTACCTGCTGGTGCCCGACATCGAGGGGCTGAGCAAGCAGGCCGCACAGCGGCTGGAGGCGATCCAGCAGATGGAGGAGCTCGGCAGCGGCTTCTATCTGGCGATGCACGACCTGGAGATCCGCGGCGCCGGCGAAGTGCTGGGCGAAGCGCAAAGCGGCAACATCACCGAAATCGGCTTTCAACTCTACAACGAGATGCTGGCCGAGGCGGTGCGCAGCCTGCGCGAAGGCAAAGAGCCCGACCTGCTGCGCCCGCTGCACGTCACCACCGAAATCAACCTGCACGCGCCTGCACTGCTGCCGCAGGACTACTGCGGCGACGTGCACCTGCGACTGAGCTTTTACAAGAAGTTGGCCAGCGCGCGCAGCGCTGAGCAGCTCGACGCCCTGGTGGAGGACATCGCCGACCGCTTCGGCAAGCTGCCGCCGCCGGCGCAGGTCCTCATCGAGGTGCACCGCCTGCGCGTGCTGGCCGAGCGCTACGGCGTGGCCAAGATCGACGCCGCGCCCAGCCATATCCTGATCGCCTTCCGGCCCAACCCGCCGATCGATCCCATGCGCATCATCGAGCTGATCCAGAAAAACCGCCACATCAAGCTGGCGGGCAATGACCGCTTGAAAATCGAGCGTGCGTTGCCTGAGCCACGTGATCGCGCCCAGCTCGTACGCGACGTGCTGCGCGCGCTGGGGCAGCCCCAGCCCGCCGCGGCCCCCACCGCCTGATGCCGACATCCCCCATGTCTGCGCTGCCTCATCCCCCCAACACGACCCCGCCCACCGCGGCGCCCACCTGGGGTGTCGCCCGCCACACGTGGCTCGACGACGCGCAGGCGCTGCTCACCGGAACGCTCATTGTCGCGCTGGGTCTGGTGCTGTTTCGCCACGCCGGGCTGGTGACCGGCGGCACCGTGGGGCTGGCGTTCCTGGTGCACTACGCCAGCGGCTTGTCCTTCGGGGCTTTGGTATTTGTCATCAACTTGCCGTTTTACGCGCTGGCTTGGGTGCGCATGGGACGCGCCTTCACGCTCAAAACCGTGCTGGCCGTAGCGCTGCTGGCTGCTTTCACCGAGGCCATGCCGCGCTGGATCGAGCTGCAGCACCTCGACCCGGTGTTCGCCGCAGCCGCCGGCGGACTGCTGGTGGGTGTGGGCTTCATCATCCTGTTTCGCCACCGCGCCAGCCTCGGCGGCTTCAACACCTTGGTGCTGTGGCTGCAGGAGCGCTTCGGCTGGCGTGCCGGTGTGGTGCAACTCGTCATCGATGGCAGCATCCTGCTGGCTTCGTGGCCCTTGCTGGATGCGCAGCGTCTGGTGCTGTCGGTGCTGGCCGCGGCGCTGATGAACATCACGCTGGCCATCAACCACCGCCCCGGACGATATGTGGCTTTTTGAAGCCATGCGCCGTGAGCCCAGGTTCGACTAAACTCTGCCACCGTCAGACCAATGCCGGGGCACTGCGCGTGACCACCGGCCACAAACCCGAAGCCCCCACCCAATCGTTAGCCATTAGGGGCCGGGAGCCACTACTCACCACTGACACCATGCACCCCCCCCGCGAAATTGCCCCGGGCCTACGGGTTCAAGGCATCGACCCGCCGCTGCGCCTGCGCGACTACCGGCTGATCGCGTTCGACATGGACTCCACGCTGATCAACATCGAGTGCGTGGACGAAATCGCCGACGCCGCCGGCCGCAAGGCCGAAGTCGCCGCCATCACCGAAGCGGCGATGCGCGGCGAAATCACCGACTACAAAGAAAGCCTGCGCCGACGCGTGGCGCTGCTCGAAGGGGTCTCGGTCGAACACCTGGAGCACGTCTACCGGCAGCGCCTCAAGCTCAACCCCGGCGCCGCCGAACTGGTGCTGGCGTGCAAGGGCGCGGGGCTGAAGGTGCTGCTGGTCAGCGGGGGCTTCACGTTCTTCACCGACCGGCTGCGCGATCGGCTGGCGCTAGACTTCGCGCGCAGCAACCGGCTGGAGATCGTCGACGGACGCCTGACGGGCCGCCTGCTCGACCAGAGCTGGGGCGACATCTGCGACGGCGCCGAAAAGCGTCGCACGCTGCTGCAGGCGTGCGACCTGATCGGCTGCGCACCCGAGCAGGCGATTGCGATGGGCGACGGCGCCAATGACCTGGAGATGATGGCCGCCGCCGGACTGTCGGTGGCCTACCGCGCCAAACCGCGGGTGCGCCAGCAGGCCCACATCGCCATCGACATGGGTGGGCTGGACCGGCTGCTTGACGTCGTGCAGCCCTGAGGGGCGCTGCCCCTGCCGCCTACACTCCTCAGGCGGGCTCGGGCACGCTGGGCAGCCCCGACAGCGCCATGGCCAGCTCGCGCTCGTCGTAGCTCTCGTCCTTGAGCTCACCGGCGAAATACTTTTGATACGCCGCCATGTCGAAGTGGCCGTGGCCGCACAGGTTGAACAAAATGGTTTCGCTGCGCCCCTCGCGCTTGCAGCGCAGCGCCTCTTCGATGGCGCCTTTGACGGCGTGGTTGGCTTCGGGCGCCGGCACGATGCCTTCGCTGCGTGCAAACAGCACGCCCGCCTCGAAGCATTGCGTCTGGGTATAGGCCACGGCCTCGATCAGGCCGAGCTCCTTCAGATGCGACACCAGCGGCGCCATGCCGTGGTAGCGCAGGCCACCGGCATGGAAGGGCGGCGGCGTGAAGGTGGAGCCCAGGGTGTGCATCTTGGTCAACGGCGTCAGGTGCGCGGTGTCGCCGAAGTCGTAAGCGTACTTGCCGCGCGTCAGCGACGGACACGCCGCCGGCTCCACCGCCACCACGCGCGGCCGCGGCCCGCCACGCAGCGCATGCCCGATGAACGGGAATGCGATGCCCGCGAAGTTACTGCCACCCCCCGTGGCCCCTACGATCACATCCGGCCACGCATCGGCCATCTGCAGCTGTTCCATCGCCTCCAGGCCGATCACGGTCTGGTGCAGCAGCACGTGATTGAGCACCGAGCCCAGGGCGTACTTGGTGTCGTCGCGCTGCGCGGCCAGCTCCACTGCTTCGGAAATCGCGATGCCGAGGCTGCCCGGGTGATCGGGCCGCTGCGCCAGCACCCGGCGGCCGTACTCGGTCTCGGTAGATGGCGACGGCAGGCAGCGTGCGCCGTAGGTCTGCATCACCGCGCGACGGTACGGCTTCTGGTCGTAACTGACGCGCACCTGAAAGACCAGCACCTCCAGCCCGAACAGCTGCCCCGCAAACGACAGCGAGGTGCCCCACTGGCCGGCGCCGGTCTCGGTGGTCAGGCGCTTCGTGCCCGCCTGCGCGTTGTAAAACGCCTGTGGCACCGCCGTATTGGGCTTGTGGCTGCCCGCGGGGCTGACGCCCTCGTACTTGTAGAAAATCCTGGCCGGCGTGCCCAGCGCCTTCTCCAACCGATGCGCCCGAAACAGGGGCGATGGCCGCCACAGGCGGTAGATCTCGCGCACCGGCTCGGGAATTTCGATTTCGCGCTCGGTGCTGACCTCCTGCAGGATCAGCGCCATCGGAAACAGCGGCGCCAGATCATCTGGCCCCACCGGCTGCAGCGTGCCCGGGTGCAGCACCGGTGGCGGGGCCTTGGGCAAATCGGCCACAATGTTGTACCAAAATTTCGGCATCTGGCGCTCGTCGAGCAGGTATTTGGTCGGGGTGGTCATGATGCTCCTCGATGGTCGGGGACGGACACTCGGGCTGCGCCGCACCACGTGGTCGGCGCCCCGTGGACGACCCATCCCGCTGGCGTTTGCGATACCGGCGACAATGTAGCATGCGACGCACCCCGAGACTGCTGCGGGAAGCGGCCCTCACGCTGGGAGTGGCCGCTGTGGTCGTGCTGGCCGTGCAGGCATGGATGCTGCGCGATGCCACCCCGCACTGGCGCGAGGACGGGCCGCTGGCGTGGGTGCTGCCCGACGGCAGCGAGGGCCGCGGCACGCTGAGCGACCTGCGCGCGCGGCTCGGCGCCACCGACACGCCAGTGGCGCTGTACGTGTGGGCCACCTGGTGCCCGATCTGCGATGCCATGGATGACCAGGTAGACGCGCTGGCGCGCACGAGGCCAGTGCTCACCGTGGCCACACGCAGCGGTGACGCCGCCGCGGTACGCCGGCACCTGGCCACCCGTGGCCTGCGCTGGGTGGTGGTCTTCGATGCCAACGGCCACCTTGCCGACCGTCACGGCTGGCGCTCGGTGCCGATGTTCAGTGTGTTGATGCCCGACGGCACCTTGCGCCACACCACCGTCGGCTACACCACGGGCTGGGGCCTGCGACTGCGGTTGTGGCTGGCCGGCCACTGACCGGCGCCGCCCGCCATCAACCCCGCAGCGCCCGCGCCAGCCGCCGCACACCCTCGCGGATGCGGTCCTCATCCACCGTGGCAAAGCTCAAGCGCAGCGTGGCGCGGTCGGGGTCGCGGGCGAAGAAGGGGGCGCCGGGCACGAACGCCACCCCGTGGTCGATAGCGCGGCGCGCCAGCTCGGCACCATCAGCGCAGGCACCGCCCGCACCGCTTAAGCGCGCCCAGACGAACAGCCCACCACGCGGTGGCACGAACTCGATGGCCGCGCCCAACTCGTGGCGCAGTGCCTGCACCATGGCCTGCGCCCGCTGCGCGTAGATGGCGCGCACGCGCGCCAGCGTTGCCGGCATGCGCCCCGCGGCCAGGTACTGTGCCGCCGTAGCCTGGGCGAACGTGCTGGTGTGCGCATCGCTGAACTGCTTGCACATCGTGGCCTTGGCCAGCAGCCGCGGCGGCGCCACCATCCAGCCGATGCGCAGCCCCGGCGACAGCACCTTGCTCAGGCTGCCGCAGTGCACCAGGCACTCGCGGCTGCCCGGCACCTGGGCGCTGAGCGCCAGCAGGCTGGGCGGGGGCGGCGCGTCGAAGTACAGGTCGCCGTAGGGATCGTCCTCGACCACCAGCGTGCGTGTGCGCACCGCCAACTCCAGCACGCGGCGGCGGCGCGCCTCGGACATCATGGCGCCGCTCGGGTTGCCGAAGGTCGGAATCAGGTAGATGAACTTGGGCCGATGCTCGGCGATCAGCCGCTGCAGCACCTCGACGTCGGCGCCCTGCCCATCCACGGGCACGGTCAGGAGCTGCGCTCCGTAGAGCCGGAAACACTGGATCGTGGCCAGGAACGTCGGGGCCTCGACGATCACCGTGTCGCCGGGCGAGATCAGCGTCTTGCCCAGCAGATCCAGCGCCTGCTGGCTGCCGGTGGTGACGATCAGGTCGGCCGGCGCCACCCCCGTGACGCCCTTGGCGGCCATGAAGGCTGCCAGCTGTTCGCGCAGCGGGTCGAATCCCTCGGTGGCGCCGTATTGCAGCGCCGCGCCCGGCTCATGCTCCAGCGCAGCCAGCACCGCCTCGCGGATGCCGTCCACATCGAACAGCGCCGCATCCGGAAAGCCCCCCGCAAAGCTGATGATGCCGGGCTTGCCCAGCAGCTTGAACAGCTCGCGGATCGCCGACGTCTCGACGTTGTCCAGGCGCTGCGCCAAGCGCACAGCGTCAGCAAGCTCAGTGACATCCGCGGCAAAATCCATGTTCCACGTACTCCTAGCTGCGGGGCCGACAGTCCCGACGGTACCTTGCGCACCGACATGACACCCCGTGACATCGAGGCATTCTTTGCCACCCTGCAGGCCGAACGTCCGCACCCGCAGACCGAGCTCGAGTATACGAGTGTGTTCGAGCTGCTCGTGGCGGTGCTGCTCAGCGCTCAGGCCACCGATGTTGGTGTCAACAAGGCCACGCGGCGGCTGTTTGCGGTGGCCAACACGCCGCAGGCCATTCTGGACCTGGGCCTAGAGGGGCTGGAGTCGTATATCCGCACCATTGGCCTGTACCGCAGCAAGGCACGGCACCTGCTGCAAACCTGCCAGTTGCTGCTGCAGCACCACGGCGGCGCCGTGCCGCGCGAGCGTGCAGCACTAGAGGGGCTGCCCGGCGTCGGCCGCAAGACCGCCAACGTGGTGCTGAACGTGGCCTTTGGCGAGCCGACCATGGCGGTGGACACGCACATCTTTCGCGTCGCCAACCGCACCGGGCTGGCACCGGGCAAGACGCCGCTGCAGGTGGAGCACGCGCTGCAGCAACGCGTGCCCGCCGCCTATCGGGAAGACGCCCACCACTGGCTGATCCTGCACGGGCGCTACGTCTGCAAGGCACGCGCGCCGCTGTGCGGGCAGTGCCGCGTTGCGGCGTGGTGCGATCACGACCGCGCCGCGCGGCGTGCAAACCCACCGGCGCCGCCGGATACGTCGCGCACCCGCACCGCAGCGCCAACGCGCCCCGTAAGGGCGTCGCAAGAAGGTGCCGCCGCATCCTCACCCACCACACCCACCACACCCACCACAGCCGCCGCGCCGCGGCGCCCGCGCACGCACAGGGAGCAACCCTGATGACGCAGCCCCGCTCCCTGCCCTGGCTGGAGCCAGGAGCCCCGTTTCCCCCGGTGGGGGAGGCATGGGGTCCGCGCGATCCCGTGCCCGGCCTGCTGGCGGCCGGCGGCGCGCTGGACGTCCCGACGCTGCTACAGGCCTACGCGCAGGGTATCTTCCCCTGGTTCAGCCCGGGCCAGCCGATTCTGTGGTGGAGTCCCGACCCGCGCATGGTGCTGCGTCCGGCCCACTTTCGCCTCAGCCACTCGCTGCGCAAGACCATTCGCAGCGCGCTGCGGCAGCGGCGGCTCGACATCCGCGTCGACTCCGCCTTCGACGCCGTGATCCAGGCCTGCGCCGACACCCCTCGCCCAGGCCAAAGCGGAACCTGGATCGTGCCCGAGATGATCGCCGCCTACCGCGCGCTGCATCGCGCGGGCCATGCCCACAGTGTAGAGACCTGGTGGGACGGTGAACTGGTGGGGGGACTGTACTGCGTGGCGCTGGGGCGCGCCGTCTTTGGCGAATCGATGTTCGCGCACCGGCGCGACGCCTCCAAAATCGCCCTAGCGGCGCTGGTGGCGGCCTGCCGCACCTGGGAGGTGCCGCTGATCGACTGCCAGCAAAACACCCGTCACCTGGCCTCGCTGGGTGCGGCCGAGGAGCCGCGCAGCGCCTTCGTGCAGGCGGTGCATGAGGCCATTGCGGCGCCCGCCCCCCACTGGCGCTGGGATTGCCTATACTGGGAGTCACTGTGGCATGCAGCCCCTGCACCGGGCCTGCCGCCACCCGAGCAACCTGGCTGTGCTTCGACGTGACCCGACTGCAAGAGCTGCCCCTGACCACCGTGCAGTTCTACGCCACGGCGCCGTACCCGTGCAGCTATCTGCCGGGTCGGGTGGCGCGTTCGCAGGTCGCCACCCCCAGTCACCTGATCCAGGGCGAGACCTACTCGCGGCTGGTGGCCGCGGGTTTTCGGCGCAGCGGCCTGTTCACCTATCGCCCCCATTGCGACGGCTGCCACGCGTGCGTGCCACTGCGGGTGCTGGCGGCCGAGTTCACCCCCAACCGCAGCCAGCGCCGCATCTGGCGTCGCCACGCCAACTTGCGCGTGCGCGTCATGCGCCTGGGCTTTTCGCCGGAGCACTACGCGCTATATCTGCGCTACCAACGCAGTCGCCACCCGGGCGGCGGCATGGACCAAGACGACACCGAGCAGTACACCCAGTTCCTGCTGCAAAGCCACGTCAACTCGCGGCTGGTGGAGTTCGTCGCCCCCGGGATGGACGAGCTGCCCGACCGCTTGGTGATGGTTGCGCTGATCGATCTTCTTGACGACGGGCTGTCGGCGGTCTATACGTTCTACGATCCGGACTGGCCCGGTTCACTGGGCACCTACGCGGTGCTGTGGCAGATCGAACAAGCGCGCCGCATGAACCTGCCCCACGTTTATCTGGGGTACTGGATTGCCGACAGCGCCAAGATGGCGTACAAGGTGTGTTTTCGGCCGCACGAGGTGTACCGGCACGGGATCTGGCACCGCGCCGACGCACCACCCGCGCCAACAGCCCTCTAGCCGCCCGCGCGGCGCTGTCGCGGTGGGGTACCTACGCATACCGGGTCGGCCCGGCAACCCACAGCACTCCCCATCGCCTGTCATGGCCTATCATCGCCAAGGCTGGCAAAAGGTGTCCTCAGGTATCGTCTGGCACCAGTCGGTGAGCGCCACCCTTACAGAGCGGGGTATCGTCTGATACTTTTGGCGCCTTGAGCATTTTTGCTCGCGTTTCATATGGTAAAATACCATCATCTAGAATTTCCTCATCATATCTGACAGCGTGTACCACTCAAGGTGGACGGGTTGGTGAACACACGGCTGTCTCTGAAGTGACCGACGCCAGGTACTCCGTCAGACATCCCGTTTCCCGTCGCGTGGCCCGCGCGTTCGATTTCCGGTTGGCATGCGTCCCGACGAAGCTCCCCCCGCCTCCTCACGGCCTAGCGTACAGGTCATCGAGCGCATGTTCCAGCTGCTGGATGCGCTGGCGCGCCACGATGAGCCCGTCACGCTCAAAACACTGGCCGAGGAAACCGGCCTGCACGCCTCCACCGCGCACCGCATCCTCAACGACTTGGTGCTGGGCCGGTTTGTCGAGCGTCCGCAACCGGGCACCTACCGGCTCGGCCTGCGGCTGCTGGAGCTGGGCAACCTGGTCAAGGCGCGGCTAGACGTGCGCGAGGTGGCCATCGGGCCAATGCGCGAGCTGCACCGTCAGATCCAGCAGCCGGTGAATCTGAGCGTGCGCCAGGGCGACGAAATCATCTACATCGAGCGCGCCTACAGCGAACGCTCGGGCATGCAGGTGGTGCGCGCCATTGGCGGCCGCGCACCGCTGCACCTGACCTCGGTGGGCAAACTGTTCCTCGCGCAGGAGGACCCGCAGCGGCTGCGCGCCTATGCGACGCGCACCGGCCTGGCCGGCAACACCCCCAACAGCATCACGCAACTCAGCGCGCTGGAGCGCGAGTTGGCCCAGTGCCGGCGCCTGGGCGTGGCACGCGACAACGAGGAGCTGGAGCCTGGCGTGCGCTGCATGGCCGCCGGCATCTACGACGATCAGGGCCGCTTGGTGGCAGGCTTGTCGATCTCGGCCCCGGCCAACCGCATCGACGAGAGCTGGCTGCCCAAGCTGCAGGCCACCGCAGCACAGATCAGTGCCGCGCTTGGCTACAGAGACAGGCGCGGCTGATGAGCGCCGTCACTGGACACCAGCGTGGCATCCAGCCAGCGCAGCAGCCGCTCGGCGTCCGTCCAGCGTGCGGTGGAATTGGCCGCATCCATCAGCACCATGATCAGGTCACGACCGGCCAGGCGCACCTGCATGACGACGCAGCGCCCCGCCTCGCGGATGTAGCCGGTCTTCTGCAGCAAGATGTTCCAGCCACTTTCGCGCACCAGACGGTTGCTGTTGCGAAATTGGACCACGCGGCGGCCAGCGTGCAACTCGTACTCGGGCGAGGTGCTCAGTTCGCGCAGCAGCGCACGCTCGCTGGCAGCGGCCACCAGCCGCGCCAGATCACGCGCACTGGAGCGGTTGTCACTGGACAGCCCGGTTGGCTCGACGAACCGGGTTTGCGTCATGCCCAGTTCGGCCGCCTTGCGGTTCATCGCCGCCACGAACGCCGGCAAGCCGCCCGGATAGGTGCGACCCAGCGCGTGCGCCGCGCGGTTTTCGCTCGACATCAGGGCCAGGTGCAGCGCTTCGGCGCGCGTCAGGCGGGTGCCCACGGCCAGCCGTGAGCCGGATCCCTTGAGCCGGTCGACGTCGTCGTCGGTGATCGTGAGCACTTCATCCAACGGCAAGCCGGCATCGACGATGAGCAAACCGGTCATCAACTTGGTCAGTGACGCGATCGGCAACACCACGCTGTCGTTCTTGCCCAGCAGCACCGCATTGGTGTCGCGGTCCACCACCAGCACGGCGCTGGAGTGCAGTGGCAACGGCTCCGCCGGATCAGCCTCGAGCCGGTCAGCGGCGGAAGCGTCGCCGGCTACCCAGTTGGCCATCGCGGCGGATGCCGCCTCAGACACACCGCTGCGACGCACCAGCGCGGAGGTCGACGGCGCATGGGATGCCGCAGAAGCGGCGGCGATGCGGCGGGTCGGCTCCAACCTGAATCGTTGGGCGGGATCGCGCTGCGCCAACGGCGCCACCGCGCCACGGCGCGACCCAGACCGGACCGCCACAGCCCCCTGCCTGCTGCGGCGCTGCCGCGCCTCGCGTATGCCCCTCTGACGCTCGCGGACTGTACGCTGCGCAACGGCGTGCCGTTGCGGGCGCGCGGCGGACGTCCGCAACACGATGGTCGTGCCCTTGGGGCCCGAAACCCCGGGCACTGAACCAGCGCTCCATGGGGTAGCGGCGTACCCGACGGCGGGCAGCCCGCCGCTGCACAGCGCAACGGCCAAAACGGCCACACGCCCCGCACGCACCCAACGCATGATCGTCCCCAACTTTGCCGACATGCGCCGCAGTATACGGCAGCCACGCCGAAAAGCACACGAGCCGACAGGCCGTTACATGACTTTTTTGAGACGGTGTGGGAATACCTCTCACAAACCCGGCCGATGCCAGGCTCAACCCTGGGCCGCCACGCGTTCCACGGCACTGTGCAGCTTCGTCAATGCCGACAGGTAGGCCTTGGCTGATGCGACGACAATGTCCGGATCGGCGCCCACCCCATTGACGACACGCCCGCCGTGCTGCAGACGCACCGTCACCTCGCCCTGCGACTCGGTGGAGCCGCTGGTGATGGCGTTGACCGAGTACAGCAGCAGCTCGGCGCCGCTTTGCACGTGCGACTCGATGGCCTTGATGCTGGCGTCCACCGGCCCGTTGCCATCGGCCTCGCCCACCACCTCGCGGCCATCGATGGTGAACACCACGCGAGCGTGCGGCCGCTCTCCGGTTTCAGAACGCTGCGCCAGCGCCACCAGAGCGTAGCGCTCCTTCTCGGGTGTGACGCTCTCGTCGCCCACCAAAGCGATGATGTCCTCGTCGAAGATCTCGGCCTTGCGGTCGGCCAGCTCCTTGAACTTGGCAAACGCGGCGTTGAGCTCGCTTTCCGACTCCATCACGATGCCCAGCTCCTGCAGGCGTTGCTTGAACGCGTTGCGCCCGGAGAGCTTGCCCAGCACGATCTTGTTGGCGCTCCAACCCACATCCTCGGCGCGCATGATCTCGTAGGTATCGCGGGCCTTGAGGACACCGTCCTGATGAATGCCGCTGGCGTGCGCGAAGGCGTTAGCCCCCACCACCGCCTTGTTGGGCTGCACCACGAACCCCGTGGTCTGGCTGACCAGGCGACTGGCCGGCACGATCTGGGTGGTGTCGATGCCCACCTCCAGCCCGAAGTAGTCGCGGCGCGTCTTGACCGACATCACCACTTCTTCCAAGGCGCAGTTGCCGGCGCGCTCGCCCAACCCGTTGATGGTGCATTCCACCTGGCGCGCCCCGCCGATTTTGACCCCCGCCAGCGAATTGGCCACCGCCATGCCCAGGTCGTTGTGGCAGTGCACCGACCAGATCGCCTTGTCGGAGTTGGGAATGCGCTCCCGCAGCGTCCGGATGAAGTGACCGTACAGCTCGGGGATGGCGTAACCGACCGTATCGGGGATGTTGATGGTGGTGGCCCCCTCCTCGATCACTGCCTCCAACACGCGACACAAAAAATCGATGTCGCTGCGGTAACCATCCTCGGGACTGAACTCGACGTCCGGGCACAGGTTGCGGGCAAAACGCACCGACAGTCGCGCCTGCTCCAGCACCTGCTCGGGCGTCATGCGCAGCTTCTTTGCCATGTGCAGCGCACTGGTGGCGATGAAGGTATGGATGCGCGCGCGGCGCGCCCCACGCAGCGCCTCGGCCGCACGGCTGATGTCACGATCGTTGGCGCGGGCCAACGAACACACCGTGGCCTCTTTGATGGTGTCGGCAATGGCCTTGACCGCCTCGAAGTCGCCGTTGGAGCTGGCCGCAAAACCCGCTTCGATCACATCGACCCGCAGTCGCTCCAGCTGCCGCGCGATGCGCAGCTTTTCCTCTTTCGTCATCGACGCGCCGGGCGACTGCTCGCCGTCACGCAAGGTGGTGTCGAAAATGATGAGCTTGTCGGTCATGGCAATACTCCAGAGGGCTGCCCGCTGCCTGTCGCTGCCACGCGCCGGTTCCCCCAAAACGAACGGCCCGCAGCGCTGAAGCGGCGGGCCGTTGGGGGCGAAACAGACGCGCTACGCCACCACCCGCCCGCAGGCGAATAGCAGCAGTAGCAGGGCAGAGAAGCGCGCCATGGGTTCAATGTAACACATTTGCTGTGCCCCGACGATAGGCGCGTGCAATCGGTGCCTGCCGGTGCGCTCAATGATGCAGGCCGCGCTCGTCGGGCTCGTCGGTGGACGTGCTAACCACGCTGACCGGACGCCCCTTGGCCTTGCGCACCCCATACACCACATAGCCCGACAGGCCGTACAGCACGAACAGCGCAAACAGCACCACTGGCGGGTGAATGTTGATGACCGCAATGCCCAGCGCGATCGCCACCAGTGTGGCGAACGGCACACTCCTGCGCAGACTCAAGTCTTTGAAGCTGTAAAACGGCACATTGGTGACCATGGTCAGACCCGCGTACAGGGTCAGCGCAAACAACACCCACTGCAGCCCCTGGCCGTCATGACCGGCGTCGGTGGCCAGCCAGATGAAGCCCGCCACCAGCGCCGCGGCGGCCGGTGACGGCAGCCCCTGGAAGTAGCGCTTGTCCACCACGTGCGTGTTGACGTTGAAGCGCGCCAGCCGCAGAGCCGCGCAGGCACAGTAGACGAAAGCCGCAATCCAGCCCCAGCGCCCGAGGTCGCGCAGCGCCCACTCGTAAGCCACCAGCGCCGGCGCCGCACCAAACGACACCATGTCCGACAGCGAGTCCATCTGCTCGCCAAAGGCGCTTTGCGTATTGGTCAGGCGCGCGATGCGGCCGTCCAGGCTGTCGAGCACCATGGCAACGAAGATACCCATCGTGGCCAGGTCGTAGCGCCCGTTCATCGCCATCACGATGGCATAAAACCCCCCGAACAGGGCCGCCAGCGTCACCATGTTGGGCAACACGTAGATGCCCTTGGCGGGGCGGCGCGGCTGCGCCGGTTCAGAAATGTCGAAAGCGTCGTTCATGCCATCTGAGCCCCCCACGATCGCAACGGCCACACCGCGGCGCGCAGGGCGCATAGTGTACGCCCACGGCGGGCGGCACCGGCGGCCTGGATGCCGCAGCGGCCTGCCAGGCCCACGCGGTTCGTACTGAGGCGCCCGGCGCAGCTGTCGGCCGGCGCGGGCGGCCAGCGCGCCACGACGAGGACACGCCGCCGGATGGGGTCTCAGTTGCGGCTTTGGTCGACCAGCTTGTTCTTGGCAATCCAGGGCATCATCGCGCGCAGCTGGGCGCCCACGACCTCGATCGGATGCGCGGCCAGGTTGCGCCGGCGCGCCGTCATGCTCGGGTAGTTCAGCCGCCCTTCCTCGATGAACATTTTGGCGTAGTCGCCGTTTTGGATGCGCTGCAGCGCCCGGCGCATGGCCTTGCGCGATTCTTCGTTGATGACCTCGGGGCCCGTGACGTACTCGCCGAACTCGGCGTTGTTGGAAATCGAGTAGTTCATGTTGGCGATGCCGCCCTCGTACATCAGGTCGACGATCAGCTTGAGCTCGTGCAGGCACTCGAAGTAGGCCATCTCGGGCGCGTAACCCGCCTCCACCAGCGTCTCAAAGCCCATTTTCACCAGCTCGACAACACCGCCGCACAGCACCGCCTGCTCGCCGAACAGGTCGGTCTCGGTCTCTTCCTTGAACGTAGTTTCGATGATGCCGGCCTTGCCGCCGCCATTGGCCATGGCGTACGACAGGGCCAGGTCACGCGCCTTGCCGCTGTTGTCCTGGTGCACGGCCACCAGGTGCGGCACGCCGCCGCCCTGCAAGTAGGTACTGCGCACCGTGTGGCCCGGGGCCTTCGGCGCCACCATCCACACGTCCAGATCGGCGCGCGGCACGACCTGGTTGTAGTGCACGTTGAAGCCGTGCGCAAACGCCAGCGACGCCCCCTGACGGATGTGGGGTTCGACATTGTGTTTGTAGACGTCGGCAATCTGCTCGTCGGGCAGCAGGATCATCACCACGTCGGCAGCTTTGACCGCTTCGTTGACCTCCATGACCGTCAACCCGGCCTTCTCGGCCTTGCTCCACGACGCGCCGCCACGGCGCAGGCCCACGATGACCTTCACGCCACTGTCGTTGAGGTTTTGCGCATGCGCATGGCCCTGGCTGCCGTAGCCGATGATGGCCACCGTTTTGCCCTTGATCAGGCTCAGGTCACAGTCTTTGTCGTAAAACACTTTCATGGGTTGCTCCGGTTGGATGAAGGGGAGATGCCGTTCGCGGTGAGCCCTGTCGACGGGCATCGACAGACCCAGCCCCGAACGGCGAAGGCGGCTGAGCCTCAACGAAGGGTGCGCCGCGACCAGGCGGACTGTCGCCGTGGACGTTTCACACACGCAGGATGCGCTCGCCACGCCCGATGCCACAGGCTCCGGTGCGCACCGTCTCCAGGATGGCGCTGCGGTCGATGGCCTGCAGGAAGGCGTCGTTCTTGGCCTGGTCGCCGGTGAGCTCGATGGTGTAGCTCTTGTCGGTGACATCGATGATGCGGCCACGGAAGATGTCGGCCATGCGCTTCATCTCCTCACGCTCCTTGCCGACGGCGCGCACCTTCACCAGCATCAGCTCGCGTTCGGTGTAGGCCCCTTCGGTCAGGTCCACCACCTTGACGACTTCGATGAGACGGTTGAGGTGCTTGGTGATCTGCTCGATGATGTCATCCGACCCGGTGGTCTGGATGGTCATGCGCGACAGCGAGGGGTCCTCGGTGGGGGCCACAGTGAGCGACTCGATGTTGTAGCCCCGCGCGGAAAATAACCCAACCACACGCGACAGCGCCCCGGCTTCGTTTTCCAGCAAGACGGCGATGATGTGTCTCATGATGTGCGATTCCTCTTTTCGCGGACGCCCCGGCCGGGCGCCGGTTCCGCCCTCCCCCGCCACCGGTAAGCGGCGGGCTTGGCGGGCGATAGATTCCTCTGAGTATGTAGGCGGCGCGCTGCGCCACCGACAACGGATGCGACGGCTTACAGATCCTCGCTGCCGAGCAGCATCTCGGTGATGCCCTTGCCAGCCTGCACCATCGGCCAGACGTTTTCCGTCGGGTCGGTGCGAAAGTCGATGAACACCGTGCGGTCCTTCAGACGCCGCGCCTCGCGCAGCGCGGGTTCGACATCCTGCGGGCGCTCCACCAGCAGGCCGACATGCCCGTAGGCCTCGGCCAGCTTGACGAAGTTAGGCAGCGCATCCATGTAGGAGTGGCTGTAGCGGCCAGAGTACTCGATTTCTTGCCACTGGCGCACCATGCCCAGGTAGCGGTTGTTGAGCGACAGGATCTTGATCGGCGTGTTGTACTGCAAGCAGGTCGACAGTTCCTGAATGCACATCTGCACCGAGCCTTCGCCGGTGATACAAAACACCTCGGACTGCGGACGCGCGAGCTTGATGCCCATGGCGTACGGGATGCCGACGCCCATCGTCCCCAAGCCGCCCGAGTTGATCCAGCGCCGTGGCCGATCAAACTTGTAGAACTGCGCCGCCCACATCTGATGCTGGCCGACATCCGACGTGATGTAGACGTCATCGTTGCGCGTCATGTTCCACAGCGTCTCGACGACCATCTGCGGCTTGATGACTTCGGTGTTGTCGCGGTCATAGCGCAGGCAGTCGCGCGCGCGCCAGCTCTCGATACGCTGCCACCATGCCGCCAGCCCCTCGTGGTCGGGCCGCTGCGCGCCGTCGCGGATCATCGCGATCAGCTCCGTCAGCACGTCCTTGACGTCTCCGACGATCGGCACATCGACCTTGACGCGCTTGGAGATGCTGGAGGGGTCGATGTCGATGTGGATAATCTTGCGCTCGTTTTGCGCGAAGTGCTTGGGGTTGCCGATGACGCGGTCGTCGAACCGCGCCCCCACCGCCAGCAGCACGTCACAGTGTTGCATGGCGTTGTTGGCTTCGTAGGTGCCGTGCATGCCCAGCATGCCCAGGAAGCGCCGGTCGGTGGCCGGAAACGCTCCCAGCCCCATGAGCGTACTGGTGACGGGATAATCGAGCAAATCGACCAGTTGGCGCAGTTCGGCCACCGCATTGCCCAGGATGACCCCGCCGCCGGTGTAGATGTAGGGGCGCTTGGCGCTCAGCAGCAGCTGCACCGCCTTGCGGATCTGCCCGCCATGCCCCTTGCGCACCGGGTTGTACGAGCGCATGGTGACGCTGTCCGGATAGCCGCTGTAGCGCGTTTTCTTGAACGAGACATCCTTCGGGATATCGACGACGACCGGCCCGGGGCGTCCGGTGCGCGCGATGTGAAACGCCTTCTTGATCGTCAGCGCCAAGTCGCGCACGTCCTTGACCAAAAAGTTGTGCTTGACGATCGGCCGCGTGATGCCGACGGTGTCGCACTCCTGAAACGCATCCTGTCCGATGGCATGCGTGGGCACCTGACCCGTGATAATCACCATCGGGATGGAGTCCATGTACGCGGTGGCGATGCCCGTGATGGCATTGGTCACACCCGGACCGCTGGTCACCAGCGCCACGCCCACCTCGCCGGTGGCGCGGGCGTAGCCGTCGGCGGCGTGCACCGCCGCCTGCTCGTGGCGCACCAGCACGTGCTGGATGGTGTCCTGCTTGTACAGCGCGTCGTAGATGTAGAGGACCGCGCCGCCCGGATAGCCCCAGACGTACCGCACCCCCTCGGCCTGCAGACAGCGCACGAGGATCTCGGCGCCCATGAGCTCGACGCCGGCTTGTCCCGCGGCGGCGGAGGCCGACGCCATTTCGGCCTTGCTGATTTCCATGTTGACAACCTTTCAGTATTTCTCTGACGAAAAACCTCCGGTGCCCCTTCGATCGCGCCCTCGTGAGGCGGCGTCGGGACTTGAGGCCAGGGCCATGGCGGTCGATCCGCGACCTTGACCCGTTTCGGGCTGGCAATGGTGAATACCAACACACATTATCGCACCGCAACACGCTTTTGGCACGACAGCGGCGCGGATTTTTGCGGCGACGCGTGACATCGTCCGCCACCGGCGCGGCCCCGTCTGTGCCTGTGCACTGCGGCCGCGGCCTGCAGCGTCTGGCGCTGGCATGCGACAATGCGGCGCGCATGGCCACCGCTGATGATCGACTCCCCTTTACCGCTGTCGCGCTGCAGGCGCCGTCATTGCCCAGGCGAATGGCCTGCTGGCTCTACGAAGGCATGCTGCTGTTCGGGGTGGTGTTCATCGCCGGCTATCTGTTTTCGGCGCTGACGCAGACGCGCCATGCGCTGGACAACCGCCACGCCCAGCAGGCCTTCCTGTTCGTCGTGCTGGGCATCTACTTCACCTGGTTCTGGCACAAGGGGCAGACGCTGGCGATGAAGACCTGGCACATCCGCGTGGTAGACCGGCTGGGCAGGCCGCTGAGCCAAGCGCGCGCGTTCTGCCGTTACCTGCTGTCGTGGGTGTGGTTTCTGCCGCCGCTGGCGCTGCGTGCGTTGTTGGATCTGCCCACCCTGGAGGTCGTGGTGCTGCTGGGGGGCTGGGTGGCGGTGTGGGCGCTGCTGGCGCGTTTCCATCCGCAGCGGCAATTTTGGCATGACGCCTGGGCTGGCACGCGGCTGATCGACACCCGTGCCGCAGTCGCCACGTCCTCCGCCGCCACCCCCGCATCCCCATGACGTCGCCCCCGCCTGCGCCCGCCTTCTCGTTGTGCGTCTTCTGCGGTTCGCGCCCCGGTGCCGATCCGCGCCATGTCGCGGCGGCCGAGTGGGTAGGCACATGGATTGGCCAGCACGGCGGCCGCCTGGTCTACGGTGGCGGTAACAACGGCCTGATGGGGCGCGTGGCCGATGCCACACTGGCTGCGGGCGGCACGGTAGTAGGCATCATACCCGACAGCCTGGTGCAGCGCGAATGGGCCAAACGCGAGTGCACCGAACTGCACATCGTGCAGACGATGCACCAGCGCAAGCAGATGATGGCCGAGCGCGCCGACGCCTTCCTGATTCTGCCCGGCGGCATCGGCACGCTGGAGGAAGCGTTCGAGGTTTGGAGTTGGCGCCAGCTCGGCTATCACGACAAGCCAATCGGCTGGCTGAACGTGGGGGGCTACTACGACACGCTGCTGGCGTTTCTGGCGCAGACGGTGCAGGCGGGCTTCGTCGGGCAGATCCAGAGGGATCTGATCACCGTCGGCGACGACCCGCAAACCCTGCTGCCGCAGTTGATTGAGGCCGCCGGCCTGCAGCACCCCGCCGATTTGCGCCGCATCTGAGGGCGCCACCGGTGCCGCCCGGGGGCGGGCGTGGCGACGCACGGTAAGACCCCGGAGCGCGCTGACGGCCGCCGTGATGGGGACGGCAGCGTATGGGCACCCCGCCGCACCGCGCGCCGAAACCGCTCACACCGCCGCGTCGTCCTCCTCGCCGGTGCGGATGCGCACCACGCGCTCCACCGGCGTCACGAAGATCTTGCCATCCCCAATCTTGCCCGTGCGTGCCGCACGCACGATGGCTTCGATGCACCGCTCCACGTCGTCGTCGCGCACCACCACGTCGATACGCACCTTGGGCAAGAAGTCCACCACGTACTCAGCACCGCGGTACAGCTCGGTGTGCCCTTTTTGGCGACCAAAGCCCTTGACCTCGGTCACCGTCAAGCCCGTAACCCCCTGTTCGGCCAGCGCTTCGCGCACTTCCTCCAGCTTAAACGGCTTGATGATGGCGGTGATCTGCTTCATGCGGGTCGACTCCTGGGGGCAAAGGTAAGAATCGGCGCGCGCGCCGGGGCGCGCGTGCGCTCGCGACGGCCGGCAGTGGACTGCCTGGGTACACGGCGGAATCTATCACAGGACGCAAGCCCAACTGCGCGCGGCGCAGCCAGCCACTTAGGGAAGGTCTGCACAACCTGCTGCGCGTACGGATCGCTGCGTTGCGCGGTG
>NZ_DAISZC010000109.1:0-3182 GCF_036824975.1 Tepidimonas sp.
ACGTAAGCGGCCGCCCCAGTGTCGGCGATGCCGCGTCGCATTCATGGTGAAGACCACAGCCGCCCGTCGAGGCGGCTGTGTCGTTTTGGGGCAACCAGCGCAGAAGCGATAAATGGCGCAACCGCACGCCCTGCGGGGGCGTCGGATTTATTGCAGAATGTTGCCATGGCCACGACACCCCGACAACCCGACTTGACGCCGCGCCTGCCGGACGCGGGCGACGCGGTGGTGGTGGAGCGTCGCCGCCAGCGCGTGCAACCGCCGAAGATGTATCAGGTCGTCCTGCTCAACGACGACTTCACGCCCATGGAGTTCGTCGTGCGCGTGCTGCAAGAGTTTTTCAACAAGGACCGCGAGACGGCCACGCAGATCATGCTGAAGGTGCATGTGCACGGGCGGGGCGTGTGCGGCGTGTACACGCGCGACATCGCCACCACCAAGGTGGAGCAGGTCACGCAGGCGGCACGCGCCGCCGGGCATCCGCTGCAGTGCATAGCCGAGCCGGTTGAATAGCGCCGCGTTTGCCCCACATACCCAAAGGTGCCGGTGCCCGCATTGCGCTACAGTGGAACCCAGAAGTGAAGGAAGTGCCCCATGATTGCCCAAGAACTTGAAGTCAGTTTGCACATGGCCTTTGTCGAGGCCCGGCAGCAGCGGCACGAATTCATCACCGTCGAGCACCTGCTGCTGGCGCTACTGGACAACCCCAGCGCGGCGGAGGTGCTGCGCGCGTGCAACGCCAACATCGACGATTTGCGCAAGTCGCTGACCACCTTCATCAAGGACAACACGCCGGTGGTGCCGGGCACCGAGGAGGTGGACACGCAGCCCACGCTGGGCTTTCAGCGCGTGATCCAGCGCGCCATCATGCACGTGCAGTCCACCGGCAACGGCAAGAAGGAGGTCACCGGCGCCAATGTGCTGGTGGCCATCTTTGGCGAGAAGGACTCGCACGCCGTGTATTACCTGCACCAGCAGGGCATCACGCGGCTGGATGTGGTCAACTACATCGCGCACGGCATCCGCAAGGGCGAAACGCCCGAGCCTGCTAAGCCCGCCGAGGGACCGTCCGGCGAGGCCGACGAAGGCGGCGAGGCCAAGAGCGGCGAGAAGGCGTCGGTGCTGGAGCAGTTCACGCAGAACCTGAACCAGCTGGCGCGCGACGGCAAGATCGACCCGCTCATCGGCCGTGACTACGAGGTCGAGCGCGTCATTCAGATTCTGTGCCGCCGCCGCAAGAACAACCCGTTGTTGGTCGGCGAAGCCGGTGTGGGCAAGACGGCGATCGCCGAGGGGCTGGCGTGGCGCATCGTGCAAAAAGAGGTGCCCGAGGTGCTGTCCGACGCCACCGTCTACTCGCTGGACATGGGCGCGCTGCTGGCGGGCACCAAGTATCGCGGCGATTTCGAGCAGCGCCTCAAGGGCGTGCTCAAAGCGCTGAAAGACCGACCGCACGCCATTCTGTTCATCGACGAGATCCACACGCTCATCGGGGCCGGGGCGGCCTCAGGTGGCACGCTGGATGCGTCCAACCTGCTCAAGCCCGCGCTGTCCAGCGGGCAGCTCAAGTGCATCGGTGCCACCACGTTCACCGAGTACCGCGGCATTTTCGAGAAGGACGCGGCGCTGTCGCGGCGCTTCCAGAAGGTGGACGTGGTAGAGCCGACGGTGGAGCAGACGGTGGAGATCCTCAAGGGCCTGAAGTCGCGCTTCGAGGCGCACCACAACGTCAAGTATGCGGCCGCCGCGCTGCAGGCGGCGGCCGAACTGTCGGCCAAATACATCACCGACCGCCACCTGCCGGACAAGGCCATCGACGTCATCGACGAGGCCGGCGCAGCGCAGCGCGTGGCGCCGGCTTCCAAGCGCAAGAAAACCATCGGCAAGGCCGAAATCGAGGAGATCGTCGCCAAGATCGCTCGCATTCCGCCGGCTACCGTCAGCAGCGACGACCGCAGCAAGCTGCAGAACCTGGAGCGTGATTTGAAGGCGGTGGTGTTCGGGCAGGATCAGGCGCTGGAGGTGCTGGCCTCGGCGGTGAAGATGGCGCGTTCGGGCCTGGGCAAGCCGGACAAGCCCATCGGCGCGTTCCTCTTCAGCGGGCCCACCGGCGTCGGCAAGACCGAGGCCGCCAAGCAGCTGGCCTACATCCTGGGCATCGATCTGGTGCGCTTTGACATGTCGGAGTACATGGAGCGCCACGCGGTCAGCCGCCTCATCGGCGCGCCGCCCGGTTATGTGGGATTCGACCAGGGCGGGTTGCTGACCGAGGCCATCACCAAGAAGCCGCATTGCGTGCTGTTGCTCGACGAGATCGAAAAGGCGCACCCGGATATTTTCAACGTGCTGCTGCAGGTCATGGACCACGGGACCCTGACCGACAACAACGGCCGCAAGGCCGATTTCCGCAACGTCATCATCATCATGACGACGAATGCGGGGGCCGAGACGATGCAAAAGTCCACCATTGGCTTTACGACGCAGCGGCAGGCGGGCGACGAGATGGCCGACATCAAGCGGCTGTTTACACCTGAGTTCCGCAACCGGCTCGACGCCATCGTCAGCTTCAAGCCGCTGGATGAGCAGGTCATCCTGCGCGTGGTGGATAAGTTCTTGCTGCAGTTGGAGCAGCAGTTGGCCGAAAAGCGGGTGGAGGTCACCTTCACCGACGCGCTGCGCAAGCACCTGGCCAGGAAGGGTTTCGACCCGCTGATGGGGGCGCGGCCGATGCAGCGGTTGATTCAGGACACTATCCGCCGCGCGCTGGCCGACGAACTGTTGTTCGGCCGCCTGGTCGACGGTGGCCGCCTGACGGTGGACGTCGAGACGGCGGCCGAAGGCAAGGAGCCGCAAGTCAAGCTCGACATCCAGCCGTTGCCGAAAAAGGACGTGCGTCGCGCCGAGCCGGCCGAGCCGGAAGAGGCCACGGCCGACTGAAGGGATCGGGCGCTGCCAAGGAGCGGCATCCTGGCGGCGGGGCTGTTGCCCGTCTGCTAAGGCCCGCTGGGGGGCGGCGTACGTCCGCCTGCGGTGTGAACGTGACAGACTGAGAGCCCCAGCGCTGCCCGTCTCGGTTTACCAAGCCGGACGATGTTGGCCGAGCGAGCCGGTGGGCAATTGGGTGTCGGCTACCCCAAAGCACCCTCGGCCACCAGCAGGGCGCGCTTGCGCGGCAGGCCCCA
>NZ_DAISZC010000019.1:0-29793 GCF_036824975.1 Tepidimonas sp.
CGGCGCTAAACGTGATGAGCCGCTGCTGTTCCCCGTGCAGAAACAGGTGCGCGCTGAGGTCGCGCTGCAGCCGCTGCACCACCTGTGCGGCGGTGTCGGGGTCGGTGTCCGGCAGCACGACGATGAATTCTTCGCCGCCATAGCGGCCGATGGTGTCTTGCGGCCGCAGCGAGCGCCGCGCCACCTCGGCCAGATGCTTCAGCGCTTCGTCGCCCGCCAGATGGCCCAGCGCATCGTTGAGCTGCTTGAAGTCGTCGACGTCGAGCAGCGCCAGGCAGACACGGGTGCCGGTGCGCGCGGCACGGCGCGTCTCGCGGTCGATGGCGCTTTCCAGCCCTTTGCGGTTGAGCACACCGGTGAGCAGGTCGTGCGTGACCAGCTCGGCCATCTGGTCGAGTTCGCGCTGCAGGCGCTGGACTTCGGCTTCGGCGCGCTGGGCGCGGTCGCGC
The DNA here is from genome assembly GCF_036824975.1 of Tepidimonas sp. Taxonomy (GTDB): domain Bacteria; phylum Pseudomonadota; class Gammaproteobacteria; order Burkholderiales; family Burkholderiaceae_C; genus Tepidimonas. The sequence continues at coordinate 450 of NZ_DAISZC010000019.1, forward strand.
AGGTGGGTCAGCTCGTCACTGACGCGCTGCGTGTCGGCCGCAAACGCGCGCGCCGTTTGGATGGCTTCTTGAACCACCGGCGCCATGTCGGCCAGGCTCTGGGCGTGCTCCAGCTTCTGGGCGCAGGCCTCGAACTTGGCGTGGTACTGGGTGGAGGCGGTGGTGGTCTCGGCCAGCCGTTCCAGGAAGGTGGCCAGCGTCTGGCGCATCAGCTCCTGCGCGCGCAGGGTCTGTTCGCGCGCCTCGGCCTGCTTGACGATGGCGTCTTTGAGCCGTCCTTTGAGATCCTCCAGCCGCCGCTGCGACAGCGGCGGCTGAGCGGCCTGCACCAGCGCCTGCATCTGCTGGCGCAGCCACGGGTTGTCTGGGCTGATGGCGTCGATGTGCTCGAACACCTGGCGCAGCAGCGCCAGCAGTTCGGATCGCACCCCCGCGGCCTCCTCGGCGGCAAACGACAGCCGATACGCAAAATCCTTGAACATGCGCCGCAGCGTCGGCACATGCCATTCGGGGGCGGGCAGGCGCAGATGGGCGATCAGGTCCTGGCCCAATTCCTGCAGGCGCGGGTCATCGGCCGCCAGCACCGGCAGCGCAAACTCCACGATCAGCGCGATCTGCGTGGCGCTGTCCGCAGGCAGCGCGGGCTCGGTGTCGGCGGGCGACACCGACGTGGACGCCGCCGACGCCTCGCCGCTGGAGAGGGCAGCGGGTTCACCGGTGGCGGCAGCCCCAGCGGTCGGAGCCAACCGCAGGTCGCTGGCAGAATCATCGCTGGCTGGGCCAGCGGCGGCTGCTACGGGTGACGCCGCGGCTGCCGCAGAGCCTGCGGCAGCCCCCAGGTGCTGGATCAGCACCTTCTCCAGATCGTCCCAGCTGTGACGGGCGACGGCTTTCTGGAACAGCGCCTTCAAGCGCACCTGGGCCGGGGTGTGTTCGGGCAGGGCCTGGGCAATTTGGCGCAGCGGCTGCAGCGGAAACGGCTGCAATGGTCGGGTGCCCGCCACCTCGTGGTAGATCGACTGGTAGTTGTCCGGCGTGGGGGGCAGGCGGCGTGCCGCGAGGCGCTTGACGGTCTCGCGCGCGATCTCCTGGGGGGTGAGGGGGACGGACATGGCCGGGATGGAGGCTGACGAAGCGCGTCAGCCGCTAGTGTAGCGGCACGGCCACCGGGCGGAGCGGCCGTGCCCGGCAGCTTTGCAGACCTTGCGTGTACTCAGCGCGGCTGCATGCGGATGGCGCCATCCAGGCGGATCACCTCACCGTTGAGCATGTCATTTTCGATGATGTGCCGCACCAGCTTGGCGTAATCCTCGGGCCGGCCCAAGCGGGACGGAAACGGCACCATCGCCGCCAGCGCGTCCTGTACGGCTTGTGGCATGCCGAACAGCATCGGCGTGCCGAAGATGCCAGGGGCGATCGTCATGTTGCGGATACCCAGCTTGGCCAGGTCGCGCGCGATGGGCAGTGTCATGCCGACCACACCGCCCTTGGATGCCGCGTAGGCGGCCTGACCGATCTGCCCCTCGAATGCCGCCACCGACGCGGTGGAGACGATGACCCCGCGCTCGCCCGTGGGCTCGGGTTCGTTGGTGCTCATGGCCTGCGCCGCCAGACGAATCATGTTGAACGTGCCCACCAGGTTGACCTGGATGACCCGATTGAACAGGGCCAGGCTGTGCGGGCCATCTTTGCCCACGGTGCGCTCGGCCGGCGCGATGCCGGCGCAGTTGATGAGGCCGCACAGCTTGCCGAGCGCGGTGGCCCGGTCGATGGCGGCCTGGGCATCGGCTTCCTGGCTGACGTCGCAGCGCACAAAGACGCCGCCGATGTCGCGCGCCAGCGCTTTGCCACGCTCCAGCTGCAAGTCGGCGATGACGACCCGGCCGCCGTGGGCAGCCAACATCCGGGCCGTTCCCTCACCCAGGCCCGAGGCCCCGCCCGTGACCACGAACACCTTGCCGGTGATCTCCATCGCCTTAACTCCTGTGGTTTGATTGACGTTGACGTAAACGTCAATCATAGGACAAAAAAGACCCGCGCTCACGGGCGCGGGCCGCAAGCCCCAGGGGGGCACACCAGGAGAAGACCGTTTAACGGAAGCCAGCGCGATCCAGCATCTGCTGCACTTTGGTGAGGTTTTTCGCCACCGTGGACAGCGGAATGGTTTCGGCCTTGAAGTCGGTGCCGCCCATACTGCGCAGAGCGGGGTTGTCCAGCTTCACACCCGGCACGGCCGGATATTCGTTGTTGCTGTTGGCAAAGTACTGCTGCGCTTCAGGAGTGGCCAAAAACTCCAGAAAGCGCACGGCGGCATCCACATTCTTGCTGTGTCGCGCCACCGCCGCGCCGGCAATATTGACGTGCGTGCCAGTGCTGGCCTGGTTGGGGAACATCACGCGCACCCGCTCGACGACACGACGGTCTTCGGGCTTGTCGGAGTTGATCAGACGCGCCAGGTAGTAGCTGTTGGTGAGGGCCACACCGCATTCGCCACTGGCCACCGCGCGGATTTGGTCGGTGTCGCCACCTTGCGGCGGGCGCGCCATGTTGGCCACCAACCCGTTGAGCCAGGCTTGTCCTTTTTCGTCGCCCAGGCGCTCGATGACGGTGGCAAACAGCGACAGGTTGTACGGGTGCGAGCCGCTGCGCGTGCACAGCAGCCCTTTCAGTTTGGGATGGGACAGCTGTTCGTAGGTGGCCACGTCTTCGGCCTTGACGCGCAGGGGGTCATAAACGATGACGCGTGCGCGTGTGGAAAATCCGAACCACGTAGTGCCCTGGGGGGTAGCGGCGGCGCGCAGGTGCGCGGGGACTGCGGCCTCGAGCTTGGCCGAGCGAATGGGCAAAAACAGGCCCTGGGCGTCGGCAGCGGCCATGCGCGCGGCGTCGACCAGCAGCACCACATCGGCCGGGGAGGCGGCGCCTTCGGCACGCAGCCGCGCAACGATGCCCGCGTCGTCGCTGTCCACACGGCGAATGGTGATACCAGTGGCACGCGTAAATGCGTCGTATAAGGCTTCGTCGCCGGGGTAGTGGCGTGCCGAGTACAGGTTCAGTGTCTGATTTTGCGCAGCCGCGGGTGCGGCCACCCAGGGACTGGTCAGGCACAGCGCGAGCAGTGTGCGGTTGAGTGCGCGACGGACGGGGGATGTCGGACGGGGGGAACGGTTGTGCATGATCGATATCCTGGATGCAGCGACAATGAAGGGGCGAGCGGTGCAGGAGCGCCGTGCTCGCGACTTGATAATACCATAAACAAGAATGATTTGTATTGGCAAAAATGGGCCAGGGGGCGGTAAGGCGTCACCATGGTCGCGGCGGCGCTGGATGGGTATGACGCTGGGCGCTGTGGGGGCAGGGCTGCTGGCGGGTTGCGCTACGGGCCCCGAGCCATCCACACCGGTGGAGCCAGCAGTGCCACCCGTGCCGGCACCGCTGCGTCCACCGCGGGTGGGGCTGGCGCTGGGTGGTGGCGCGGCGCGCGGCTTTGCCCATGTCGGGGTGATCCAGGTGCTGGAGCGCGAGGGCGTGCAGCCGGACCTGGTGGTCGGCACCTCGGCCGGCAGTTTGGTGGCGGCGCTGTATGCGGCCGGGCTGCCGGGTACGGAGCTGGAGCGCTTAGCGCTGGAGATGGAGGAGGCGATGATCGCCGACTGGACCGTGCCGTGGGTCAACCGTGGCCTGTTGCGCGGCGAGGCCCTGGCGCGCTATGTGAACCGGCAGGTGCAGGGTCGTCTGATCGAGGACATGCGGCTGCCACTGGGCATCGTCGCCACCGATCTGGCCAGCGGGCAGGCGGTGTTGTTCCGGCGCGGCGACACCGGAGCAGCGGTGCGTGCCTCCAGCGCGGTGCCGGGGGTATTTACGCCGGTGACGGTGGGCGGACGCACGTATGTGGACGGCGGGCTGGTGGCGCCGGTGCCGGTGGAGCAAGCGCGCGAGATGGGGGCGGAGCTGGTGATTGCCGTGGATATTTCCAGTCCGGCGCTGCCCCTGGCGCAGACCGATCCGGTGCGCGTGCTGCTGCAGACCTTCACGATCATGGGGCAGTCCATCAACCGGCATGTGCTGGCGCGTGCCGACGTGGTGGTGCGCCCGGCGCTGGACGGGGTTGGCAGCGCGGATTTTGCGGCGCGCCAGCGCAGCATTGCCGCCGGTCGCGCGGCCATGCAGGCGGCGTTGCCGCGCCTGCGCGAGAAGTGGGTGGCGCTGCGGCGCCCTGTGGCCGCTGCGCAACGGGGGTGAGATAGGGCCAGCCGGGCTGCTGCTGCGCGGGGCGGCAGGGGGCGCCACGCGGGGGAAGACAACGGCGCCGACAATTCGGTGGTCGGGCAGAGGCGAAAAAAAGCCCCGCCGTGTGGCGGGGCTGAAGGGTCCCTGAGTGTGACGTCGAAGAGACCCGAGGAGACAACTCGGTACGGTGCCGCTTAGCCGTTGCTGGGGCTGCGCCGCGTGCGGCTGCCGGTGCCGCTGGCCGTTGCGGCGGTGGTGCCGGCCGCCGTGGCGGCGGCCTGCTGCCACTGCTGGGCTTGTTGCGTCAGTGTTTGGATATTCGATTGCGCCAGTTCGCCGGCTTGCTGCATGGCCTTCTGCACCGTCTCCATGGCGACGGCGGCCGCTTGCACAGCGTTGCGCATGGCTTCGACCGCGGCCTCGGTCCCGGCGGGAGCGTTGCGCGCCACATTCTCCACCACCGTCTCGACTTTGTGCTGGGTGTCGGCCAGTTTATTCTGTGCGGCCTGGGCGAAAGCGGTGCCGGTGCTGGCGGCGATGTCGTACAGCTGGCGGCTGTAGGCCAGCGCCTTCTCGGCCAGCGGTTGCAGCAGGGCCGCTTGGCGCTGCAGCAGCTCCTGCGCATCCTTGGCCGAGAGCAGGGCGTCGGTTTCGCTGGCGGCGTCGCGCAGGGCCGCGCGTGTGGCCTGCAGGTTGAGTTCGACCAGACGCTCCACCCCGTCGAGGGCCTGCCGCGTCAGGCCAAACAGCATTTCGATGTTGGCCTTCTGTGCAGCGGCCAGTTGTTCGGGGGTCAGCATGGTCGTCCTCCGCAGGGTCGTCAAACGTTGTCACCGATGTTGCGGTGCAGCATTCGTGCGGATTATAAGGCGACGCCAGAAATCTGCAAGGGTTTGTTGCGCTGCAGCATCTGATTCCGGTCAAGGATCGGCATCGCTGCGGCGGGCACGGCGCGGTGAATCGCCGCGGTCGTCGGACGTCTTGGCCTTGTCATCAGGGCTGCGGATGTGCCCCTGCGTCATGCTGTGCGCGCGGCGGGCCGCGGGCTATGAGCTGTGTCCGAATGGGCTGGCCACGGGAAGACCGGCCGAGGGCAGCGGGATGGGCGCACCCGGGACAACGCCCGCGCCGGGTCTGCGGCACACTGCTGCGCCATGCGGGTTTTCTATGCCACCCCGTTCGTGCTGACGCTGCCGCCCGGGCACCGGTTTCCGATGCGGAAATACGCGCTGCTGCGCGACGAGCTGGCGCAGGAGCCGGCTTTTCGCCTGTGCCAGGCTGAGCCGGCCAGCGATGGCGAGCTGGCGCTGGTGCACACGCCGCAGTACATTGACGCGATCACCCACGGCACGCTGGCGCCGGCACTGCAGCGCGAAATAGGCTTTCCATGGAGCCCGGCGATGGCCGAGCGCGCGCGCCGCTCGGTGGGGGCGACGGTGCAGGCGGCGCGCGCGGCGCTGTTTGACGGCGAGGGCGTGGCGGCTAATGTGGCGGGCGGCACCCACCACGCCTATGCCCACAAGGGGGGCGGCTTTTGCGTGTTCAACGACGCGGCGGTGGCCGCGCGCCTGATGCAGGCCGAGTGGGCGCGCCGCGGTGCGCGCCAGCGTGCGCAGCCGCTGCGGGTGGCGATCATCGATCTGGACGTGCATCAGGGCAATGGCACCGCCCACATCTTCCGCGACGACCCTTCGGTGTTCACGCTGTCGCTGCACGGGGCGCGCAATTTTCCGTTTCGCAAGGAGCCCAGCGACTGCGACGTGGAGCTGCCCGATGGTTGTGGCGATGCTGAGTATCTACAGGCGCTGGAGTGGGCACTGGCGGAGCTGGAACGCCGCTTCGAGCCGGGGCTGCTGATCTACCTGGCCGGCGCCGATGCGCACGAGGGGGACCGGCTGGGGCGCCTGAAGCTGAGCGACGACGGCATGGAGGCACGCGACCGGCGCGTGTTCGAGTGGGCTTGGCAGCGCCGCGTGCCGCTGGCGATGGCCATGGCCGGCGGCTACGGTCGCGACATCGCCACCACCGTGCGCGTGCAGCGCGCCACCTTTGGGGTGGCGCTACAGTACTGGCGGCGCTGGCGCGCCGGCGCGGTGGCAGAATCAATGCGCGACGACAACCCATCGGAGACCGCCCCTTGAGTGTTCCCGCCTCTGCCCGGCCCCAGCCGCTGCCGCGCGCGTACTACCGCGTCTTTCGCCCCATCTGCACGCGGTGGATGGACAATGACGTGTACGGCCACGTCAACAACGTCGTCTACTACAGCTGGTTCGATACCGCCGTCAATGCTTACCTGATCGAGCACGGTGCGCTCGACATCCATGCCGGTGCCGTCATCGGTCTGGTGGTGCAAACCCAGTGCCACTACTTCGCGCCGCTGGCCTTTCCGCAGGCGGTGGAGGCGGGCCTGCGCGTGGCGCACATCGGGCGCTCGAGCGTGCGCTATGAGGTCGGTATCTTTGCCGCTGGCGCCGACCAGTGCGCGGCGTGCGGCCATTTCGTGCATGTGTATGTCGAACGCGACCAGCGCCGCCCGGTGGCCGCGCTGCCCGCTGCCCTGCAACGCGTTCTGGAGACCCTGTGATGACTGCCCGCGACCCTGTGCCCCTGCCCGCCGTCCCGCTACCCACGCCGCTGCAGGCGGCGGCGCTGGCGCCGGGTCCTGCGGCGGTGCAGGCCGCCATCATGAGCCGCCGCTCGGTGCGCGCCTTGTTGCGCGACCGTCCGGTGCCGCGGCCGCTCATCGAGCGGCTAACGCAGCTGGCCGCGTGCGCCGTCCGGCACCAACACCCAGCCGTGGAAGGTGTACGTGCTGCAGGGCGCGGCACGCGATGCGCTAGTGGAGAAGGTGTGCGCGGTGCACGATGCCCTGCGCGCCAACCCCGCGCTGGCGGCCGAGTACCAGGAAGCCTACGACTACTACCCGCGCGAATGGGTGAGCCCCTACATCGACCGCCGTCGCGAAAACGGCTGGGGCCTATACGGACTGTTGGGTATCGGCAAGGGTGACAAGGACCGAATGCACGCCCAGCACCAGCGCAACTTCCGCTTCTTCGACGCGCCGGTGGGCCTGATGGTGACGATCGAGCGCGTGATGGGGCGCGGTTCGCTGGTGGACACCGGCATGTTCCTGCAAAACCTGATGATCGCGGCACGCGCCCACGGGCTGGACACCTGTGCACAGGCGGCGTGGAACCCCTATGCGCGCATCATCCTGCCCCATATCGGCGCCGGCGAGCACGAAATGCTGGTATGCGGCATGGCGCTGGGCTATGCCGACCCCGACGCGGTGGTCAACCGTTTTGTGACCCCGCGCGAGCCGCTGGAGCACTTCGTCACCTGGCTGGAGTGAACGCCATGGCTGCTGCTTCCCCTGTCCGTCCCGCCGTGCTGGTGGCGCGTGCCATCTTCCCCGAGACCGTGCAGCGGCTGCGCGCCCATTTCGCCGTCGAGGACAACCCCGACGACGCCGAGTGGAGCCGCGCGGAGCTGATCCGTCGCCTGCAGGGCAAGGCCGGCGCGCTGCTGACCGGCACCCAGCGCATCGATGACGCGCTGCTGCGGGCGTGTCCCACGCTGCGCATCGTGGCCAACATGACGGTGGGCTATAACAACTTCGACGTCGCCGCGCTGGACGCGCACGGTGTGGTGGGCACCAACACCCCCGACGTGCTGACCGAAACCACGGCCGACTTTGGCTTTGCGCTGCTGCTGGCGGCGGCGCGCCGTGTCACCGAAAGCGAACATTTCCTGCGCGCCGGGCGCTGGACGCGCTGGTCGTACGACCTGTTTGCCGGTGCCGAGGTGCACGGCACGACGTTGGGCATTCTGGGTATGGGGCGTATTGGGCAGGCGATCGCGCGCCGGGGGGCGCACGGCTTTGGCATGCGCGTGCTCTATCACAACCGCACCCGGCTGGATGCGACCATCGAGGCCGACTGCCGCGCCACCTACGTCAGCAAGGCCGAGCTGCTGCGCGAGGCCGACCACTTGGTTCTGGTGTTGCCATACACGCCGCAGAATCACCATATCATCGGGGCCACGGAGCTGGCTCAGATGAAGCCAACGGCGGTGTTGGTCAACATCGCGCGCGGCGGCATCGTGGACGATGCCGCGCTGGCCGAGGCGCTGCGTACGCGCCGCATTGCCGCGGCCGGCCTGGATGTGTTCGAAGGGGAGCCCGCGGTGCACCCGGGGCTGTTGGAGGTGCCCAACGTGGTGCTGACGCCGCACATTGCCAGTGCTACGGTGCGCACGCGGCGCGCGATGGCCGACTTGGCCGCTGACAATTTGATCGCCTTTCTGACCCAGGGGCGGGCGCTGACCCCTGTCAACGCCCCGCGCGAGTTGCGCATGGCGTCCTGACCGTGGCCGACGCGGACAGCGGGCGCGCGTCGGCCGCCGGGTTTGCCCCCATCGGACCATGCCGGTGCAACGGTGGCGTTGCGGTCGACGATGGACCGGGGCGGGACTGGCGCGCCCGATAATCCGCACATGAGCGAATCCGACACCGTGTGGCTGGTGGCGCTGGGCGGCGCCCAGCTGCTGATCCTGCTGTGGTTGGCGGTGCGGGCGTTGCGCCCGCTGCCTGCGCTGGAAACCGAAGAAGCCATCGAGGCCCGGCAGCGCCTGTGGGCCTGGCTGCAGGCCCAGGCCGACCGGCTCGACCGGCTGGAGAGCGAACTGCGCCGCGAGGTCAGCGAATCGGCGCGCGCGCAGCGACAGGAGGTGTCGCACACGCTGGCGGCTTTTCAGGAGGCGCTGCTGCGGCAGGGGGCCGAGGCGGCGCGCACCCACAACGCGCAGCTGGGGGCGCTGACCCAGCAGCTGGCGCAGCTGCGCAGCGGCGTGACGGAGGTGATGCTGCAGCAGCTACAAGGGCTGACCGAGTCCAACGCCCGCCGGCTGGCCGAGGTGCGCGCCACGCTGGAGGCACAGCTGCAGCAGCTGCAGCAAAGCAACGCCGCCAAGCTCGACGAGATGCGCGCCACGGTGGACGAAAAGCTGCATCAGACGCTGGAGGCGCGGCTGGCGCACAGTTTTGCCCAGGTGGCGCAGCGGCTAGAGCTGGTGCACCGGGGGCTGGGCGAGATGCAGACGCTGGCGGCCAGCGTCGGTGACTTGAAACACCTGCTGACCAACGTGAAGACGCGCGGCACCTTTGGCGAGGTGCAGCTAGCGGCTTTGCTGGAGCAGGTGTTGGCGCCGGAGCAGTATGTGCTGCAGCACCCCACGCGCCCAGGCAGTCGGCAGGTGGTGGACGCGGCGATTCGCCTGCCCGGCCCTGAGCGCGACGGCGCGCCGGTATGGCTGCCCATCGACGCCAAATTTCCCACCGAGGACTACGAACGCCTGCTGGATGCGCAGCAGCGCGCCGACCCGGACGGAGTAGAGCAGGCCGCGCGGGCGCTGGAAGCCCGCGTGCGCCAGCAGGCGCGCTCCATTGCCGACAAGTATCTGGAGCCGCCCCACACCACCGAATTCGCGCTGCTGTTCCTACCCAGCGAGGGGCTGTATGCCGAAGTGCTGCGCCGCCCCGGTCTGGTGGAGGCGCTGCAGCGCGAACACCGCGTGACGGTGGCCGGCCCCACGACACTGCTGGCCCTGCTCAATGCATTGCAGATGGGGTTTCGCACCCTGGCGCTGGAGCGCCGCTCGGCCGAGGTGTGGGAGGTGCTGGGCGCGGTCAAGACCGAATTTGCCAAGTTCGGCGAGGTGTTGGCCAAAGTGCGCAGCCAGACTCAGACCGTGCTCAACACGCTCGACCAGGCCGAGGTGCGCACGCGTCAGATGCAGCGCGCGCTCAAACGCGTCGAGGCCGACCACGAGGCAGGAACTGCGGCCGTGTCCTGGAGTTCTTCTAGCGACGAGTAGTGGCGCGCGCACCCGGTGGAGGGACGGGCGCTGTCATCCGACCAACCGACCGACACCAATGGCAGACGCGCACCTGCACCACCATGAAGCGCCCGCCGGCATGACCTGGGGCGAGCGCACTGCCGTTGCGGCGCCGCCGGCGGCCGCTATGGCTGAGGCGAGCCCATTGAGTTGCCTACAATCGCCGGGTTGGTTCGTCCATCGCCCCGCAGGCGATGATCGCGGGCGTGGCAGAGGAGACGCCCGCTGCTCCCCAGTGTGACCCATCGTGACGCTGCTTCTGATCGTCCTGCTGCCCCTGCTCGCGGGCACCACACTCACCGCCTGGGTCGGGCGTCGCCACCGTACCGCGGCGGCACTGGCCGCCGCCGTCGTCACCGCCGCCAGTTGGGCGCTGCTACTGGCGCAAGCCGGCACCGTCTGGGCCGGACAGGCCGTGCAGTTCAGCCTGCCCTGGGTGCCCGATATCGGCCTGACGCTGGGGTTGCGGCTCGACGGTCTGTCGCTGTTGTTTGCCGGGCTGATCACCACGATCGGCCTGCTGATCATCCTGTACGCGGCCTACTACCTGGGCCCTGAGGACTCGGCGGCCAAGTTCTACGCGGTGCTGATGCTGTTCATGGCCGCCATGCTGGGCGTGGTGCTGTCGGACAACCTGCTGCTGCTGGTGGTGTTCTGGGAGCTGACCAGCGTGTCGTCGTTCCTGCTGGTGGGCTACTGGGGACACCGGCCCGAGGCGCGCAGTGGCGCGCGGCAGGCGCTGGCCATCACCGGCGGCGGCGGGTTGGCGATGCTGGCCGGCTTCGTGCTGCTGGGCTTGATCGCTGGCACGTTCGAGATCAGCGAAATGGGTGGGCGCGCGGCCGAGATTCAGGCCGACCCGCTGTTCGTGCCGGCGCTGCTGCTCATTTTGGTGGGGGCGTTTACCAAGAGTGCCCAGGTCCCGTTTCACTTCTGGCTGCCGGATGCGATGGCGGCGCCCACTCCCGTGTCGGCCTATCTGCACTCGGCCACCATGGTCAAGGCCGGGCTGTTTGTGCTGATGCGTCTGCACCCCGTGCTGGCGGGGTCGGGCTGGTTCGAGGGGATTGTCAGCACCGTCGGCGCGGTGACGGTGCTGTTTGCCGCCTTCGTGGCCCTGTTCAAGCACGATCTGAAGGGGCTGCTGGCGTACTCCACCGTCAGCCATCTGGGGCTGGTGACGTGTCTGATCGGGCTGGCGTCGCCGCTGGCGGCGGTGGCGGCGGTATTTCATGTGCTCAATCACGCCACCTTCAAGGCCGCGCTGTTCATGGTGGCGGGCATCGTCGATCACGAGACCCACTCGCGCGATATGCGGCGGCTGGGTGGCCTGTGGGGTCTGATGCCGTGGACCGGCACGCTGGCGGTGATTGCCGGCGCTTCGATGGCGGGGGTGCCGCTGACCAACGGCTTTCTGTCCAAGGAGATGTTCTTCACCGAAGCCGTGTCTGCCATGGCGCGCGGCTGGGGCGTATGGCTGCCGGTGGTGGTGACGCTGGCCGGGCTGTTCAGCGTGGCCTACTCGCTGCGTCTGGTGCACGACACCTTTTTCAACGGGCCGCTGGGCGAGGTGCCCAACCGCCGCCCGCACGACCCACCGGCGGGTATGCGCGCGCCGGTGGTGCTGCTGGTGGCGGCTGCGGTGGCGATTGCGCTGGCGCCGGCTGCGGTGGCGCAGCCGTTGGTCGAGGTGGCGGCTGCGGCCATGCTGGGCGCGCCCCTGCCGGCGTTTCACCTGGCGCACTGGCACGGTGTCAACCTGCCGCTGGCCATGAGCGTGGTGGCGCTGGGGGCGGGCGTGGGCCTGTACGCGGTGCTGATGCGCGGTCGGCGGCTGCACAGGATGGTCTCGGAGGACTGGTTCGGACGCTGGATGGGCCGCCATATGTTCGACGCCAGCGTCGATGCGCTGTTCGGGGCGGCAGGGCGCCTGACGGCGGCGCTGGAAAACGGTTCGCTGCAGCGCTATCTGGCGTGGGTGATCGGCGCGGCCATCGTCGTGGGTGCGGCGCCGCTGGTGGGCGAAGGGTTGGGGGCCGGCTCGCGCGCCCTATTGCCGGCCAACCCGCTGGCGCTGGTGGTGTGGTTGGTGCTGGCGGCCACCTGCGCGGTGCTGGTAGCCGCGCACCACTGGCGCTTGCAGGCCGTGGTGCTGGTGGGCGTGGTGGGGCTGGTCACGTCGCTGACCTTCGTCAGCCTCTCGGCGCCCGATCTGGCGCTGACGCAGCTGTCGGTGGAGCTGGTCTCGACCGTGCTGCTGCTGATGGGGCTGGCGCTGTTGCCGCAGCGCACGCCGCGCGAGTCTTCTGCCGACCGCAAGCTGCGCGACGCGGTGCTGGCGCTGGCGGGCGGCGCCGGGGTGGCCTGGATTGCGTGGCTGATGCTGACGCGCGATCACGCCTCGATCAGCTGGTACTTTCTGGAGCAGTCGCTGCCCGCGGGCGGCGGCTCCAACGTCGTCAACGTGATTCTGGTGGACTTTCGCGGCTACGACACGTTTGGCGAGATTACGGTGCTGGGCATCGCCGCGATTGGCGTGCTGGCGCTGATGGAGGGCATGCGCGTGCGCCGCGCGCCAGTGGACGAGGCGGGGCGCCGCTGGACCTTCGCCCACCACCCGCTGCTGCTGCGGGTGGCGGCCAATGTCGTGCTGCCGATGGCGCTGGTGGTGTCGGTGTACATCTTCATGCGCGGGCACAACATGCCGGGCGGGGGCTTTATTGCCGGGCTGGTGACGGCGGTGGCGCTGGTTCTGCAGACCATGGCGCTGGGCCTGTCGTCGTCCGAGTCGCTGCTGCGCTCGCGCGGCGGGGCGCGCTACGTGCGCTGGATCGGCGCCGGGCTGGCCATCGCCGGCCTGACCGGGGCTGGCGCCTTCGTGTTGGGGCGGCCGTTCCTGACCAGTGCGCATGGGCATCCGCATGTGCCCCTGCTGGGCGAGCTGCCGCTGGCGTCGGCGGCGCTGTTCGATCTGGGAGTGTACGCCACCGTGGTGGGGGCGACGCTGCTGACGCTGTCGGTGCTGGGCAACGCCAGCCAGCGCGGCACCCCGGCGTCACAGGAGGGCAAGGGATGTTGAGCATGGAGTGGCTGGTGGCCACGGGCATCGGCCTGGTGACCGCCACCGGTATTTACTTATTGCTGCGTGGCCGTACCTTCCCCGTGGTGCTGGGCCTGTCGCTGCTGGGCTACGCCGTCAATGTGTTCATCTTCGTGATGGGGCGACTGTGGACGGATGCGCCCCCCATTTTGGTCGGCGCCGAGCCGGTGGCCGATCCACTGCCGCAGGCGCTGGTGCTGACGGCGATCGTCATCGGCTTTGCCACCACGGGCTTCGTCGTGGAACTGGCGCTGCGCAGTGCACACGAGTCGGGCAGTGACCACGTGGACGGGCACGAACCGGGGGTGCGCTTGGGCGCTGACCAGCGCGGTGACGGAGGCAGCGCATGAGTGGCGCCGTACTTGCGTTCTGGGGCCAGCACGCGCCGGTGCTGTCGGTGCTGCTGCCATCCTTTACTGCAGTGGCGTTGCTGCTGTTGGGGGACCAGGGTGGGTTGTCGCCGCAGGGCGGCGGTCACGAGGGGCAGCGGCTGGCGTGGCGGCGGCGCCTGAGTTTCGCTTCGGCACTGCTGGGGCTGGTGATGGCCGCGGCTCTGGTGGCGCGCGCCAGCAGTGGTGAGCTGCAGGTGTACGAGCTGGGCGAGTGGCCGGCGCCGTTTGGCATCGTGCTGGTGCTGGATCGGCTGTCGGCGCTGATGGTGCTGCTGACCTACGCGGTGGCGGTGCCGGTACTGGCGTATGCCTGCGGCGGCTGGGATACCCATGGCCGACATTTCCACACCATTTTCCACTTCCAGCTGATGGGGCTCAGCGGCGCCTTCCTGACCGGCGACCTATTCAACCTGTTCGTGTTCTTCGAGGTGCTGCTGATTGCCTCGTACGTGCTGTTGCTGCACGGGCGCGGCGGCGCGCGGCTGCGCATGGGAGTGCACTACGTGGTGCTCAACCTGACCGCCTCGTCGCTGTTTCTGATCGGCCTGGCGATGTTGTATGCCGTCACCGGCACGCTCAACATGGCCGATGCCGCGCTGAAGGTGGCTGCACTGCAGGGACAGGAGCTGCGGCTGGCGCAGTCCGCCGCACTGGTGTTGCTGGTGGTGTTTGGGCTGAAGGCGGCGCTGGTGCCGCTGTATTTCTGGCTGCCGGGGACCTATGCGGCGGCCAGCGCCCCGGTGGCGGCGCTGTTTGCCATCATGACCAAGGTGGGTGTATATGCCATCGTGCGTGTGCACTGGGTCATCTTTGGCATCGACGCCGGCCAGGCCAGCCTGACGGTGCAGCCGTGGCTGCTGCCTGCAGCGCTGCTGACCAGTGTGCTGGGGGTGTTGGGAGCGCTGGCGGCGCACACGCTGTCGCGTCTGGTGGCCTACCTGACCGTATCCTCGGTGGGCACCATCGTGGCCGGTGTGGCGTTGTTTACACCGCAGGCACTGTCGGCGGCGCTGTACTACACGCTGCACAGCACCGTCGTGATGGCCGGGCTGTTCCTGTTCGTCGAATTGGCCGCGGCGCAGCGTGGCGTCACGGGCGACCGTCTGCAACCGGCTCCCCAGGTGCACGAGCCGGTGCTGCTGGGGGTGATGATGCTGTTTGGCGCCGCATCGGCGGCAGGCTTGCCCCCGCTGCCAGGCTTTTTGGGCAAGGTGATGCTGCTGCAGAGTGCTGCCGACCTGGTCGCGCGTGTGTGGGTGTGGACGGTGGTGCTGGGAGTGGGCTTTTTGACGCTACTCGGGCTGGCGCGCGCGGGGATCATTCTGTTTTGGCACGTGCAGCCGGCCGACGGGGCCAATCCCGCAGGCCGCAGCGCGCGGCTGCTGGCAGCGCCGTGGCTGTTCATGGGCATGACGGTGGCGCTGGCGGCGGCGGCCGGCCCCGTCAAGGCCTACACCGATGCGCTGGCGCAGCAAATCACCGACAAGCGGGGATACGCGGGGGTGGTGCTGGCGCGCCAGGGTGGCCCGGACCAGCCGACCACCCGACCCTATGACGGCCGACGTGCGCCGACCGCCCCCGCCGCGGCGCCGTCCGCGCCGGATACCCGACAGGAGCATCGGCCATGACGTCTTCATCTCCAACCTCCGCGCCGCACGCCACCGCCGCGCCTGCCCGCGGCTGGCGGGCGTGGTTTCCCCATCCGGTGCTGTCGCTGCTGCTCGGCCTGACGTGGCTGCTGCTAGCGCACAGCCTGGCGCTCGTGCACTGGCTGTCGGCACTGCTGCTGGCTTGGGCGATCCCGCGGCTGCTGGCGCCGTTTCTGGGGCAAGCCAGCCGGGTGCATTGGCCGTCCGCGCTGCGTCTGATGCTGGTCGTGCTGTGGGACATCGTGGTGGCCAATGTCACCGTGGCGCGGTTGACGCTGGGGTCGATGCAGCGCCCGCGCCCAGCCTGGCTGCGGGTGCCGCTGGCCAGCACCCACCCGCGGGTCAACGCGCTGTTGGCCAGCATCATCACCATGACGCCGGGCACGGTGTCTGCCGTCATCGACGAGGAGCGCGGGCAGATCCTGGTGCATGCGCTCAACTGTGACGATGCTCAGGCCATGGTGCAGGATATGAAGATACGCTACGAGGCACCGCTGTGCCGCATCTTCGGCGTCGATGCCAGCGGCGCGCGCAGCGTCCGGGGGGAGACCGCATGATCAGCCCGTTTCTGTCCTGGGCGCTCGACGTGGCCACCGTCGTCGTGGCGCTGACGGTGCTGCTGTGCAGCTGGCGCCTGTTGCGGGGGCCGGAGCTGCCCGACCGCATCCTGGCGCTCGACACCCTGTACGTGGGGTTGGTGGCGTTGATTATCCTGCTCGACATTCGTTTCGACTCCAAGCTGCTGTTTGAGGCGGCACTGATCGTGGCGATGTTGGGCTTTGTGTCGACGGTGGCGCTGGCGCGCTACGTCACGCGCGGCGACGTGATCGAAGAGTGAGGGGCCAAGGGGATGACTGCGTTGCTCGAAAACCTCGCTGCCGTATTGATTCTGGTGTCGGCGTTCTTTCTGTTGGTGGGTGCTATCGGCCTGCTGCGCTTTCCCGACTTCTACATGCGGCTGCACGCGCCCACCAAGGCGTCGACGCTGGGGGTGGGTGGGGTTCTGATCGCGTCGATGCTGGTGACGCTGGCGCACGGACGCCCTGGGCTGGCCGAGCTGCTGATCACGCTGTTCGTGTTCGTCACCGCCCCCGTGTCGGCCAACCTGCTGGCGCAGGCGGCGCTGCATCTGCGTGTGCACAGCCGCGCCGCGGTGCCGCGCGATGCGGTGCCTGAGCGGCGCGCGGGCGATTGAGCCGCGACGGTCAGGCGCCCCCTGCTTGCCCAGCGGGTTTGCACGCTGGCCAGTCGCCGCTGCGCCCATGGCCAGCGGCGGTACGGGCTTTGGCCGGGTCGGCCGTTAGCCGGTGTGGGTAGCGCGGAATCAATCCAGAGGGCTGTCCTGCATAACTGGCCGAGTCGATGTCGGCGCGGGCGCCGGGCAGGCCTCGGGTAGGTTGTAAAACGCCCGGATACCATTCCAGGCGTCTTCCGGGGTGTCTACGTAGGTGAACAGCTCCCGGTCTTCCGGGGAGATCACGCCTTCCTCGACCATGAAGTCGAAGTCGATCAGACGCTTCCAGTAGGCGCTGCCGTACAGGAACACCGGCACCGGGCGCGACTTGCGCGTCTGCACCAGCGTCAGCACCTCGAACAACTCATCCAGCGTACCAAACCCGCCGGGGAAGGCCACCAGCGCCTTGGCACGCATCATGAAGTGCATCTTGCGCAGCGCGAAGTAATGAAATTTGAAGCGCAGCTGCGGCGGGATGTAGGGGTTGGGTTCCTGCTCGTGCGGCAGCAAAATGTTAAGACCAACGCTAGGGGCACCACAGTCGTGGGCGCCCCGGTTGGCCGCTTCCATGATACCGGGTCCGCCGCCGGTGACGATGTAGAGCTGATCCTGTACCGGGCACGACTGGCTGTAGGAGGCCACCAGTTGCGCAAAGCGCCGCGCCTCGCCGTAGAAGCGGGCATTGCGGCGCAGGGCTTCGGCGCGCCGCAGCGCCGCCGGGTCGTTGGCGTCGCGCGCGGCGCGCCACAGTGCCTCGGCTTGGGCTGGCTCGCGAAAGCGCGCGCTGCCGAACACGACGATGGTGTTGGCGATGCCGGCCTCGGCCATCCCCAGGTCGGGCTTGAGCAGCTCGAGCTGGAAGCGGATGCCGCGCGTTTCGCGCCGCAGCAAAAACTCGGGGTCGGCAAAGGCCAGCCGGTACGCGTCGGGTGCAAGGCGTGTGCCATCCTCCGACAGCAGGTGCATCTCGACAGCGGCATCGGCCAGACGCTGGACCTGCAGGTCGTGGGCCGGGTTCGGCGGGTTGATGGCAGAGGTGTTCATGGGGGTCGGGGACAGCAAAAAGGCCCCGGGCGGGGCCTGCTTAGAGGCCGGCGGGCGGCCCGGGGTTGTGCAGCCGGCGCGACTCAGACGCGCTTGCGGTATTCGCCCGTGCGGGTGTCGATTTCGATCTTGTCACCCTGCTCGACGAAAATCGGCACCTGCACCTCGAAGCCAGTGGCGATCTTGGCCGGCTTGAGCACCTTGCCCGAGGTGTCGCCCTTGACGGCCGGCTCGGTCCAGGTGATTTCGCGCACCACGGTGGTCGGCAGTTCGATCGAGATCGCCTTGCCCTCGTAGAACACCACCTCGGCGGCCATGCCGTCTTCCAGGTAGTTCAGGGCGTCGCCCATGTTCTCGGCTTCAACCTCGTACTGGTTGTACTCGGCGTCCATCCACACGTACATCGGATCGGCGAAGTACGAGTAGGTGCACTCCTTCTTGTCGAGGATGATGTTGTCGATCTTGTCGTCGGCCTTGAAGACGACTTCGGTGGCGCTGTTGTTGAGTAGCGCCTTGAGTTTCATGCGCACGGTGGCTGCGCCGCGGCCACCACGCTGGTATTCGGTCTTGAGGACGATCATGGGATCCTTGCCGTGCATGATGACGTTGCCGGCGCGGATTTCTTGAGCGAGCTTCATCGGTAGGGGCCTCGTGTGGAAGTCGGGTATCGACGGTGCCGAAGGGAAGTCTGATAAACCCGCTATTCTAACCCGCCTCGCGCTTGGCTTGCACGAAGGCGAGCAGTCGGTGTAGCAGGTCGTCCTGCGTCAGCAGGCGCTGGCGTGCCGCAGCGGCAGCTTCGGCCCAGGCGGCCAGGTCGCCGCTTCCAAGCGCCGGTGCCGTTGAGCCCGGCACTCCGTTCCAGGCCCGAAACCAGGCCTGCCAGTGCGCCGGGGCATCCAGCCAGTGCAGGAACGCTTCCAGCTTGGCGTGATGCGCGTCGTCGTCTTGGGGATACAGTTGCCACAGAAACGGGCGGCCGGCCCACAGGGCGCGCACCAAGGAGTCCTCACCGCGCACCAGGTTGAGGTCGCAGGCCCACAAGCGTTCGTCAAACGCCGCCTGCGGCACCGTGGGCAGCACGCGCTGCCGTGCCTGAGCCGGCAGCGGCGGGGCGCTGCGGGCCCAGGCGCTGGCGCTGCGGCCCTCAGCCACCAGCCACAGCGCATGGGCTAGCGCCGGCTGCTCCACCAGCGTGGGCAGGGCCGGCGGTTCGTAGCAAAACAGGCTCACCCAGGGGCCGGCGTGATCACCGTGCGCCGCGCGCCACGCCGCAGCGTGGAACGCCTGCTGCCGGGCCAGCAGATCGGGTTCGCGCAGCAGGCCGCCGGTGTCGGGCGTGAATCCGGGGAAGAAAAACCATTTGGTGCGACCTCGCAGCGGCCCGTGCAGCACCGGCGAGGGCAGGCCGTGGCTGCGCGCCACCCACGGCTCGGCGCTCAGGTACTCCAGATTCAGCCAGACGCTGGGCGCCCCGTCGCGCCCACGGGCTGGCAGCAGTGCCGCCACCCAGGCGGGTGGCACGTCGCAGCCGAACGCCTCGATCAGGACGTCGCCCGGTGGCACGGGCGGCGGCAGCGCGTGCGGCAGCGTGCGCGGCCACTCATGCACCTCGATGGCGTCATCCCCCGCCGGCGGCGGCGCGGGGGCGATGACTGCCAGCGGCGCCGGGTCGTCGATCCACAGCCGCACGCGCTGCCCAGCGCAGGCCAGCTGCCGGCACAGACGCCAGCAAACCCCGGCATCGCCCCAGTTGTCGATGACGTGACAGAACACGTCCCACGTCAGCGCCGGCGCGGGAGGGGGCGTGGCGGGAGCGGCGGACAACGCGCTACAGTGCACACTGGTGGGCAAGCTGCCGATGGCAGCGACCAGAGTCGGATTATCGGACATGTCAGCGGATCATTCGGAAGAGCTGTTGCGGGAGGTGGCGGCCCTACCGTCGCTGCCCGGCGTATATCGCTTTTACGACCAGGACGGTGCACTGCTGTATGTGGGCAAAGCGCGCGACCTCAGGCGCCGCGTCAGCAGCTATTTCCAGCGCGCCCACGACGGCACGCGCATCGGCCACATGGTGTCGCGCATCGCGCGACTGCAGACCACCGTGGTGCGCTCCGAGGCCGAGGCGCTGCTGCTGGAAAACAATCTGATCAAGACCCAGCAGCCGCGCTACAACATTCTGTTTCGCGACGACAAGAGCTACCCGTATCTGCGCATCAGCGCCAGCACGTGGACGGCGGGCCACACGGTCGATGCCGCCTGCCCCGATCCGGGCCATTTCCCGCGCGTATCGTACTACCGCGGGCCGGTGGATCGGCGCCACCAGTACTTTGGGCCGTACCCGAATGCCTGGGCGGTAAAAGACACCATCGAGCTGCTGCAGCGGGTATTTCGGCTGCGCACCTGTGAAGACACGGTGTTTGCACACCGCACCCGGCCCTGCCTGCTGTACCAGATCCGCCGCTGCAGCGGGCCGTGCGTGGGCCACATCGCGGCGGCCGATTACGCCGCCGACGTGCGTGCCGCCAGCGCCTTTCTGAGCGGCGCCAGTGACGCGGTGCTGTCCGAACTGCAGGCGCGCATGCAGACCTATGCGCAGCAGCTGGCGTTCGAGCAGGCGGCGCAGGTGCGCGACCAGATCGGCGCGCTGTCGCGCGTGCTGCAGCAGCAGGCCATGGAAAGCCGTGACGACCAGGACGTGGACATCATTGCCGTGCGCGTGCAGGGCGGCCGGGCCTGTGTAAACCTGGCCATGGTGCGCGGCGGACGCCACCTGGGCGACCGCCCGTTCTTCCCCGCCCACGTGGAAGACGGTGCCGCGCTGGCCGAGGTGGACACGCCGACGCGTGACCCCGGGCAGCACGTGCTGGAAGCGTTCCTGACGCAGCATTACACGCAGACTCCGCCACCGCCGCTGCTGGTGCTGGGCGCGCCGGTGGACGAGGGGCTGCTGGCGGCGCTGGCCGAGCAGAGCGGTGTGCGGGTGCGGGCGGTGTTTCATCCGCGCGAACAGCGTGCCGCGTGGCTGGAGATGGCGCAGCGCAACGCCGAGTTGCAGCTGGCGCGTCTGCTGGCCGAAGAGGGGTCGCAGCAGGCGCGCACGCGCGCGCTGGCGCAGGCGCTGGGGTTGCCTGCCGACAGTCCCGAGGCGCTAGCGGCGCTGCGCATCGAGTGCTTTGACGTGTCCCACACCGCAGGCGAGGCCACCATGGCCTCGTGCGTGGTGTACGAAGGGCATCAGCTGCAGCCCGCGCAGTACCGGCGCTACGCGGTGCTGGACGTCACGCCGGGGGACGACTATGCCGCCATGCGCCAGGTGCTGCAGCGGCACTACGGTCGGCTGGCCGACGCCCTGCGCGCCGGGGGCGACGTGCGGCTGCCCGACGTGGTGCTGATCGACGGCGGTGTCGGGCAGGTCAACGCGGCGCGCGCCGTGTTCGATGAGCTGGGGCTGGACGTGGGCCGTCTGGTGGGCGTGGAGAAGGGCGAGGGGCGCAGGGTGGGACTGGAGGAGCTGGTGTTTGCCGACGGGCGTCCGAAGCTGACGCTGGCGGCGGACTCGGCGGCGCTGCTGCTGGTGGCGCAGATCCGCGACGAGGCCCACCGCTTCGCCATTACGGGCATGCGGGCGCGGCGCGCCAAGGCGCGCACTGGGGGCAGCCGGCTGGAGGACATCCCTGGCGTGGGGCCGAAGCGGCGTGCGCGACTGCTGGCGCGTTTTGGCGGCCTGCGTGGCGTGGCGGCCGCCAGTGTCGATGATCTGGCGCGTGTGGAAGGCATCTCGCGCGCCTTGGCCGAGACCATCTATGCCGCGCTGCACGGCGGCGGCAACGCATAATGCGCGCACCATGTTTTTTAATCTGCCGACGCTGCTGACCTGGGCGCGCATCGCCGCCATTCCGTTGCTGGTGGCGGTGTTTTACTGGTCCGCTGTGCCCATGCCGCTGCGCAATGCGCTGGCCACGGGGCTGTTCATCGTCTTTGCGCTGACCGACTGGGCCGATGGGTATCTGGCGCGGCGGCTCAACCAGACTTCGGCGTTTGGTGCGTTTCTGGACCCGGTGGCCGACAAATTTTTGGTCTGCGCCAGCGTGCTGGTGCTGGTGCATCTGGGGCGGGCCGATGTCTTCGTTGCCCTCATCATCATCGGGCGTGAAATCGCCATCTCGGCGCTGCGCGAGTGGATGGCCACCATCGGCGCGGTGCGCAGTGTGGCGGTGCACATGGTGGGCA
This sequence comes from Tepidimonas sp., assembly GCF_036824975.1. Lineage (GTDB taxonomy): Bacteria > Pseudomonadota > Gammaproteobacteria > Burkholderiales > Burkholderiaceae_C > Tepidimonas. The sequence continues at coordinate 22,230 of NZ_DAISZC010000019.1, forward strand.
AGGTCAAGACCGCCACCCAGATGGTGGCCATCCCGCTGCTGCTCTACGATGGGGTGGTGCTGGGTGTGGATACGCGCTGGTGGGGAACCGTGCTGATCTGGGTGGCGGCGGTGTTGACCGTGTGGTCGATGGGGTACTACCTCAACAAGGCCATTCCCGAAATCCGCGCCCGCGCACGCTGATGCGCCACGCGGCCGCTGCCGCACGCCGCTTGCCATGACCGACGCCACCAACTCGCCCTGGATCCGCGCCATGCCGGCGATCTTCGTGCTGATCTGGAGTACGGGGTTTATCGTGGCGCGCTACGGTATGCCCCATGCGCCGCCGATGACCTTTCTGGCCTGGCGCTACGCGCTGTCCATCGTCTGCTTCGGGGTGTGGATTGCGCTGGCGCGCGTGGCGTGGCCACGCGGGCTGGCACAATGGGGGCACCTCGCAGCGTCGGGCGTTCTGATGCATGCCGGCTACCTGGGCGGGGTGTGGGCGGCGGTCAAGGCCAGCATGGGGGCGGGGCTGTCGGCGCTCATCGTCGGCCTGCAGCCGGTGCTGACGGCGGTGTGGCTGTCCGGCACCGGCGGGCAGGTTACGGCGCGGCAGTGGCTGGGGCTGGCGCTGGGCTTTGCCGGGCTGGTGCTGGTGGTCTGGCACAAGTTCGGCGCAGGGGGGGCGGGCGATACCGCCACGCCACTGAATCTGGCGTTCGCGGTGGGGGCGCTGCTGTCGATTACCGCCGGCACGCTGTATCAAAAGCGGTTTTTACTGCCGTGCGATGTGCGCACCGCCAACACCGTGCAGCTGGGCGCGGCGCTGCTGGTAACGCTGCCGCTGGCCGCGCTGGAGAGCGAGCCGATGCGCTGGAACGCCGAATCGGCCGGGGCGATGGCGTGGTCGGTGCTGGGTCTGACGCTGGGCGGCAGCTCGTTGCTATACCTGCTCATTCAGCGCGGTGCAGCGGCGTCGGTGTCGAGCCTGATGTACCTGGTGCCGCCGTGCACCGCCGCCATCGCTGGGGTGCTGTTTGGCGAGCCGATCACCGCCGCCACGGTGGCCGGCACCGTCCTCACGGCAGCCGGTGTGGCCATCGTCGTGCGTGCCGCTCGGGCGCGCTAGCGTCCCGAAACTGGAGAGCTGTCCCCATGTCCACCCCGCATCGCATCGCCGTCATCGCGGGTGACGGCATCGGCGCCGAAGTGATGGCCGAAGGGCTGCGCGTGCTGGAAGTTGCCGCCAGCCGCTTTGGCATTGCGCTGGCGTTCGACCACTTCGACTGGGCCTGTTGGCCGTATTACGAGCGCCACGGCCGGATGCTGCCCGACGACTGGAAGGAGCGCATTGGCGGGCATGATGCGATTTTTTTCGGCGCCGTCGGCTGGCCCCAGAAGATTCCCGATCACGTGTCGCTGTGGGGCTCGCTGCTGAAGTTCCGGCGTGAGTTCGACCAGTACGTGAACCTGCGCCCGGCGCGGCTGATGCCGGGCATCCGCTCACCGCTGGTGCGCCGCGATGGCGCCCCCTACGCGCCCGGCGAGATCGATATGCTGATCGTGCGCGAGAACACCATGGGCGAAAACTCCAACATCGGGGAGCGCATGTTCGAAGGCACCGAACGCGAATTGGTGCTGCAGGAAACGGTGATGACGCGCCACGGCGTCGACCGCGTGCTGCGCTATGCCTTTGAGCAGGCGCGGCGCCGCCCGCGCAGGCGGCTGACCAGCGCCACCAAGTCCAACGGCATGGCGATCACCATGCCGTACTGGGACGAGCGCGTGCGCGCCATCGCGGCCGAGTACCCCGACGTGACGGTGGATCAGTTCCACATCGACATCCTGACCGCGCACTTCGTGCAGCGCCCGCAGCAGTTCGACGTGGTGGTGGCGAGCAACCTGTTCGGCGACATCCTGAGCGACCTGGGGCCGGCGTGCACTGGCACCATCGGTATTGCGCCCTCGGCCAACTTGAATCCGTCTCGGCAGTACCCGTCGCTGTTCGAGCCGGTGCACGGTTCGGCCCCCGACATCGCGGGGCGGGGCATTGCCAACCCGATCGGCCAGATCTGGTCGGGGGCGCTGATGTTGGACTTCCTGGGCTACCGCAGCGCACACGACGCGATTCTGCGGGCCATCGAGGTGGTGCTGGAGCCGGGCAGCGGCGGCCCCCGCACGCCCGACATCGGCGGCGGCGCTCGCACGACCGACGTTGGGCGCGCCGTGGCCGAGGCGCTGGGCAGCGGGGTATGAGGAACCAGGGGGTGGTCTGCCGACCCGGTGCGGCGCCGAGTGCGATCCGTCGTGCGGCGGGGCCGGCGTCGCTAGAATACGCGCCTTTTCGCCGCGCTGCCTGCGGTAGCGGTGCGGCACAGAGCACACGCAGAGGAACGCTATGAACAAGACGCAACTGATCGACCACATTGCCGACGAGGCGCAACTGACCCGTCAACAGGCTGCGCGCGCGCTCGAAGCCGTGCTGGGTGCCGTCACCCACACCCTGGCGCGTGGCGGCGATGTGACGCTGGTGGGCTTTGGCCGTTTTATCGTTGACGAACGGGCCGCGCGCAAGGGGCGCAACCCCAAGACGGGCGACGTGGTTGACATTCCCGCGGTTAAAATGCCGAAGTTTCGGCCTGGCAAGGCGCTAAAAGACGCCGTCAACGGCTAACACCGGCGGGCGGTGTGCGCGTCGGTCTTTGTTGGCGCGTCCAGCCCGGCCCCTTTTTTCAGGATCGGGTGCTTAGCTCAGCTGGTAGAGCGGCGCCCTTACAAGGCGTAGGTCGGCGGTTCGAACCCGTCAGCACCCACCACCCCATCCCGATCCCGCGCGCCCATGTTCGACCTCATTCGCAACAACACCAAGGTGCTGATGGCGCTGTTGATGTTGTTGATCATTCCCTCGTTCGTATTTTTCGGCATCGAGGGGTACACGCGCTTTCGGGATACCTCCGAACCCGTGGCCCGCATCGGCAGTGAACGCATCACGCGTACCGAGTGGGAGGCCGCGCATCGCCGCGAGGTCGAGCAGATCGCCGCCTCCATGCCCGGGGTGGACCGCGCGCTACTGGAGAGTGACACCAGCCGCCGGGCCACGTTGGAGCGGATGGTCGATGAGCGTGTGCTGGCACGGGCGGCCCAAGACCAGCGCCTGACCGCCAGCGACCGGCGCGTGGCGCAGGAGCTGCTGCGCATCCCTGCGATCGCCCAATTGCGCCAGGAAGACGGCACGCTGGACATGCAACGTTATCGCGAGCTGCTGCGCGCCCAAGGGATGACGCCCGAATCGTTCGAGGCGGGCGTGCGCGCCGACCTGGCCCGCACCGCCGTGCTGCGCACCGTAGCCGACAGCGCCTTCGCGGGCAGCACCGCAACGCGGCTGGCGATGGCGGCGTTTTTCGAGCAGCGCGAGGTGGCGTGGGCGATGTTCCGTCCGGCCGACTTCGCGGCAGGCGTGCGGGTGGAGGAGGCGGATCTGCGCGCTCACTACGAGGCCCACGCCGACGATTACCGCAGCCCCGAGCAGGCCGAGGTCGAGTATCTGCTGCTCGACCCCGAGACGCTGGCCGCGCGTGTGGCGGTGAGCGAGCAGGAATTGCGGGACTACTACCGGCACAACGTCGCCGATACGTCGCGCGCCGAACAGCGCCGTGCGGCGCACATCCTGCTGCAGCTGGACCCCAAGGCCAACGCCGAGGAGCGTGCGCGTGTGCGCGCCGAGGCCGAGCGGTTGCTGCAGCAGGTGCGTGCCAACCCGCAGCGTTTTGCCGAGCTCGCGCGCCAGCATTCGCAGGATCCGGGGTCGGCTGCGCGTGGGGGCGATCTGGACTGGTTTGGTCGCGGCGCGATGGTCAAGCCGTTCGAAGAGGCGGTGTTCGCGCTGCGCAAAGGCGAGATTTCCGACATCGTCGAAACCGAGTTCGGCCTGCACATCATCCAACTGCTGGACGTGCGGCAGCCGCAGCCCGAGTCGTTCGAATTGGCTCGGCCACGGCTGGAGGCGCAGCTGCGCCGCCAGATGGCCCAGCGCCGCTTTGCCGAGGAGGCCGAGCGCTTCAGCAACCTGGTGTACGAGCAGCCGGACAGCCTGACCCCGGCGGCCGAAGCGTTGGGCCTGCGCGTGCGCCGCGCCACTGTCGAGCGCACCGGGCCGGTCGAGGCCGCCGACGAGACGGCCCGCGCCATCTTCCGTGAGCCGGCGGTGCTGCGAGCCATCTTCCAAGAGGAGGCGCTGGCCAGCAAGCGCAACAGTGCCGCCATCGAGCTGTCGGGCAACCGCCTGGTGGCGGTACGGGTCGTGCAGCACCGTCCTGCACAACGGCGCCCCTTCGAGGCGGTGGTGGCCGACGTGCGCACGGCGTTGGTGGCGCAGCGGGCTCAGGCAGCGGCCCTGGAAGCGGCGCGCGCCCGCCACGCGCAGTGGTCGGCGCAGGGCCCCGGTGCATCGGAATTGCGCGCTGCGGTGCTGGTGTCGCGGCAGGAGCCGCGGGGGCTGCCGCTGCCGGCGCTGCGCGCGGCCCTGAGCGCGCCGCTGGAAGGTGAGGCGCCGGCGTGGCTGTTGGTGGATCTGGGGACCGAGGGAGCGGCGGTGTTGCGCGTGCGCCGCGGGCCGCCGCGCGCGCAGCCGGATCCGGCCCAGGGTCAACGAGAAAAAGCAGAGCTCGCCCGTTTGCTGGGAGAAGGAGAAAGCCAAGCCTATCTGAAGGCCCTGCGTCAGCGTTATCGCGCCGAGGTGCTGGCGCGGTGAGCCAGCGATGTGGCGTCCGGTATTCGGCGGCGAATGGGAGTCGTGACCGTGCGCGTGCTCGGGCCTGGTGCGCATGGCGGGGGCGTTGTGCTGGCGGATGTCGAAGGTGTCCGTTCGGTGCCTGATTCGCCGCTATAATGGCGGCTTCTTTGGTGGCTGTAGCTCAGTTGGTAGAGTCCCAGATTGTGATTCTGGTTGTCGTGGGTTCGAGTCCCATCAGCCACCCCAAAAGTTGCTCGTAAAACAAGGACCCTCGGGTCCTTGTTTCGTTTCTAAGCGTGCGCAGGGACGAAATCGAACGGGTGCACACGGCATTTCAGACATGCCCGGCCCAGCGCCGCTCCCGGTTTTTGGCACAATCCAAGGTTCCGAGCCGATGACGCGGTGGCCGCGGTCACCGAGGTGGCTGGACTCACGAACGACACACATGGCCAAAGGCATGATTCTGGCCGCGGGACAGGGAACCCGCGTGCGCCCGCTCACCAAAGACCTGCCCAAACCGATGGTGCCCATCCTGCACAAGCCCGTGATGGAGTACCTGATCGAGCTGCTGGCCGCACACGGGGTGCGGCAGATCATGGTCAACGTGGCGTGGAACCACCACAAGATCGAGCAGTACTTTCGCGACGGGCACCGCTGGGGCGTGGAAATCGGCTACTCCTACGAAGGGGTGTACGAGCACGGCGACATCCTGCCGCGACCGCTGGGGTCGGCGGGCGGCATGCGGCGCATCCAGGACGCCAGTGGCTTCTTCGACGAGACCACGATCGTGCTGTGCGGGGACGCGCTGGTCGATCTGGACATCACGGCTGCGCTGGCCGAGCACCGCGCCAAGGAGGCCTTGGCGTCGGTGGTGACGCTGGAGGTGCCACGCGAGCAGGTGGGCAGCTACGGCATCGTGGTGGCCGATGGGCAGGGGCGCGTGCGCTCGTTTCAGGAAAAGCCCCGTCCCGAAGAGGCCCTGTCGACGCTAGCCAGTACCGGTATCTACATTTTCGAGCCGCCGGTTCTGGACCTGATCCCGTCCGGCCAGGTGTTCGACATCGGCAGTGAGCTATTTCCGTTGCTGGTGCAGCGGGGGCTGCCGTTCTATGCGCAAAGCCGCCCCTTTCACTGGATCGACATCGGCCGCGTCAGCGACTACTGGTCGGTGTGGCAGCGCGTGCTGCGCGGTGAGCTCGAAGGCATGCGCATGCCCGGCACCGAGGTGCGCCCAGGGGTGTGGGTGGGGCTCAACACCCGGGTGGCGTTCGACCAGGTGGATATCACCGGGCCGGTGTACATCGGCTCCAGCGTCCGGCTCGAGCCGGGGTGCTCGATCGTCGGCCCGGCGTGGATCGGCCACGGTTGCCACGTGCGCGCCGGGGCGCGCGTGGAGCGCAGCATCCTGTTCGAGTACACGCGCATCGGTGCGGGCATGCTGTTCCAAGACATGATCGTCTCCCCCAGCTACTGCGTGGACCGTCTGGGCCGGGCCACCTACGTGGGCGACGACCGTTGCCCGCTGCGCTGGGGCGACGCGCGCGGCTGATCAGGGCCGCGCCGGACGCAGCCAGATCCACAGGCCGCAGACCAAGCTGGATGCCAGCAGCGCCCCGGCAAACGGGGCTAGCGTGGGCACCCCGGTGGGGAAGGTGGCGGCCAGCAGCCCTTGGGTCAGGCTGCCACTGGCTAGGGCGCTGGGCAGTACCGCGCCGATGAGCCCGGCCACCGACCCGGCGAGCGCCGCACCCGTGGAGGCGCGCGGCCACAGACCCAGCAGCAGCGGTACCACGGCTGTGGCGCACAGCAGGTCGGCGATCAGAAACAGCCGCAGCACCGAAAGTCCCTCCCAGGCCACCGCCACCACCGGTACCATCAGCGCCACAGTAATCCCGCGCGCAGCCGCCAGCACCGCCCAGCGGCCATCGGCCCCGGTCAGCAGTCCAACGATGGCGCCGAGCGCGGTCAGCTCCGCCGTTAGAAAGCACAGCATGTACAGCAGGGACAGCCCCAGGGTCCAGACGCGCAGCAGCGGCCCGAAGCGTTGGCCTGCGTAGTCGGTTAGGCTGCGTCCCGCCGGCAGCAGGCGCCGGATGGCCGGGCCACACCATGCCAACACCAGAAACGGCAGGGCTGCCCCGATGGCGTAGAGCCCGTCAACGCCACCGGCCCGACGAAGGCACCGATCTCGGGAGGCACGAACAGGATCCACGCCCCCAGGCCCGACGCCAGAAAGGACAGGCCGAGCGTGAGTGCGGATTGCGAGCCACGCGCAGTCAGGTAGGCGTCTAGGGTGGTGTCGGCCGTGCGGGCGCGCAGGCCCACCCACAAAAAGACGAGCAGCGCCGCACCCACGGCGGCGGTTGGCGTTCCAGTCATGTCGCGCTTCCTCCGCCGGTACGAACCGGATCAGGTTCCAGGGTCTGGACATCGGCCCCTGCGGCTTGCTGTCCACTCTCAGCCCGTGCCGCCCTGCTGTGGGCGCGCTCCGGGCTCCCCTGGCGACGGTCGAAAACTTGATTCTAGTGTGCGTTGCGCAGCACCAGCTTGCCCATCACTTGGCGCGCGGCCATCCGTGCGTAGGCCTGGGGCAGCTGCTGCATCGGCAGCACGCCGTCGATCACCGGCTTGATGTGGCCTTGCAGATACCACTGCGCCAGCGTCTGCAGCATCGCCGCATGGGCTGTGGGTTCTCGGCGCGCAAACTCGCCCCAGAATACGCCGACGATGGAGGCGCCCTTGAGCAGCGGCAGGTTCAGCGGCAGGGTGGGGATGGGGCCGGCAGCAAAGCCGATCACTAGGTAGCGGCCGCGCCATGCGATCGAGCGAAAGGCAGGCTCGGCCAGGTCGC
>NZ_DAISZC010000110.1:0-2975 GCF_036824975.1 Tepidimonas sp.
GGCGCCGGGGTGCCGCTACACTTGGAGTCATGGATCTTGCACACGTGGCACCGGGCTTGCCGACCCACTCCGTCGAGCGACATTGGCTGACGGTGGAGCTCGGCGCGCGCAGTTATTCCATCGTCATCGGCAATGGCCTGTTGGGGGACCCTGCCACCTGGGCGGGGCTGCCCCGTGCACAGACCGTGGCCATCGTGACCAACGAGGTCGTTGCGCCCTTGTATCTGCAGCCGCTGCGCGCGGCGCTGGCGCCCCACTATTCGCGGGTGCTCGACATCGTGCTGCCCGACGGCGAGGCCCACAAGGACTGGCCAACACTGAACCGCATTTTCGATGCCCTGCTGGAGCATGCCTGCGACCGCAAGACGGTTCTGTTTGCGCTGGGCGGGGGCGTGGTTGGCGACATGACGGGGTTTGCCGCTGCGTGCTACCAGCGCGGCGTGCCGTTCGTGCAGGTGCCCACTACGCTGCTGGCGCAGGTGGACTCGTCGGTGGGGGGTAAGACGGCGATCAATCATCCGCGCGGCAAGAACATGATCGGGGCCTTCTACCAACCGCTGCGCGTGGTGTGCGATCTGGATACGCTCGCCACGCTGCCGCCGCGCGAGTACAGCGCCGGGCTGGCCGAGGTCATCAAGTACGGGCCCATTTACGATCTAGCTTTTTTGGACTGGATCGAGGCGCACATCGAGCGCCTGTGCGCGCGCGATGCCGACGCGCTGGCGTATGCGGTGCGGCGCAGCTGCGAAATCAAGGCCGCCGTGGTGGGGCAGGACGAGCGCGAGTCGGGGTTGCGCGCCATCCTCAATTTCGGGCACACCTTCGGGCATGCCATCGAGGCCGGACTGGGGTATGGCCAGTGGCTGCACGGCGAGGCGGTGGGCTGCGGCATGGTGATGGCGGCGACGCTGTCGCAGCGGCTGGGGCGGGTGTCGCCGACGTTTGTGCGGCGGCTAACACGCCTCATCGCTGCCGCCGGGCTGCCGACGCGCGCCCCGCGTCTGGGCTCCGACAACGCGGCGCGCTACCTGGCGCTGATGCGGGTGGACAAGAAGGCCGACGCCGGGGCGATCCGCTTCGTGGTGGTGGACGAAGCCGGACACGCCGAGGTACGGGCGGTGCCCGATGCGGTGGTGGCGGAGGTGATCGAGGCGTGCAGCCTGAGCTGAGGGGGGTGGTGCAGGCTGCGGCGGCGGGCTGGGCACTGGCGCCCTATGCCTGCGATCCGGCCCGCAGCCGCGGGCGCCGATATTCGGAGCCACCGGCGCCGACGCGCAACCCGTTTCAGCGCGATCGCGACCGGGTGATCCATTCCTCGGCCTTCCGGCGCCTGGTCTACAAGACGCAGGTGTTTCTCAATCACGAGGGAGACCTGTTTCGCACGCGGCTGACGCACTCGCTGGAGGTGGCGCAGCTCGGGCGCAGCATTGCGCGCGCGCTGGGCCTGCATGAAGATTTGGTGGAGGCCATCGCGCTGGCGCACGATCTGGGGCATACGCCTTTCGGTCACGCGGGGCAGGATGCGCTCAACGCCTGCCTGCACGAGGACACGGGGCCGGCGGCGCAAGAGCCGCGCGGTGATGACGAGCCGCACGGCGGTTTCGAGCACAACCTGCAAAGCTTGCGCGTCGTCGACGAGCTGGAGCAGCGCTACCCCACCTTCGATGGCCTGAACCTGTGCTTCGAGACGCGTGAGGGCATCCTGAAGCACTGTTCGCGCGCCAATGCGCAATGGCTGCAGGCGCGCGAACCCGGGGGCGTGGGTGAACGCTTTCTGAGCGGGCAGTCCCCGTCGCTGGAAGCGCAGTTGGCCAATGTGGCCGACGAAATCGCGTACAACGCGCACGATATCGACGACGGCGTGCGCAGCGGACTGCTGACGCTGGAGCAGCTCGAAGGGGTGGAGCTGTTCGATGCCTACCGGCGTGAGGCGTTGGCACAGCATCCGCTGCTGTGCGGACGTCGGCTGTTGTACGAAACCATTCGCCGCATGCTAAGTGCCCAGGTGTACGACGTGATCGAGGCCACGCGGCGCGCCGTCGCCGCCGCTGGCGTGCAGACGCTGGACGATGTGCGCCGCAGCCCGCCGCTGCTGGGCTTTTCGCCGGCGATGCGCGAGGCCTCGGCGGCGCTGAAGCGCTTCTTACTGGTCAATCTGTACCGGCATCCCCAGGTGATGGAGACGACCGCGCGGGCGCGCCGTATTGTGGCGGACCTGTACCGCCTGTATTGCGCAGACCCGCGCCTGTTGCCGCCCGAACGCCAGGGGGTGCGGCTGTCGCTGCGGCGCCGGGTGGCCGATTACATTGCCGGCATGACCGACCGCTTTGCCATCCGTGAGCACCAGCGGCTGACCGGTGAGCGGCTGTTTGGGTAGCCCGCGATGCGGCAGGCGGTCGATCGCGAAGCATCTGTGGGTCTGCCGGGGCAGGCGTGGGTGATCGTGGGCTGCGGTGTGGCCAGTGCCCTGCACGTGGGCAAGCTGCCCGCGGCCCTGCCTGTGCTGACCCAAGAACGGGGCGTCACCCTGGTGCAGGGAGGGTTCCTGTTGGCGATGATCCCGTTCGCCGATAAGACGCTGGGTGCCGTGCTGGGGCAGATGGCTGACCGGCTCGGAGCCCGGCGTGTGATGCAGACCGGACTGACGCTGCTGGGTGTAGGTAGCCTGATCGGGGCCATGGCGAGCGCCCCGCAGGTCCTGCTGTGGGCGCGGGCGGTGGAAGGGCTGGGGTTCTTGATGGCGGTGCTGCCGGCACCCGGTCTGCTGCGGCGGGCGGTGCCCGACGGGGCCGTCCTGAGCCGGGCGCTGGGCTGGTGGGGGGGCTACATGCCCACCGGTGTGGCCAGCGGCATGCTGCTGGCGGCGGCCAGTCAGGCGTGGCTGGGGTGGCGCATCACCTGGGGCTGTCTGGGGCTGCTGGCCTGGGTCTGCGTGCTCCTGATCGGGCGATCGGTGCAATCCGACGGTCAGCCGC